>DATGCS010000040.1:0-25001 GCA_035311685.1 Wenzhouxiangellaceae bacterium
CGGCGTGACAGGCCGGTATTCTAACCAACTGAACTACCACTCCTGATACTTCTGGTGGGTGCTGACGGGCTCGAACCGCCGACCCTCGCCTTGTAAGGGCGATGCTCTCCCAACTGAGCTAAGCACCCGGGACGCTAAGCCGGTTATTTTATCGCGTCTTTAAACGCTTTACCAGCCTTGAAAGAGGGCGTTTTGGATGCCTTGATCTTGATCGTCTCGCCTGTAGCCGGATTACGACCCGTGCGTGCGGCACGCTTCTTCACGGAAAAGGTACCGAATCCAATAAGAGAAACCGTATCTCCCTTTTTCAGCGTCTTGGAAATAGCGCCAATCATCGCGTCCAGGGCGCGACCAGCGTCCGCCTTGGTAAGTCCCGCTTGCTCCGCAACTGCTTCAGTCAGTTCTGTCTTATTCATAATTGATCTGCTCCAGATACATTCTGTGTTGTTAGCTTGCGATTCCCCTTTTTTATCAGATGCTGGCCAGTCGGGCTTCCCACTCCGACCACCACAGTCCGATGGTATACCACCGGAACAACCGCATCAACCGGGAATTCGCAACGAATCCAGCTTGCTTTACGGCAAACAGCCGCCTCCGATACGAGGGGACGGAATCTACCCATCCATAAGCAATCACGGATTATATCCGATATTCGGTCAGTTCAAGTGCCATCGCAACTGAATCGGTCACGATGCAGGTTCGGGCCGCCATCGGGCGATGTCGCGGCGGCATTCAACTCTCCTTCTCAGCCCGGGTCATTCACCACCCGATCGTCACGAGGCGGCTCGAGGTCCCGTGAATACGGCGTGTCGGCGGACGGGCGCACCGTAAACATACTCATCCGTACGGTGAGATGCGCGACCCAACAAAACGCCGTATGCGCGGGGCCTGGGCCCGTCGCAGTAAATTGGGTGGTGAATGATCCGGGGTCAGTGTGCCCGGGTCACCTGATCGGATGCATCGGCCTTGCCACCGGCGGCGGCCGGCACTGCATCGGAATCGGGCTGCGACACCAAGGCGATTTCCAGCACATCGTCGATCCACTCGACCGGGCGAATCTCCAGATCCTTCTTGATCTTGTCCGGAATCTCGACCAGATCCTTCTCGTTTTCCTTTGGAATCAACACCGTGGTGATGCCACCGCGCAGCGCCGCCAGCAACTTCTCCTTCAGGCCACCGATCGGCAACACCCGACCCCGGAGCGTGATTTCGCCGGTCATCGCGACATCGGCCCGTACCGGAATCCCGGTGAGTACCGAAACCAGTGCAGTCACCATGGCGACACCCGCACTCGGACCGTCTTTGGGCGTAGCACCCTCGGGCACGTGCACGTGGAGGTCGCGCTTCTGGTGGAATTCGGAGTCCAGGCCAAGCGCGTCAGCGCGCGAGCGCACCACCGACAGGGCGGCCGTAACCGATTCCTGCATCACCTCGCCGAGCTGACCGGTCTGCGTCAGCTTGCCTTTGCCGGGCACCGCGTTGGCCTCGATCTGCAACAATTCGCCACCGACTTCGGTCCAGGCCAACCCGGTGACCTGTCCGATCTCGTCGCGCTCCTCGGCTCGGCCGAAGCGGAACCGGCGAACGCCCAGGTACTTGTCGAGGTTGCGCGTGGTGACCTGGCGCTTGTCCAGCTTCTTTTCCAGACTAAGCTCCTTGACCACCTTGCGACAGATTTTGGCCAGCTCGCGTTCGACGTTTCTAACCCCCGCCTCGCGGGTGTAGTAACGAATGATGTCGGTGATCGCGGTGTCGCTGACGCTGAGCTCGTCTTCCTTCAGTCCATGCTGTTCCATCTGCTTTGGCAGCAGGTACTTGCGTGCAATATTGAGCTTTTCATCCTCGGTGTAGCCGGGGATGCGGATGATTTCCATCCGATCCAGCAGCGGTGCCGGGATGTTCAGCGAGTTCGCCGTGGCCAGGAACATCACCTCGGACAGGTCGTAATCGACCTCCAGGTAATGGTCGCTGAACGTGTTGTTCTGCTCCGGATCCAGCACTTCGAGCATCGCCGAGGACGGATCGCCCCGGAAATCCATGCTCATCTTGTCGAGTTCGTCGAGCATGAACAGCGGATTGCGCGTGCCTACCTTGGACATGTTCTGAACCACTCTGCCCGGCATCGAGCCGATGTAGGTTCGGCGGTGGCCGCGAATCTCGGCTTCGTCGCGCACCCCGCCCAGGCTCATGCGGATGAATTCGCGCCCGGTCGCACGTGCGATGGAGCGTCCCAGCGAAGTCTTGCCGACGCCAGGCGGCCCCACCAGACAAAGGATCGGACCGCGCAGCTTCTTGACCCGCTTCTGCACCGCAAGGTATTCAAGGATGCGCTCCTTGACACGCTCCAGTCCGTAATGGTCGGCCTCGAGAATATCTTCGGCAGCCTTGATATCGTGACGCACCTTGCTGCGTTTCTTCCACGGCACAGCAAGCATCCAGTCCAGATAATTGCGCACCACCGTGGCCTCGGCCGACATCGGTGACATCATCTTGAGCTTGTTGAATTCGCCCATGGACTTTTCCAGGGCTTCCTTGGGCATGCCGGCCTTCTCGATCTTCTGCTCGAGATCGCCCAGGTCGTTGCCCGATTCGTCGAGGTCGCCCAGTTCCTTCTGGATGGCCTTCATCTGCTCGTTGAGGTAGTACTCGCGCTGGCTCTTCTCCATCTGGGTCTTGACCCGGCCACGAATGCGTTTCTCAAGCTTGAGCACGTCGATCTCGCCCTCGATCAACGCCATCAGACGCTCCATCCGCTCGCGCAGATCCGCAGTTTCGAGAATCCGCTGCTTGTCCTCGATGCGGATGCCCAGGTGGGCGGCGATGGTATCGGCCTGGCGGCTGGGATCATGAATGCCCGAGAGCGTGGTCAGCAATTCGACGGGAATCTTGCGGCTGAGCTTGACGTACTGCTCGAACAGGCTCAGCAGGCTGCGGGCGGTCACGTCCAGCGCCTCGGTGTCATCGTCCGCTTCCGCCGGTACCGCTTCCCAGGTGCCGGCCAGGTACCCATCATCCTCGTTGAGGTTTTTCACGTGCACCCGCTCGACGCCTTCGACCAGCACTTTGGTGGTGCCGTCGGGCAGGCGCAACATCTGAAGAATCGTCGCCAGCGTGCCGAACTCGAACAGGTCCTCAGGAACCGGCTCTTCGGTCTCGGGGCTTTTCTGCGTGATCAGCAGGATACGCTTGTCCACGTTCATCGACTCGTCGAGCGCGCTTACCGAGCGCTCGCGACCGACGAACAGGGGGATTACCATGTGCGGATAGACCACAACGTCGCGCAGGCTGAGCACTGGCGTCGGCTGGCGCGTCGAATCAACGGGCAGATCAGGTGTTTTGGAGCTTGCCATCAATATTTCTCTCAGGGCGCCATCGCGCGCCTCATAAACGGGGTTCAGCATGGGATATTGGCGCAGCCGGCAATGGATTCAAGCACGATTGCGCGATCATCTGGCTGCCGTCAAATTCGTGAAACCGAAAAGACGTCGCTATTCGTTGTGACCGCACGGCTGGCAGTGGCCGCCGACGCGCAGCATCCGGAGTGCACACATCGGTACAGTGAAAAATCACCACCGGCTGGCGCCAGCGGCGTACTTATGGCGATTGGCGATGCCTTGCTCAGGAGTCGCCGGAGGCGCGTTTACTGCCCTCGAAGATCATGTAAGGCTTGGCCTCGCCGTTGATGACGGCCTCATCGACCACGATCTTGATTACGTTCTCGGTCGACGGCAGATCGTACATGCTGTCGAGCAGGACGTTTTCCATGATCGTCCGCAAACCGCGCGCGCCGGTCTTTCTGGCCATGGCCTTCTGGGCGATTGCGCTAAGTGCGTCGTCGCGTACTTCAAGTTCGCAGTGCTCCATTTCGAACAGCTTCTTGAACTGCTTGACCACCGCATTCTTCGGCTCGACCAGGATGCGCACCAGCGCGTCCTCGTCCAACTCGCGCAGTGTGGCCACCACCGGCAGGCGCCCTACGAACTCCGGAATCAAGCCGTAGCGGATCAGGTCTTCCGGCTCCACCGTCGCGACGAGTTCCGACGGGTTGTAATCGCTCTTGCCCTTGACCTGGGCCCGGAAACCGATGCCGGCGGCGTCGGAGCGGTCCTGGATGACTTTGTCCAGGCCGGCGAACGCACCGCCGACGATAAACAGGATATTGCGCGTATCGACCTGCAGGAATTCCTGCTGCGGATGCTTTCTTCCGCCCTGCGGCGGCACCGAGGCCATGGTGCCCTCGATCAGCTTGAGCAGTGCCTGCTGCACGCCTTCGCCCGAAACATCGCGGGTAATCGACGGATTTTCGGCCTTGCGCGAAATCTTGTCGATTTCATCGATGTAGACGATACCGGTCTGGGCTTTTTCAACATCGTATTCGCATTTCTGCAGGAGCTTCTGGATGATGTTTTCGACATCCTCACCCACGTAGCCGGCCTCGGTCAGCGTAGTCGCGTCGGCAATCGTGAACGGCACATTGAGCATGCGCGCCAGGGTTTCGGCCAGCAGGGTCTTGCCCGAGCCGGTCGGTCCGATCAGCAGGATGTTGCTCTTGGCCAGTTCCACGTCCTCGCGGTGCTTGTACGATTCGAGGCGCTTGTAATGGTTGTATACCGCGACCGAGAGCACGCGCTTGGCCTGGGGCTGGCCGATGACATACTCATCAAGAAATTCATGGATTTCCTGCGGCGTGGGCAGGCGTTCGCGCTCGCCCATGCTGGCGTCTTCGAGCTCTTCCCGGATAATGTCGTTGCACAACTCGACGCATTCGTCGCAGATGTAGACACTCGGGCCGGCGATGAGCTTGCGCACCTCGTGCTGGCTCTTTCCGCAGAAAGAGCAGTACAAGACCTTGTTATCGCTGGAAGTTTCGCTCATGATTCTCGTTTCGGACGATCTCGTTGCAAATGGTAACCCAAAACGGCCAGCGCGGCGTCAAGCCGGACTCGGAAGATCGGTTCACGGATAATAAAGCAGGCTCAGCCCTAGCCGACCTCGGAATCCCGACTTTCCAGGACATGGTCGATCAGACCGTATTCGGCAGCCTCGCCGGCCGACATGAATTTGTCGCGATCGGTATCCTGCTCGATGGTCGTCATGTCCTGGCCGGTATGCTGCTGCAGAATCCGGTTGAGCTGATCCTTCATTTTCAGGATTTCTCGCGCATGGATGTCGATATCCGAGGCCTGGCCCTGAAACCCGCCCAGCGGCTGGTGAATCATCACGCGCGAGTGCGGCAGCGCATAGCGCTTGTCCTTGCATCCGGCGGCCAGCAGCAGCGCGCCCATGCTGGCGGCCTGACCGATGCACATGGTCGACACGTCGGGCCTGACAAACTGCATGGTGTCGTAGATGGCCATGCCCGCAGTCACCGAACCGCCCGGCGAATTGATGTAGACGTTGATGTCCTTCTCCGGGTTCTCGCTTTCCAGATAAAGAAGCTGCGCCACGATTAAATTGGCCGCATAATCTTCGATCGGTCCGACGACAAAAATCACGCGTTCCTTGAGCAGGCGCGAATAGATGTCGTAGGCACGCTCGCCGCGAGCCGACTGCTCGACGACCATCGGAACCAGATTCAGCGCCTGTTCGTTCATGCCCCGTTCATTCATGCCGATTCCATCAGTTGCTTGAATGTCATTTCGTTGTCCCTGACGCTCGCATTGTCGAGCACCCAGTCGACCACCTGCTCTTCGAGGACCGAGTTTTCGATCTGCCCGATCAATTGTTCGTTCTGGCGGTACAGCTCGATGACTTCCGAAGGGTTCTCGTAGGTCTCGGCAATCTCGGCGATTCGGGCTTCGACCCGGTCGGCATCGATTTCGAGGTCATGCTGACGCGCGATCTCTGCCAACAGAAACCCGAGCCTGACTCGCCGTTCGGCACCCGGTCGCAGCTGGTCTTCCGGCAGGTCGACCTGCTCGCCGTACTGCTGGCGAAGCTGCGCCTGCATCTGCTGAAGCTCCTGGCGCACAGCCGAATCCGGCAGGCTGAAATCGGCGAAACGCTCAGCCAGGCCGTCGGTGACCGCCTTCTTGAGCTGGTTGGTGCGCGCGCCGCGCATTTCGCGTTCAAGGTTCTTGCGAACGTCGATGCGCATCTGCTCCATGCCGCCCTCGATGCCGAATTCCCCGGCGAATTCATCGTCGGCTTCGGGCATTTCGGAGGCTTCGACGGCATTGACCCTGATGGTCACCTCTGCGGTCTTGCCGGCCAGTTCGGGGTCGCCGAAATCCTCGGGAAACCCGAGTTCGACGGTCTTCTCGTCGCCCGCTTCGAGCCCGGTCAGCGCCTGCTCGAAATCTTCGAACATCGCGCCGCTGCCGAGCACCGGCTGCAGCTTGTGTTCGCCGGTTTCCGGAATGCGCTGCTCACCGGCCAGGGCGTGAAATTCCAGGCTGACACGATCCCCCTCGGCGGCCGCACGACCGGCATCCGACCAGCTCCGGCGCTGTTCGCGCAGCGTCTTGATCATGTCGTCGACGTCGGACTCGCCGATCTCGACCACCGGCCGATCGATTTTCATCTCATCGACTTCGATTTCGGGCAGTTCCGGGAACACTTCGACCTCGGCGATAAATCGGAAGTCGTCGCCTTCGGCGCTGTCATCCGGATTCATGCTCGAAACGCCGGCCACCCGCAATTTCTGCTCGGTGATGGCCTCCTGGAGCGCGTTCTGCATGCTTTCCTGCAGTACTTCCTGGCGTACCTGCGCCCCGTAGCGCTGGCGCACCACATTCATCGGTACCTTGCCGGGGCGAAAGCCCTTGAGACGCACCTGGCCACGGAGTTCGTCGAGACGGCCGGAGACCTTCTGGTCAATCTGGTCGGTCGGCAATTCGACCGTCAGGCGGCGACCCAGGTCGCCGGTTTTTTCCATCGATACCTGCATTGGGAAGTCAACTCGCTTATTTGTCTCAAGGAATTCTCGTCATGAATCTTCGATTCGCGACATATCCAGCGCCAAAGGCTTTGTCACATGAGTCGCGCTGGAAGCACATGGTGGGCCGTGTAGGACTCGAACCTACAACCAATGGATTAAGAGTCCACTGCTCTACCAATTGAGCTAACGGCCCATTGTATTGATGCCCCGAAAACGGACGCGCCGTTCCCAGGCTGAAAATGGGGTGGACGATGGGATTTGAACCCACGACCGCTGGAGCCACAATCCAGTGCTCTACCCCTGAGCTACGCCCACCATTGTAAAACGTTTCTCTGCAGACCTTGCCCGGTCGCCACCGCAACTGTTGGTGGCGCGCCTGGCAGGACTCGAACCTGCAACCCTCGGCTTAGAAGGCCGATGCTCTATCCGATTGAGCTACAGGCGCAAATCCAATTCCGCCGCAGAGTCCGCTATCGGCAACCGATTCGGAACCAGTCCGACCCGCTGCCCGTTCTTGTCAGCCGAACCAGGCGCTGTGGCGGCGCCCGGCGCGGCTGGTCGGGGTGGCAGGATTCGAACCTGCGACCTACTGCTCCCAAAGCAGTTGCGCTACCAGGCTGCGCTACACCCCGGCTAGCCGTGTAGTATCGCCTATTTCGACCCGCCGGGTCAATACTGTCGAACCGGGATTTTCCGGTCCCGGGCCATCAGGCATTGCCGAATTCTTCGCCGCTGCCGACCAGGTAGGTATTCTTCAACCGCACGTAATGCTCGGCCGAATATTTCAGCATCTCGAGTTCCCGCTCGCTCAATTTCCGGATCGGTTCGGCCGGCCGGCCGCGGTAGAGCCACCCCGCCTCGAGCCGCTTGCCGGGACCGACCAGGCTGCCGGCAGCCAGCATAACGTCGGATTCGAGTTCCGCGCCGTCGAGCACGAGTGCCCCCATACCCACCAGGCAACGGTCGCCGATAGTGCATGCATGCAGCACCGCGGCGTGACCCACGGTGACATCTTCGCCCACCACCAGCGGGATGCCGCCGGGCGAGTAGGGGCCGTCATGCGTCACGTGACCGACTACCGCATCCTGGATGTTGCTTCGGGCGCCTATTTCGATCGTGTTGACATCACCGCGCAGAACGACGTTGGGCCAGATCGAAACGTCATCGTGCAAACGCACCGCACCGATCACGGTCGCCGCAGTATCCAGCCACACTCGGGCGCCAAGTTCCGGCGCCGCTTCATTGAACTTCCTGACCGTTAAACCCATCACATTTCCTCAATTTCGCCCGGCGGCGGTCCCCGATGTTTATTCACAGTGTCACGCGCCGGTAAAAAAACAGCGGCTTGGTGAAAATTTACCAGCCGATTGTTGAAGTTAAGACTATAAAACTATGATAAATATACATAAAATAAACATGAGACATTATTGACCAATCCAGAACACTCTCGCTGTCCAGTGTCGTGCGGAGCAACAGTGGAGGATTGCCCACATGGTTATCCACAGGTTTTGTGGATAACGCGCCGGCAACACCCGACGACCGGCCCCGGTACAATAACCCAGTCCCGAATGCCGGCTCTGCGACCCTACCAAATTCATGCGCGCGCACATCGAAGAATTGATCCACCAGGCCGTCGGTTACCTCAAGCGGGACGACAAGCTTCCCCGCGATATCGAAACCTCATTCCAGGTCGACCAGCCGCGCGATCCGGAACATGGCGACTATGCCTGCAATGTTGCGCTCGTGCTGGCAAAGGCCGCACGCCGCAAACCGCGCGAGGTCGCAGAAATGATCGTCGCCAAGCTTCCGGCGTCCAAGCGGGTTCGCCAGATCGACATCGCCGGCCCCGGTTTTCTCAATTTCTTCGCCAGCGACCACCACTTGCGCTCGGTCATACGCGAAGTGCTGTCGGCAGGACATCGATACGGCCATCTGCAGGCCGGTGAAAAGGAAGACGTGCTGGCCGAATACGTCAGCGCCAATCCGACCGGCCCACTGCACGTCGGCCATGGGCGCGGCGCCGCCTACGGCGCATCGGTCTCGTCCATTCTGGCCGCGGCCGGCCACCGCGTGGCGCGCGAATACTACGTCAACGACCACGGTCGCCAGATGGACATCCTGGCGGCATCGGTCTGGATTCGCTACCTGGAACTTTGCGGGGAATCACCCCGCTTTCCCGATAACGGCTACCGTGGCGACTACATCTACGACATCGCGCGCACCCTGCGCAGCAACAACGGCGACAAGCTGCGCCATCCCTGGCGTGTCGTGGCCGACGGCATTCCGCCGGACGCTTCCGAATCCGCCGACGGTGACAAGGAAGCACACATCGATGCACTGGTCGGCCGGGCGCGCGAGCTGCTTGGCGACTCCGGCTACGAAGCGTGCTTCAAGACCGCCCTGGACGCGATGCTGTCCGACATTCGCGAAGATCTCGAGGAGTTCGGCGTGGTCTTCGACCGCTGGTTCTCGGAGCGCGAACTCGACGACAGTGGCGCGCTCGAGCGCGCCCTGGCACGGCTGGAGGCCGGCGGCTGGCTGTATACCGAAAACGGCGCGCGCTGGTTCCGATCCTCGGATCTCGGCGACGACAAGGATCGCGTCGTAATCCGCGAAAACGGCCGCACGACCTATTTCGCATCCGACGTCGCTTACCTGCTCGACAAGCTGGAGCGCTGTCCCGGCAAGCTCATCTATATATTCGGCGCCGATCATCATGGCTATGTACCGCGCCTGAAGGCGGCCGCACGCGGGCTCGGCGAAGACCCGGAGCGGCTGGAATTTCCGCTGGTCCAATTCGCGGTGCTTTACCGCGGCGGCGAGAAAATCCAGATGTCGACGCGCTCGGGCGCATTCACGACGCTCAGGCAGCTGCGCGAAGAGGTCGGCAAAGACGCCGCACGCTATTTCTACATCATGCGCTCGCACGACCAGCACCTGGATTTCGACCTCGACCTGGCCAAGTCGCGGGCCAACGAAAACCCGGTGTTCTACATCCACTACGCGCATGCCCGAATCCACAGCATCTTTCGCCAGCTCGACGGTCGCGGCATGAAGCACAATCCGACTATCGGCGATGCGGCACTCAAGCGACTGACCGAAAAACACGAGCGCGCACTGATGCAGGCGATGGGTCGCTGGCCGGAAATCATCGAAACGGCCGCGCGCCGGCGTGCGCCGCACGATATCGCCCATTACCTGCATGACCTGGCCGGCCAGTTCCATACCTACTACAACGCAGTGGCCATTCTGGTCGACGATGACGACGACCTGCGCAATGCCCGCCTGAACCTGATCAGCGCGGTCCGCCACGTCATTGCGGGCGGCCTGGCCCTGATCGGTGTTGGCGCACCGGAGCAGATGTAATGGCGCGCAAACAGGCAAGACGCGGAAGTTCCGGCGCTTCGGTCGGCATTTTCAGCTTCGCTGCCGGGCTTTGCTGCGGTCTCGGACTGGCACTGCTGGCCTGGCTGGGCGGCTACCTGCCGCACGGCGACGAAGCCACCGCCGGCCCGCCGACCGGCCGGGACGATCCGCCCATCATCGAGGCACCGGGCGACGGGGACTCGGGCGAACGCGACGGCCGCTATGATTTCTTTACGGTGCTGCCGGAAATCGAAGTGGTCGTGCCCAACCGCGAGATCGAGCAACGCGCGCGCGAAAATCCCGAGCAGCCAGCCACACCCGCCGGGGGCAGTTACCTGATTCAGGCCGGTTCCTTCCGCTCGGCCGAAGACGCCGAGGCGCTCAAGGCCAGACTGGCCATGCTCGGCCTGGTGGCTCGAATCCAGAGCGTGAGCGTAAACGGCGAAAGCTGGCATCGTGTCCGCCTGGGTCCTTACGACACGGCTCGTGCGGCCGACAGCGCACGGCGCGAACTGCGCGAAAACGGCTTCGAATCGATCGTGCTCAGCGACGGCTGATGAACGCCGATCGCACCGCACCCGGTCTGTGACAGGAAGAACCCGACGCAAGATCGAGGATCCGGAATGAACGACAGCCCGCCACGACCCGCTCTGATGCTGCCCGGCGGCGGCGCCCGCGGTGCCTACCAAGTGGGCGTGCTCAAGGCCATGGCCGAGTATCTGCCGGGTCCCGAAACGCCTTTCCGAATCATTGCAGGCACCTCGGCAGGCGGCATCAACGCAGCAGTCATGGCCAGCCACGCCGAGAATTTCGCCTACGGCGCAGAGCGGCTGGCGCAGTTCTGGGGCAATTTCCGCTGCCGTCACATCTATCGCACCGGCTGGCTGCACAACATGGGCACCGGCCTGCACTGGCTGGCGTCGATGACGCTGGGCGGGCTTGGTATCGCCAACCCGAAAGCGCTGCTGGACAATCGGCCGTTGGGCCAGCTGCTGGAGCGGGAGCTGGACACCAAAGGCATCCGGCGCGCGATAGACGAAGGGCACCTCGACGCCTTGCTGATTACCGCCTCCGGCTACGCCACCTCGCGCGCGGTCACTTTCTTCCAGGGGCGCGATGAATTCGTCGAATGGAATCGTTACAAGCGCGCCGGGGTCCGCTGCGCGATCGACGCCGGCCACCTGCTTGCCAGCGCCGCGCTGCCGCTGCTGTTTCCGGCCCAGCGCATCGGCAACGAATACTTCGGCGACGGCGGCATGCGTCACACCACACCGCTGAGCCCGCCCATCCATATGGGCGCGGACAGAGTCGTGATCATCGGCACACGCGACGAATTGCAGGACCCCGAGCCCGAGGTCTGCGAGCGCTACCCGACGCTGGGGGATATCGGCGGCTACCTGCTCGACGTGATCTTCATGGACTATCTCAACAACGATCTCTCGCGCCTCAAGCGGATCAACCGCACGCTCGAAGTCGTTCCCGCGCAGCACCGTCCCGAGACCGGACTGAAAAAAATCGATGCACTGCTGATTCAGCCCAGCGAAGACCTGCGTGAAGTATCCAATCGGCACATGCACCGCGTTCCGGCCAGCGTCAAGACCCTGCTCAAGGGCGTCGGCGCCTGGGGTCCGGGCCGCCTGCCCAGCTACCTGCTGTTCGAAGCCGAATTCTGCCGCGAACTCATGGAACTCGGCTACAAGGACGGGATGGCCAGGCGCGATGAAGTACGCAAGCTGATGGGGGTTTCGGGTTAACTGTTTGGCTGGTTATCGGCCTCCGGTTTGGCGGTTGGTGGTCGACAACGGGCAAATGATCCTGCAGCCGTTCGGCCAGCAGGCGATCGGGGATCGGGCAAGCGGTCGGGCCGTTCGCCTGCCGGGCAGGCTTCCAAGCAGGTCGGACCCGGCTTTGACGTAAACCCGCGGCGCCGCCTCAGCCTATGCCGCGCTTCCGATCTGCCTCGAATTTGCGCACGAATCCGCCGAATTCATCGACCTCGATCGCGTCGCGAATTTCCCGCATGAGCTGCTGGTAGTAATACAGATTGTGGATGGTCGCCAGGCGTGCGCCCTGGATCTCGTTGCAGCGGTGCAGATGTTTCAGGTAAGCACGCGAGTAGTTGCGGCAGGTATAGCAATCGCAGTCCGCGTCCAGCGGCGTGGTGTCCATGCGGTAGCGCGCATTCTTGATCTTGATGTCACCAAATCGGGTAAACAGATGCCCGTTGCGGGCGTTGCGCGTAGGCAATACGCAGTCGAACATGTCGACGCCGCGCGCAACCGCCGCGACGATGTCCTCGGGCCGGCCGACGCCCATCAGGTAGCGCGGACGGCATTCCGGCAGCTTGGGACAGGTGGCGTCGAGCATGTCGATCCGATCTGCCTCGGGCTCGCCAACGCTCAGTCCGCCGATAGCGTAACCGTCGAAACCGATATCGATCAGCGCGGCCGCGGAGATCGCCCGCAGTTCCGGATACATACCACCCTGGACGATACCGAACAGCGCGGCTGGCGAATCGCCATGCGCGGCTTTCGAGCGCTCGGCCCAGCGCAGCGAGCGCTCCATGGACGCGCGCGCCTCGTCCAGCGTCGCCGGGTAGGCGGTGCACTCGTCGAAGATCATGACGATATCCGAACCCAGAGCACGCTGCACCGCCATGGACTCTTCGGGCCCCATGAAGATGCGACTGCCGTCGATCGGCGAGGCGAAGGTCACACCTTTTTCATCGAGCTTGCGCAACTCGGCCAGACTCCAGACCTGAAAGCCGCCCGAATCAGTCAGGATGGGGCCGTTCCAGTGCATGAAATCGTGCAGGTCGCCATGCGCGGCAATCACCTCGGTTCCGGGTCTCAGCATCAGGTGAAACGTATTACCCAGGATGATCTCGGCGCCGATGCCGCGCAACTCCTCCGGCGTCATGCCCTTGACCGTGCCGTAGGTGCCCACCGGCATGAACGCGGGCGTCTCTACGCGGCCTCGCGGTAACCGGAGCCTGCCGCGCCGGGCGGCCGCGCTATGTGCCAACAATTCGAAATTCATACCTGGGGAAACCGAAATATTTTTCAAACCATCATTATGCCGTGTCTGGTCGTTTGGTCGTTTGGTCGAGAACGGCTTGCCGCTATGCGGAACGACGAAAAGACAAAACGACCAAAAAACAAAACGACGATCTGCCGAGCCGACTGGCATACTGTGCCCATGCTGACTGATCTGCACTGCCACATGCTCCCCGGCATAGACGACGGCTCCAGGGAAATGGAGCAGTCGCTGGCAATGGCGCGCATTGCCGTGGCCGACGGCATCTCGACCACGGTTGTCACCCCGCATCATCTCAACGGCGTGTACTCCAATCCCGCGCAGCGGATTCGCTCCGGTATTGAGCAACTCAACGATGCGTTGCAAAAAGCGGCCATCGGACTGAACATCCTGCCCGGCTGTGAGCTGCATCTCACCCCGGAACTGCCGGCCGAGCTCGACTGCGGCTCGGCGCTGACGATCGCCAACAAGGGCAAGGCCGCACTGGTGGAACTGCCGGTGCATACGGTCCCCATGGGTGCCGAACATCTGCTCGAACAACTGCTGGCCATGGGCCTGACGCCAGTGATCGCGCACCCGGAACGAAACAGCGAATTGCGCCGGATGCCCCAACGCCTGGGTGAATGGGTACAGATGGGTTGCCTGGGCCAGGTCACCGTGCAGTCATGCACCGGCCGGTTCGGCGAGGTCGTGCAACAATCGGCGAAGTTCATGGTGCAAAACGGTTACATCCACGTGGCCGCATCGGACGCCCACCGCGACCGACGCCGCATTCCTCAGCTGACCCCGGCTCGTGAACCCATTTCCAAATGGACCAGCATCGAGGCGGCCCGGCTAATCATCGAGGCCTATCCCACCGACCTGGCCGCCGGCCGGCAATTGGAACTTGAACTGTTGCATCGTGCACTGCCGACGCCGAAGAAACCCTGGTGGCGAAAAATGGTCGGCGGTTGAAAACCCCGGTTTCGGAGATCGCGGGGTGATGGCTGTTGGTTGAAAGATAGACGGTTGACGGGTGGAAATACGGATTCCGATTTCGGGTTTCAGGCAATTCAGGGGATGACGCCAATCAATGTCGGATTCCGCTATGACAGGGATTCCCCGCCCCGGTCGGACCGGTATGCGCCGTCGGCATCCAACCAGCCAACAGACTACAGCGCCTTCGCGACTTCGCCGACGAACGCCTGAGCATCGGCCTCGGCCCGTTCGGCCTCAACCTCGAATTCATCCAGCAGCATGTCGCGCAACGCTTCAACCGACGCGGCGCCGTCGTCGATGGCCTGGACCAGCCGCATGCCGGTGCGGTTCAGGGTCAGTAGCTGCTCTCCATCAACGTCCAGCAGCACGCCGCTGCCGTCGTCCAGTGCGTTGATCGTCAAACGGCCGGATTCCAGCGCGCCGCGAATAGTTGTAATCGGTTCTTCGTTCACGATGGATGCAATGTCCTTTTGGGCTGCGTCAAGTCGCTATCATGCCGTAATAACCATCGATTGTGCCTGCATCCTTTGCAGCGCCGATGAAGTCATCTGGAACATGCCCGGCGGCTTCGCCGCCATGCTCGGGCCACCCGCAGCAAAGATTTTCGGCGGCCACCAGCGGCGCCTGGCGTTGGCTGGCGCCTTATTGCGTCCAGCGACGGCCGAAGCTACTCGAACTCGCGCGCTGGCTGGACAGCATCAGGCGCGCCGAATGAAAACTCATTATCGCCAATTAGCTGGCTGACGAATCACTTGATAGCCGGCTGGCCGGTCGGTTGCGGGGAGACGTCTCGAGACCGTGGTTCGGATTGATCAGGGCCGAAATTCTCTTCCACACAAATATCTGGTTTCCAGGAAAACTGATCCCGGCAACGAGTCAGATGGAAGCCGAGGCGCGCATGCGGGCGATGACTTCGCCGTAGTTGTCGGCGCCGAAAATCGCCGAGCCGGCGACCAGCGTGTCGGCGCCGGCCGCAATCACGTCGCGCGCGTTGTCCGGCTTCACCCCGCCGTCGATTTCCAGCCGAATATCGCGCCCGGAATCGTCGATGATCCGGCGGGCCCGCCGGAGCTTGTCCAGCGCGGCCGGGATGAACTTCTGACCGCCGAAGCCCGGATTGACCGACATGATCAGCACCAGGTCGACCTTGTCGATGACCCATTCGAGCACGTCCAGCGATGTGGCCGGATTGAATACCAGCCCGGCCCGACAGCCCTGCTCGCGGATCAGGCCCAGCGTGCGATCCACGTGCTCGGTGGCTTCGGGGTGGAAGCTGATCACGCCGGCGCCGGCGGCGGCGAAATCGGGAATGATGCGGTCGACCGGCTTGACCATCAGGTGGACGTCGATGGGAGCCGTGATGCCGTGATCGCGCAGCGCCTTGCACACCATGGGTCCGATCGTCAGGTTCGGCACGTAGTGATTGTCCATCACGTCGAAATGCACCCAGTCGGCGCCAGCGTCCAGCACGGTCTCGACTTCTTCGCCCAGCCGGGCGAAATCGGCGGAAAGAATGGAAGGGGCAATCACCAGAGACTGTTGCATCGAAGCGTTCCTGTTTTTATCCCGCCGCGGTGTCTAGCGGCAGCAATCACGTATAATCCGGTCGAGCCACCATTTTACAGGCTACCGTGACCGATTATCCCGTCCCGCCGCTCGAACGCGTCCACCAGGGCAAGGTGCGCGACATTTACCGCGTCGATGAAGATCGCCTGCTGATCATCGCGTCGGATCGCCTGAGTGCATTCGACGTCATCCTGCCGGATCCGATTCCGGGCAAGGGTGAAATGCTCACCCGCATCTCGCGCTTCTGGTTCACGCAGTTCAATGACCTGATCCGGAATCACATCATCGAAGACGGCCTGGCCGAGGTCCTGGGCAACAGCGGGCTGGCCGCACAACTCGAATCGCGCTCGATGCTGGTGCGCGCGCTCAAGCCCCTGCCCGTTGAAGCCATCGTGCGCGGTTACCTGGCAGGTTCCGGCTGGCGGGATTATCGGGCCGACGGCGCGATTTCGGGCGTCAAGCTGCCGAAGGGCCTGCAGCAGTCGGCACGGCTGCGCGAACCGATCTTCACGCCGTCGACCAAGGAACAGACCGGCGACCACGACCAGAACATCGACTTCGACCGAATGCAGGAACTGATCGGCCCGGAACTGGCCATCAGGGTGCGCGACGTCAGCCTGGCCATCTACCTGCGCGCCGGCGCCTATGCCCGCGAGCGCGGCATCATCATTGCAGACACCAAGTTCGAGTTCGGCGTCGACGACGACGGCCACCTCTACCTGATCGATGAAGTGCTTACCCCGGACTCATCACGCTTCTGGCCCGAGGACGAATGGCAGCTCGGCATCAGTCCGCCCAGCTTCGACAAGCAGTTCGTGCGCGACTACCTGGAAACGCTGGACTGGGACAAGAAACCGCCCGGTCCGTCCATCCCGCCCGAAATCATCGAGCAGACGATGGCGCGGTATCGCCAGGCCGCGCGCTACCTACTGAACGACGCTTGAGAAACCACGGTGCATGATTGAGAACTCGCCTGAAGGGCGGGGCAAGCGCTTGTCCGCGCCGGAAGCAGCTGATCAGCTTCCCAGCTTCGTGAAGACGCCCACCGCCAGCTCCGCCCACAGGTAGAGAAACGCCACCGCGAACAAGCCGCCGATGGCCAGTCGAACGCCGGGCGAGGATCTTCGGGCCGCGAGCACGAAAAGACTGGCCGTGCCGAACAGGAGAGCACCCATCGCGATGAAATCGCCTCCACGCCAATTCACCTCGCCGGTGAACTGCATGGCGATCAACGGAACCAGCAGAACCAGGCCCGTTGCGAGCGCCATCCAGGCAAAAATACTTTTTCGAGAAATGCGCTCATCGAACCTGGAAATCATGGCTTTTTAATCTCAAGCTATCAACGCGTCCAAAACCTGAACGGCCGCTTGTTCAATATAAAGCGTTACGACGCTTTTTGCTCCAGTATCCTGATCATCGCTTCGGCCGCCGGGGCTGACGAGGCCGGGTTCTGGCCGGTGACAAGCAGACCGTCCACTTCGACATGGGAAGCCCAGTCATCGCCGCGCCGGAACTGACCGCCGCGCTGGACCAGGCGCGACTCGACCCGGAACGGAACCACATCGCTGAGGCCGACGGCTTCTTCTTCGGTATTGGTAAAGCCGGTCACGCGCTTGCCGGAGACGAAATAGCCGCCGTTTGTGCCCTTGACTTCAGTCAGCACCGCCGGGGCGTGGCAGACCGCGCCCACCGGCCTGCCCGATTCCAGCATGGTGCGGACCAGTTCGGCGGAATCCTGATTCCGGCTCAGATCCCAAAGCGGGCCATGACCGCCCGGGTAAAACACGGCGTCGAAGTCCCCGGGGTCGATCTCCGAGAGCTTGTGCGTATTGGCCAACGCCTGCTTCGCCACTTCGTCATCCTGAAAGCGCCGCGTCGAGGCGGTCTGATGCTCTTCCTCGTTGCTGGTCGGGTCCAACGGCGGCTGACCGCCCTTCGGCGAGGCCAGCGTGACTTCGGCACCGGCGTCGATGAACGCGTAGTACGGGGCGGCGAATTCTTCCAGCCAGAAGCCGGTCTTCTCGTCGGTGTGGCCGAGCTTGTCGTGCGACGTGAGTACGATCAGGATTTTCATTGCAGGGATTCCCGTTTGTTGAGTTCGCTTTCGATTACATGGTCTCGGATGCGGCGTGAATCAAGCGTTGTTTTTGCACTGGAGCCTAGTGCGGCGGCTTTTAAATCAACTTCAAATTCAACTTCAAATTCAACTTCAAATTCAAAGGCCGTTTCGCCGCCAGCTGCGCTGGCTGATGCGAGTGACTTTTTTCGGTTGCAAAAAAAGTAACCAAAAATGCGCTTTACAGGCGGCAGCTGTTGGCAGTGCTGGTCGGAGGGGTCTGGGGGTTTGGTGTCAGGTATGGGGCTTTGATTGCGGATCTTCTTGTCCGTGCGGCGTGTTCTTCTTCGGCTCACGGGTGAAGAATGGATTCCGGCTTCAATGGTTATCGGAGCGGGGTTGTCGTGATCGTGCCGGCACTGTTCGGCTGGGGATGCTGAAGCGGGTTTCAGTTCCGGTGCGGTTAGGACGGTCCGGGCCTGGTTTCGGTCTGGCTTCTTGTCCGGTGGCGGGCGTTGCCAGGTTTTTCACTGGCTTCTCGCGGGACGGGGTTCCAGCCCCGATAGCGCCCGCCCATCGGCGCAGGATGCGCCTCCCACAACAAATAATATGGACAAAGTCAGGCGGCGGGCGTCGGCTGGAAGGACAAAGCCCGTCGGGCCGCCGACCCCGCTCAAGGCCCCAGACTGGAACCTTCTTCAGCATCCACCGAAGCACACAACGCGACGCGATCGCCATGAACCCGCTCCGATAACCGTCGAAGCCGAGATCCTTTCACCACCCGGGAGCCAAAGCGGAACATGACGAACGGACAAAAAGATCTCCAGCGAGCAACGTGATCAAACATTTAACCACCGACCCCATCAGCCCGCACCGCAACCCTCTGCCCCCGCCTGTAAAAAGCGCTTTTGCCTACTTTTCAGGCGCTTGTGAAAAGTAGGTCGCCTGCAAGCGCGCAGCGCGTGGCGAAATGAATTCGAAGATTTAAGTTTTAAGTTTTAAGTTTTAAGTTTTAAGTTTAATTTGATTTAAAAGCCGCCGCACCCGGCCAATTCGAACCGGGTCGCGTGGCGCCCGGACGCCCTTATGCCGGCGCTTCGGCCGCCTCACCGCTTTCGCCCTGCCGCTGCGCGGCATGGTCCCGCGCCAGCAGACAATAAAAGGCCGGCAGCACGAACACGGTCAACACCGTCCCGATACCGAGTCCGGTCGCGATGGTCAGTCCGATCGCAAAGCGGCTTTCCGCACCCGGCCCGCTGGCCGTCAGCAGCGGCACCATGGCCACGATCAGGGCGACCGAAGTCATCAGGATGGGACGCAGCCGGATGGCCGCGGCCTCGATCACGGCCTGGTGACGGTCCAGGCCCTTGTCGACCTGGAGCTGGTTGGCGAACTCTACGATCAGGATGCCGTTCTTCGATACCACGCCGATCAAAGTGATGAGGCCGACCTGGGTGTAGATGTTCATGCTGGACGCGCCGAGCATGATGAACGCCATGGCCCCGGCAATCGAAAGCGGTACCGAAACCAGGATGATGAACGGATCGCGCCAGCTTTCGAACTGCGCGGCCAGCACAAGGTAGATGACCAGCAGCGACAGGAAAAACGTGACCAGCAACGCGCCGCCCTGCTGCTTGAACTGCCTGGATTCACCCTTGTAGTCGTATGTGAAGCCCAACGGAAACGTCTCGACAGCCGCCTGCTCGAGGAATTCGATCGCCTCGCCCATGGCCGCGCCGCCTCTGAGCACGCCTTCCAGCGCAAGCGAGTTGAGCTGGTTGTGCTGGGTCCGCTGCGAGGGTTCTACCGTGGGTTCGAAAGAAACGATGCCGCCCAGCGGCACCAGTTGGCCCGACCCGGTCCGAATATAGTAGTCATTGAGTTGCTCGGCCCTGGCGCGCAAATCGCGCTCCACCTGCGGAATCACCTCGTAGGATCGGCCCTGGAGGTTGAAACGGTTGATGAATCCGCCACCCAGCAGCGAAGACAGTTCACGCCCCACATCGGCCATGGAAAGCCCCAGGTCCGCCGCGCGCTCGCGGTCGATCACGATGCGTGTCATAGGTCGATCGAACTCGATCGACTTCTGCACGAAGCCGAACAATCCGCTTGCCATCGCGCGGCCGATCATCTCGTCGGCGACTTCGTTGAGCTGCTCGTAGGATTGCGCTGTAGTGATGACGAATTGCAGCGGCAGCCCCTGCCCGGACCCGGGGACCGATGGCCGGGTGAAGATCGATGTGCGCAGGCCGGTCACATCCGATACCGCGTCCTGCAGCAGCGGCTGGACCTCGAACTGGGAGACGTCGCGTTCGTCCCACGGCTTGAGCTTGAAGCCGCCGAAAACCGTGTTGGGCCCGAACGAGCCGAGCAGCATGAAACTCTCGTCGTAGCCGGGCAGTTTCTCGAAGCGATTCTGCAACTGGTTGCCGTACTGCTGCAAATACTCCAGCGTCGCGGTCTGCGGTGCCTGGCCCTGGTAGAGCAGAATCCCCTGGTCTTCGGTGGGCGCCAGTTCATTCTGGCTCAGCCGCAGCATGAACACGATCGAGATCAACACCACGACCGCAAACACCATCACTGCGGGGACCGACTTCAGCACCCGGGAAAGCGTCGACTTGTAGCCGTCGGCAAGGCGCTGGAAATTTCGCTCCACGATGCCTTCGAAGCGCGTGGCATTGCCGTGCGGTTTCAGAATCTTCCCCGACAGCATCGGCGACAGGGTCAACGCGATGACGCCGGAAACCAGCACGGCGCCTGCGAGCGTGAACGCGAACTCGGTAAACAGCGAGCCGACCAGTCCGCCCATGAAGCCGATGGGCGCATAGACGGCGATCAGGGTCGTCGTCATCGCGATCACCGGCGTGGCCATCTCACGCGCGCCGTGCAGCGCGGCTTCGAACCTCGACTCACCCTCTTCGATGTGACGGTGAACGTTTTCCACGATGATGATGGCATCGTCGACCACCAGGCCGATAGCCAGGACCATGGCCAGCAGCGTCAGCAGATTGAGCGAGAACCCGAGCATCAGCATCAACAGCGCGCCGCCGATCAGCGAAAGCGGCACGGCGACCGAGGGAACCACGGCCGCGCGCAGCGAGCCCAGGGTCAGAAAAACCACGACCAGCACGATCACCACCGCTTCGGCCAGCGTCATGATCACTTCCTTGATCGAGCTTTCGATGAACTCCGAGGCGTCGTAGGCCAGTTCCACCTCCAGGCCGGCGGGCAGCTGCTCGCGAATCCCGGGGAGTTCGTCGCGCACCGCGGCGGCCACGTCCAGCGGGTTCGCTCCCGGCGCCAGCTCGATCGCGACGTAGGTGGAAGGCTGGCCCTTGTAATTGTTGGTTTGCGAATAGGTCTCCGCGCCCAGTTCCGAGCGCGCGATGTCTTTGAGCCGGATGATGCTGCCGTCGACTTCCTTGACCACCAGCGCCTCGAACGCCTCCGGACTCGAGACGTCGGTAGTGGACTTGAGGTCGATGCGCACCAGTTCGTCTCGGGTACGGCCGACGCCGGCAAGGAAATTGTTTTCCAGCAGGATACCGACCAGTTCGCTGGGCGTCATGTCGATGGCCGCCAGGCGGACCGGATCTATCCAGATTCGCTGAGCGAAGGTCCGACCGAGCAGTTCCGCCTTGCCCACGCCGGCAATGGCCTGCAGCCGCGGCTGGACTTCGCGGATCAGATAGTCGGTGATCCGCGGCACGGCCATGGTCTCGCTGAAGAACGCGATATACATCAGCGCGGTGGATTCGCCGGTGGTCGAAGTAATGACCGGGTCGCGTACCGCTTCGGGCAGCACGTCGCGCTGGCTGGCCACCTTGGACTGAATTTCGGCCAGTGCGTCGTTGGCATCGTAATCGAGGACCATGCGCGCTTCTATGGTCGACTGCCCAAGCGTGCTCGTGGACGACAGATAGTCGATCCCCTCGGCTTCGGCGATCGCCTGCTGCAGCGGGGTCGTCACGAAACCCTTGACCAGTTCCGAATCCGCACCCGGGTAGGCCGTGCTGACGGTAACGGTCGTGCTTTCGAGTTCAGGGAACTGGCGTACTTCCAGCTGCATGGCTGCGCGCAGGCCCATCAAGAGAATCAGCAGGCTGACGACGGTGGCCAGCACCGGACGCCTGACGAAGATATCGGTGAAACGCATCAGCCCTGTCCCGAGGTCGCTTCGGCCGTCGTTTCGGCAACCACCTCGACCGGCTGGTTGTTGCGCAAACGCAGAAGGCCGGCGCCGACCACCGTCGCACCGGCTTGGACGCCATCGACGATTTCGACTTCGCCGTCGCGGACGTCACCGGTGGTGACGCTGACGCGCTCGACCGTCTTCTGCCCGCCCTGCCCGTCGACGACCTCGAACACGAAATCGCCGTAGGTGTTGTAGGAAATCGCGGTTCGCGGCACCGTGACGACCTCGCGGATCTCGTCGCGGACCACTTGCACGTTGGCGAACATGCCGGGCCGAAGCTGCATGCCCGGGTTGGGCAGGCGGCCGCGTACCCGCACGGTTCGACTTTCGGGCAGCACCGAGGAATCTATTGCAAGGATCTCGCCGACGAATTGCCGTTCGGGAAAGGCCGCGACAGAGACCTCGACGCGATCGCGCGGTGCGATCCGCGGCAACTCGCCTTCGGAGATCGTGAAATCGACCTGGATCGGATCCAGCATATTGATTCCGACGATGGGTGTGCCGACGCCGATGTATTGGCCGAGATCGACCTGGCGCAGGCCCAGCACGCCGGAGAACGGCGCGCGGATGGTCTTCTTGTTCAACAGTGCGCGCTGCTCGTGAACCCGCGCCTCGGCGGCTTCGTAGTTGGCGCGCGCTTCGTCGAACTCGGACTGCGACACCGCATTTTGCTTGATCAGGTTGGAAAACCGCTCGAACTGCTGCAGCGCCAGGCGCGCCTCGGCCTCGCGCGTTTCCAGCGCGGCCTCGTCGGTCTCGGCCTCGATCCGAAGCAGCACTTCACCGGCGTCGACGCGCTGCCCGGATTCGAATTCAAGCGCTTTCACAACGCCGGCGATCTCGTTGGCCACCCGCACACCATTGACCGCGCGCAGCCCGCCGATGGCGCTGACAGTCTGCGGCCAGCGCCGCGTTGTAGCTTCGGCAACCTCGATTTTCGCCGGCGGCGGCGCCTGAGACATCATCTCGGCCTGCTGACGAATCTGGTAGAAGCGCCATGCGAACAGCGCCCCCAGCACCACGGCCAGCACGGCGACGACGCTGATGACTCGTGTCACGTGGATCTTCTTCATGGGTGCTGCAATCCTCTTGGTGTTTTGGAGACAATCAATCGATGCCGAATGCATCGACTCTTTCCTTGAACCAGATCCAGGCTTGAACCAGATCCCGAAATTAATTAGTATACGAGACCGTATAGTATAACGCGGCGCGCGAATCCGTCCGAGGCGATTCGAGCCTTCCTGCGACCGCTCGAATTCGATGACCGACACTCACCAGACCGGATTTCACGTCAATCCAGCACACGGGCGGGCGTTTTACCTTCACCAACCGGGCAAGCCCGCTAAACTAGGCATCCAGCGAATTCGCCAATTACCAAATCCATCACATCGGAGAATCCCATGCACAAGCCCGTTCGCATCGCCGTCACCGGCGCCGCCGGCCAGATCGGCTACCAGCTCTGTTTCCGCATTGCCGCCGGCGACATGTTCGGCCCCAACCAGCCGGTGATCCTGCAGTTGATCGAAATTCCGCCGGCCATCGACGCGCTCAAGGGTGTGGCAATGGAGCTCGACGACGCGGCGTTCCCGATGCTGACCGAGGTGATCACCACCACCGACATCGAAGAAGGCTTCAAGGATGCCGACTATGCGTTGCTGGTCGGCTCCAAGCCGCGCGGCCCCGGCATGGAACGCAGCGACCTGCTGGCCGAAAACGGCAAGATCTTCGGACCCCAGGGCAAGGCGCTCAACAATCATGCATCCAGAGATGTCAAGGTACTTGTGGTCGGCAACCCGGCCAATACCAACTGCCTGATCGCACAGGCCAACGCGCCGGATCTCAAGCCGGAAAACTTCACCGCGATGACCCGTCTGGACCACAATCGCGCACTGGCACAGTTGGCGCTCAAGACCGGCGTCCATCACACCATGATCCGAAAGATGGTGATCTGGGGCAACCATTCGGCCACTCAGTACCCCGATATCCACCACGCGCTGGTCAAGGGCGAAGCAGCCATCTCCAAAGTGGATCGCGAATGGTACGAAAACGAGTTCATCCCCACCGTCCAGCAGCGCGGCGCGGCCATCATCAAGGCACGCGGCGCGTCCAGCGCGGCATCGGCGGCCTCCAGCGCCATCGACCACATCCGCGACTGGGCGCTGGGCACCGGCGGCGACTGGGTCTCCATGGCCGTGCCGTCCGACGGCAGCTATGGAATAAAACCCGGCGTTATCTATTCGTTCCCCTGCACCTGCGAAAACGGTGACTGGAAGATCGTGCCGGATCTCGATATAAACGAGTTCAGCCGCGCGCGAATGGACGCCACCGACGCCGAACTGCGGGAAGAGCGCGAAGCGGTCAAAGACCTGCTTTGATCGCGGCAGCATCGGCTCTCGGGCTGAATCAATAGTCCCATCCCGCCTCCCGCAGGCGGGGAAGGGCCCGGGGTGGCGGCAGGCGAATGCCGCGGTCCGGCGACCCACTACTCAGCGGATCGCCCATCATCCCCCGCGATTACGCTGCATGCGCTTGTGCGCACCATCGACATAGGCGCGCGCGGCGGCCAGCAGCACTTCAGGGGCAAGCCTCACGCTGTAGTCCGGGTTGACGTAGCCGAACTGCACCTTGCCGTCGGTGCCGATAATGAAGGTGGCCGGCGCCGGCAGCGCCTGGTGATCGTCGCCGGAGCGCTGGTTCAGGTCATTGCCGAAGCCGACGTAGCGTTCGAAGGTCTCGTCGTCGAGGCGAAACGCGATGCCGAAGGCCTGGGCGACGTTCATTTGCGGGTCCGAGAACAACCGGTAGCCGAATTCCGAATCCTTGCCCGCCGACAGCAGCTCGGGCTTGTCCGGACTGACGAACCAGACATCGAAGCCCATTTCGTTCAGTTCGGCTTCGGTCGTTCGCAGCTCAGCCAGGTGCAT
>DATGCS010000041.1:0-10098 GCA_035311685.1 Wenzhouxiangellaceae bacterium
CGGTGGCCGCCCCGAAACGGGGCCGGGGCAGACTCCACGCAGCGACCGCAATGCACATGTCAGTGCATGAGGATCGCGAACACCGCCGAGCGCCCTCAACCCGCCCCCAGCACTCGAAGGCGTCCTGAGACCGCGCGTGCCGGTGATCGCCGGAACGCAGGAACCACAATGCACATTCGAGTGCATGAGGATTCCGAGTACCGCCGAGCGCCGGCACGCGCGGTCTCAGGGCGCCCTGCCCCCAGAAATTGCGGGCCATGCGGATTGCAGGTATATGACCATCGACCAGATCGTCAACACCGCCGCCACCAGCAGCAGGATCTTTCCAATCATCAGCACGGGCAAGCCCAGCAGCGGCTCGCCATAAAGCAGAAAGCCGATCGCGACCATCTGAAAGATCGTCTTTGACTTTCCGACGTGCGAGACCTTGACCAGGGCCCGTTCGCCCAGCTCCGCCATCCATTCGCGAAGCGCCGAGATCGTGATCTCGCGCCCCATAATCACCGCCGCGGCGATCGCGATCATGATCTCCGGATGCCGTTGCACGATCAGGATGAGCGCCACGGCGACGATCAGCTTGTCGGCGACCGGGTCCAGGAACGCCCCGAACGGGCTGGTCAGGCCGTAGCGCCTGGCGATCCAGCCATCCGCCCAGTCGGTAATGCCGGCGGCGATAAAAATGCCCACGGCGAGTTCGTTTGACCAGGGATACGGTAAAAAAAACGCCACGACCAGCACCGGAATCATCACGATGCGCAACAGCGTCAGAATTGTCGGAAACGTGATTGACAAACAGGCGGCCGGACTGTGGAAACAGCAGTTATGGTACGCGTTTTTCAAGCCGGCCTGCATGAAACCTGTCCTGTCGACAGGTTCCAGCCAGCATTCATTTTCGCAGGTGCCTGTAAATCGCTTCGGCCAGCTGCGTATTGATGCCCTCGACCCCGGTCAATTCTTCAACCCCGGCGGCCCGCACGCCTTTGAGCCCGCCAAAATGATTGAGCAATCTTTGCCGCCGACGCGGACCAACGCCCGCAATCTTCTCCAGCGGCGACTCGGTCGATTTCTTCTGGCGGCGGCGTCGATGGCCATGTACCGCAAACCGGTGGGCCTCGTCGCGGATACGCTGTGCCAGCAGTGAGGCCGGATGATTGGGTCCCGGGACTGCTTCGCGGCGATCCATCACCCAGGTTTCGTGTCCGGCCCGTCGTGCCGGGCCCTTGGCAATGCCGACGACCGGCAACTGATCCAGGCCCAGTTCGGCCAGTACCGCCCGGGCGCGATCGGACTGGCCGCGACCGCCGTCGATCATAACCAGATCGGGAAGCGACTCCGAGTCTTCGCTCAGAACGCGGCGATACCGCCGCTCCAGCGCCTGGTGCATCGCTGCGTAATCGTCGCCGGGCTCGATGTTCTCGATATTGAAATGGCGGTAAAGCTTGCGCTGCATGCCGGCGGGGGTATGAACCACGCAGGAGGCCACCGTTTCGGTACCTGAGATATGGCTGATGTCGAAGCACTCGATCCGCTCGGGCGGCGCTTCCAGTTTCAGCAACTCGGCCAGCGAAGCCAGTTCCCTGCCGATCTGATCGCGCTCGTCGCGCCGGCGCCTCAGGGCGTCGCGCGCGTTGGTCTCGGCCATTTCGCGCCACTGGCGTCGCTCGCCGCGCACTTTGTCGGAGATCCTGATCTTGCGGCCGCGCCGTTCGGCCAGCGCCTGCTCCAGCACGCCGGCGTCCTCGGGCGCCGGGCTTGCGATGATCTCGGCCGGCGGCAGGCGCTCGGCGTAGTACTGGCCGAGGAACTGCGCCATGACTCGGCTGACCGGGGCGTCGGGATCCACGTTGGAGGGGAAAAACGTACGTCCGCCAACGTTTCGCCCGGCCCGGAATTCGACCACCTGCGCGGCTGCGGCCCCACCTTCGACGGCAAGCGCGATGACGTCCAGTTCCTCGGCCCCGTCGGTAACGAACTGTCCGCCCTGGATATTGCGAATCGCCTGGATGCGGTCACGCAGAAGCGCCGCGGTCTCGAAATCCAGCGCCTCGCTGGCCGAGCGCATGCGCTCGCCGAGGTGCTCGATGACGGTGTCGTTCTCGCCTTTCAGAAAGGCCCGTGCCGCTTCCACGTCGCGCGCGTAATCGTCGTGGTCGATATAGGCCACGCAAGGTGCGCTGCAGCGCTTGATCTGGTACTGCAGACACGGCCGGCTGCGGTTGGCGAACACGCTGTCGGTGCACTGGCGGATGCCGAACAGCCGATAGACCTGGTTGAGGGTCTCGCGCACGGCGCCGGCGCTGGAAAACGGGCCGAAATATTCACCGGGCCGGGCGCGTCCGCCGCGATAAAAGCCGATGCGCGGGAATTCCTGGTGACTGGTCAGTCGAATCCATGGATAACTCTTGTCGTCCCGGAGATTGATGTTGTAGCGCGGCGCGAGCGACTTGATCCACTCGTTCTCCAGCAGCAGCGCCTCGGCCTCGGTCCGGGTCAGGCTGACCTCCATGGATGCGATTTTCGAGATCATCAGCCCTATTCGGGGGCCCTTGTCGCGGCGGTCGAAATAGCTGGACACCCGTTTCCTGAGGTTGCGCGCCTTGCCGACGTAGAGCGCCTTGCCTTCGCCATCGCGCATCAGGTAGACGCCCGGTGATTCAGCGAGGGTGCGTGCGAACGCCTGGCCGTCGAACGCCTTTTTCGAGTGCTTTTGCGACATTTGCCGAAATCAGGGCCTGAGTTCGCGCACCAGCACCTCGGCCGCGGCTTCGAGCATGTCGACGACCTGAACGAACCCGGTACGGCCGCCGTAATAAGGGTCCGGCACTTCTGCCATGCCGTAATCCGGCACCAGTTCCATGACCAGTTGCACGCGTGCGGTGGCGTCGTCGGGTCGCATGGTGCTCATGTGCTCGAGGTTGGCCCGGTCCATCGCGAAGATCCGGTCGAAGCGATAAAAGTCGTCGCGCACGAACTGGCGCGAAATATCGCTGCCGATGTCGACGCCGGCGCGTCGGGCGGCGTCCACGGCGCGCCGATCGGGCGGGTGGCCGACGTGATAGTCATGGGTCCCCGCCGACTCGCTCTCGAACGCGATGCGCGCGTCCTCGAGCGCGCGATCGAAAACGCCCTTGGCGGTCGGGCTGCGGCAGATATTGCCCATGCAGACAAATAGTAATCGGTGACTCATGGCAATCGGTGACTCATCGTTGGCTTTCCAGTCAGGTTTCAAGTGCGGCGAAGTGCGCGCGCATCACATCCAGATCCTCGGCGGTATCCACCCCGGGTGGAATGGCTTCGACCGCGCGGTCGCAGGCGATTTCCCAGCCGGACTGCAGCGCGCGCAGCTGCTCCAGCGACTCGGAATCCTCCAGCGGGCTTGCCGGCAAACCGGCCCATTCGGCCAGTGCCGATGCGCGATAGGCGTAAAGCCCCACATGGCGACGGGCCAACCCTTCCGGCCAGCCGCCTTCGCGCCGGGCCGGGATCGGCGCACGGCTGAAATAGAGCGCGCTGCCGTCGGCCCGGGCAACCAGCTTGACCACATTGGGATCCATCCACTGCGCCCGGTCGGCAAGGTCGGCCCATAGCGTGGCCATTCGCGCGCCCGGTCTCGAGGCCAGCAGGCCTGCCACTTGCTTCAGACAAGCGATCGGCACGGCAGGTTCATCGCCCTGGACGTTGACCACGATCTCGTCGGGGCCCAACTGGAGTAAGTTCGCGGCCTCCGACAATCTCGAGGTACCGGAATCGTGGTCAGCCGCCGTCATGACCACCTTGCCGCCGGCCGCCCGGATCGCATCGGCGATGCGCGGGCTGTCGGTAGCCACGTGCACGCTTTCGGCGCCGGCGCCGAGGGCACGCGCCCAGACACGCACCACCAGCGGTTTTCCGGCCAGATCGGCCAGCGCCTTTTCCGGGAGACGGCTCGACGCCAGGCGCGCCGGAACGATGATGTGGAAGCGGGTCACGCGGGAAATTCTCGCACATGGTCGACAACCCGTTGCAACACATCTTCCGGTAACCGAGCGCACGCCGGTAAAACGAACAGGTCGTCGCGTTGCTCATCCGCCATGCGCGGCAGGCGCATGCTGTCCTTGGCGGTCATCACCACCGGTCCGGAGAGTTCGGCGAGCATCTCGGCCGTGATCGGCTGGTGATCGACCAGCGGGTGGCGGCGGAGTCGAAATCCGCGCCGCTCCAGCGTGTCGAAAAAGGACTCCGGATCGGCGATACCGGCAAGCGCATCGATGTGCGCCGGCGGCTGAGGCGGCCGCACGTCACCACGGACCGGCTCGAGCGCGCCGCTTGCGAGCTCGAACGGCGTGCCTGCAATATCCTCACCGGTTCCGGTTCCATGCCGGCCGCATTTGACCAGCACCATGTCGACCGTTTCCAGCCGGTCTGCCGGCTGCCGCAGCGGACCGGCAGGGAGAACAAAGCCATTTCCGAGGCCGCGCCGCGCATCGACGACGCAGATCTCGAAGCTGCGTGGCAGGGCCCTGTGCTGAAGCCCGTCGTCCGACAGCACGACCTGCGCGCCGTCGGCCAGCGCGGCCGCCAGCGCCGAATCACGCTTGCGGCAGACCCAAACCGGCCGGCCGGTTCGCGAGTGAAGTTCCAGCGCTTCGTCGCCGACTTCTACCGCGCTCGATCCGGGTTCGACGCGCACGGGCCGGGCGCCTTCCCGCCCACCGTAGCCGCGGCTGATGATGGAAACGGCGTATCCGGCCTCGGCCAGTGAATCCGCCAGCGCCGCGACCACCGGTGTCTTGCCGCTGCCGCCGGCTACCAGATTACCGACCACGATCACCGGGCACGGCGGCGTTGCGGACGGTCGGACCAGCCGGCCGCGTACAACGCGCGCGTAGAGCGCGGAAGCGGCTCTGAGCAGCCCCGGCGGCGCCTCGCTCGAGTACCAGATGTCGGTCAGCCTGCGTGCGATGCGATTGCGCACGGGCTATCCTGCACTCGAGGCCGGGTCACGGAACTGTGCCTGGTAGAGATGCTGGTACAGGCTGCCCGGCTCGGCCAGCAGCGATGCGTGCGTGCCGCATTCGACGATGCGCCCGGCATCCAGCACCACCACCTGGTCGGCGCGCTCGACGGTAGTCAGGCGGTGCGCAATCACAAGCGTGGTCCGGTCGGTCATCAGGCGCGCCAGGCCGCGCTGGACGAGCTTTTCGGATTCGGCGTCCAGCGCCGATGTCGCCTCATCCAGAATCAGCACCGGCGCATTTTTTAGCAGTGCCCGGGCGATCGCGACGCGCTGACGCTGGCCGCCGGAAAGCTGGATGCCATTGCTGCCGATGACCGTGTCCAGCCCGTCGGGCAGCCGGTCGATGAATTCCATCGCCCAGGCATCCTGCGCCGCCTGGGCCACCTGCTCACGCGAGCAATGCGACAGCATGCCGTAGCGGATGTTGTCTTCTATGCTCCCGTCGAACAGCACCACTTGCTGGCTCACCAGCGCGATGGCGCGCCTGAGCGGACGCAGCGCATACGCCTCCAGATCGACGCCGTCGAGCATGATGGCGCCCGACGTCGGATGAAAGAAGCGCGGCAGGAGACGGGCCAGCGTGGTCTTGCCCGAACCGGAGCGACCGACCAGCGCGGTCACGGTACCGCTTTCCAGGGTCAGGTCGATGTCTTCCAGCGTCGGTCGCATCGTATCCGGATAGCGAAAAGAAACGCGCTGAAACTCGATTCGCCCGCGAATGGATTCTGGCCGATGCTCGCCGGTGTCGGATTCAGCCGGGCGATCCAGCACCTCGAATATGCTCTCGGCGGCCGCGACCCCCTTCTGGATCAGCACATGGACGTTGGTCAAACGCTTGAGGGGTGGAATGGTGGCCACCATGGCGCCGAGCACCGACATGAAGATGCCGGCGGTAACCTCGGCGCGCATGAACTGGCTGCCGGCGATCACGAGCAGCGCGACCACGGCCAGTCCGGCCGCGATCTGGATCAACGACGACGACATCAGCTGGGTCGCGCGAAGCTTGAGATGCAGTTTGCGATTGGCGTGGTTGGACCGGGCAAACGCTTCGGCTTCCTGACCCTGGCCGTCGAATATCCGGATGACTTCCTGGGCGTGCACGGCCTGTTCGGTCATATGGGTGACCGCACCCATGGAATCCTGGATGGAGGTGGAAATCTTGCGAAAGCGACGGCTGACGACGAATACCACGAATGCCACAACCGGAAGCAGCAAAAGCATGGTCATGGTCAGCCGCCACGACTGCAGCAGCATCACGATCAGCAGTCCGAGCACGATCAGCGAATCGCGCGCCACGCCGATCAACGCGGTGGTGACCGCCTGGGCGACCTGCTCGGTGTTGTAAGTCAGGCGCGAGATCATCGAGCCGCTGCCCTCACGATCGAAATCGGCGAACGGCAGCGTCAGATAGCGTTGGAACAGATCACGCCGCAGGTCCGCGATGACCGCACGGCCGATCCATTCCATGCCGAACATCCCGCCGTAATTGCCGATGACGCGCAGAATGACCGCGCCGAGCACCAGCGCCGGCAACATCAGGTCGAAGGTCGGTGTACTGGTGACGAGTGTGTCGTCTATCAGCGGCCGCAACAGGTAGATGAACATGGCCTGGCCGGCAGCATCCATGGCCACCGCAAACAGCGCAAGCGAGAACACCCCGCGCCGGCCGTGCAGAAAGCCGAGCAAGCGCCGGTAGACCCTGGCGGCGGGATGCGCGGGCTTCACCGCCGGATTCACGGCTCGACTCCGTCCTCTTCGACCGTGGCGATGGTGAGTTTCGTGATGCCCTCGGCCGAGGCCGCATCCATCGCGCGCACCACCAGACCGTGCCGGGCCCGCGAATCCGCGCGTATCACCAGCAGCGCTTCGGGACGATCGGAAAATGCCTGCGAAAGCGCGAGTCTGAGCGTATCGCGCCGCTGGTCGGCCAGCATGTTGTCGCCGACGAAATAGTCGCCGGTCTCGGTAATCACCAGTTCGACCCGCTCAGGCAGCGTCTCGCGTTCGGACGTCGCGGCTTCGGGCAGTTCGACCCGCAGCAGCGCCTGGCGCTCGAAAGTGGCCGAGACCATGAAGAAGATCAACAGCAGGAACACCACGTCGATCAAGGACGTCAGGTTGATTTCCGGCTCTTCGTCCTGTTCAGTCTGCAAGCGCATTTGTCGGATCAACCCCAGCCGAGTTCAGATCGCCGGAGCTGGCGATTGCCGTGCTCGATAGTGTTGATCAGGTCCAGCGCCTGCTGCTCCATGCCGACGACGTAGGCGCGTACCTTGCCGCGGAAATAGCGATAGAAGAAATAGGTCGGAATGGCCACCGTAAGTCCGGCCGCAGTGGTGATCAACGCCTCGGAGATACCGCCGGCCAGCGGCGCGGGATCGCCGACGCCGGATTCCATGATTGCGCTGAACACCTTGATCATGCCGATGACCGTGCCCAGCAGCCCCAGCAGCGGCGTGATGCCGGCGATCGTTCCCAGCGTGTTGAGGAAACTCTCCAGCTCGTGAACCACCTGCCGACCGGTGTCTTCCACCGCCTCCTTGACCACCTCGCGCGCCCGGTCGCGGTTGTCCAGCGCCGCGGCCAGCACGCGCCCCAGCGGCGAGCTGCGGCGCAGCGCCTCGAGGTGCTTGCGGTCCAGTTCGCGCTGGCGCGCCCAGGCCGAAACCTTTTCGGCAATCCCGGAAGGCATCACCCGGCGTCTTCGCAGCATCCAGGCCCGATTGAAGATGATTGTTGCCGCCAGCACCGAGCACAGCACGATAGGTGCCATCAACCAGCCGCCGGCCAATACGATTTCAAGCATAGCCCTGCATCTTCCGCAAATCGAATCCATGCATGATAACGGAGTCGGCGGCGATGTATCCCGCCTTGCCGCTACTGCTGATTCATGCCCGATGCGCCGCAGTTCGCGGAGTTGCGCCAGAAGCGCGGACGGGCCGACAGTTCGGCACTTGCCCGCAGGCTGTTCCCGGCACCGAAGCGCATCGACAATGCGCCGCAATCACCGGTCGTCAGCAAGCGTCCGCCGACTTCGGTCAGCATCTCCCGGCTGCGCGGATGCGGCAGACCGCGGCGATTGAAGGCGCTCACCGTCGCAATGGCGACTTTCGGCGACAGTGCGCCCAGCCATTCCCGGTCCAGGCTTTCGGCGTGCCCGAAACGCGGCAAGACAACAACGTCCACCGGCCGCACGGATTCCCGCGCCGCCAGGCGCCGGATCACGTTGGCGCCGATGCCGCCGCTCAGCAATGCGCTGCCGAACGGCGAGCGAATCTCGAGCACGCAGCTGGAGTCACCGCCCAGGTCCGGCAGCGCCGCAGAGGGATGCAGAAAGCTGAACTCGACCCCATCGACCGTCCAGCGCTCTCCTTCGATGCAACGACCGTCAGCACGGGCGTCCGGCGCGATCACCTCGGCCCCGGGCCATTCCCGCCCGGCCTCGGCAAGACCGCCGGCATAGTCGCGGTGCCGAAAAGGCACGATGATTCGGTCGACCGAGGCCCGGCCGCCCTGACGCACGAGCGGCGCAATGGTGCCGGCCACCAGGCTGCGCTCGGCGCCATCGCCCGGACCCGTGCCGTAGAGGAGCACCCGGCTTGCCGTTCTGACGATGACGGCCTGTCCTTCGCCGAGATCCGGTACCGTCAGCTCGAACTCGCCCGGACCGGGTCCATCCGCGGTCGGCCATAGAAGCGGCAGCAAAAGCACCGCGCCCAACGGACGCAGCGGCCAGCCGCGCGGCGCCAGCAGCCATAGCGCGCCGACGGCGGCGATCACGATCGCTGCCAGCCCCGGCGCCGGCACTGCCGGTGCACTCAGTACCGCAAACCATCGATCGGCGCCGGTCAACACATCCAGCATCGCCAGAAACACTTCGAGCCCCCGCTCGGAAAGCGCGACCATGAATCCGGCCGGCAGGTCAAGCGCGAACAATCCCAGTGCGGCCAGCAGGCACGGCAATATCCACAGGCCCACCAGCGGAATCGCGACCAGATTGGCCGCCAGCGCAGTCGGCGCCCACTGCTGAAAGATGCCGATGTTCAGCGGTAGAAGACCAATCGCGATGACGAACTGGGCCTGCACCAGCCCGCGGAGCCAGCCCTTGCCGCGCGAGCGGCCCGAGAACGCCCAGATCAGGACGGCCACGGCGGCAAACGACAGCCAGAAGCCGATCGCCAACGGCGCCATTGGATCGATCAGCAATACCGCCGCAAGGGCGGTCAGCAGCGCCCTGCCCGGCTGGATCCCGCGACGCCACAGCATGGCCCCGAAACCGGCCAGCAGCATCACCAGAGCACGCACCGTAGGCAGGCTGAATCCGGCCAGCAACGCGTAGCCGAATGCCGCAATCAGGCCGGTCACCAGCATCACGCGCTTGCGATCCGGCCAGCCGCGCAGGCGCAGCAGCGGCGTCGCCAGCAGTCCGGCGAGCAGCCCGGCAAGGCCGGCGACCATGCCGACGTGAAGACCGGAAATGGACAGCAGGTGAGCAGTACCGGTCAGGCGCAGCCGGTCGGCCAGTTCGGGCGACATCGCTGTGCGGTCGCCCACCGTCAACGCCCGATGCAGCGCGGCGGCGTCGAGATTCACGGTCTCGGCCTGCAGCCAGTTCGCCAGTCGCTGTCTGAAGCGGTCGGGCGCGGACGCCGGTCCGGACGAAGACTGGCGCTCTGCCGACTTAATGCTGCCCAGCGCGCCTATCCCGCGCGCCACCAGGTAGCGGTGATAGTCGAACAGACCGGGATTGGCTCGTCCGTTCGGCGGCTCCAGCGTCGCCACGATGCGCCATCTTTCGCCTGGCTGAAACCATTCCAGCGGCCGGTACCAGCTCAGCAGAATCCGGGCCGGTGCGCCGGCGCGCCGTTTTTCTGCGTCCGGCTGAAATTCCAGTCGAACACGACCATCGCGCTGCTCGGGCAGGCCAACCACCCGGCCGGTCAGCTCGACGGTCTCACCGGCGCGCTCGTCGGGCCATGCATCTTGCTGCAACCACAGCGCGTGCAGCGAGAACCACAACATGCCGGCCGGCATCGCAGCCCAGATCCGGGTGGATGGAAAAGCCGCCAGCGCCAGGACCAGCCCCAGCAGCACCAGCACGG
>DATGCS010000042.1:0-6774 GCA_035311685.1 Wenzhouxiangellaceae bacterium
TGAATCTGACAAGTTGTCCATGATCTCGGACTTGCCGTAGCGCTCGCCCGACGAACTGGTGTAGACCAGGTCTTCGGCCCAGAAGCGGTCGTGCATTTCGATATCGTTGCTCGACGCGCCGGCCAGAAATTCGTCCAGCAGGTCGTGGATTTCATGCTCGACCGGATTGTCGTGCGCGACCGCGACCGCACATGCGGCCAGTAGCGCGAATATCGGGAAATGTTGGAGGAATCGGATCATCGTGGCGACTCGTTCGAGTTGTAATGGGTTCACCATGCAACATCAGCATAGCGCAAGTCGAGCCTGGACCGAGGGCGGGTCGTCGGGCCGGCTTCGACATCGCCACGCGACGATCCCCGCCTGCCCGGCGGACTCGGCGGCGTGTCGCGCTTTCAGCGTTTGGGGGTCTTGCTGTCGACGGCCTTGTGAATGCGGTCGGCGCCGGTAAATTCACCGGACCTCTTTGCCGCTTTCTCGGCGCGCTTTTCCTTCAGTGACTTGCCGGGTTTCTTCTTCGCTTCCCTGCTTTGGGTGTCCCTGCTCTTGCTCATTTCATTCTCCGGGCACCAACGGCGCCGCTCACGATAAGCGGCATCCTCAGTATATGTTGGACATCAGTCGACGGACTTGATTCCCGCGCGCGTTCCCGACCAGTGGCGTGACGGATCAGCCGGGCATTTCCCAGACATCCGTCGGTCGACGTTTACTTTTCCCAGTCGAATCGCGGCAGGTCCAGAAAGAGCTTTTGGAGGCCTTCGGACCAGGCTTTTCTGAGTGCGGAAAGGTAGGCGTCGTCATCATCGAAGCGCCGGTAAGTGCCATGTTCGAGGCTTCCCGAGGTGTAGAGCAAAAGCTCGATCGGCGGCCCGACGCTGAGGTTGGAGCGCATGCTGGCGTCCATCGAGACCAGGGCGCAGCGGCCCGCGCGCTCCAGCGAGACGGACTGTTCGATGATCCGGTCGAGAATGGGCTTGCCGTATTTGGTTTCGCCGATCTGCAGAAACGGCTTGTCGCGCGAGGCGGCAATGTAGTTGCCTTCCCGGTAGATCAGGAAGATGTCGGCCGGCTGATCGCCGATCTGGCCGCCGAGGATGAACGACGCGCCGAAACCGTTTTGTTCAGACTGGTCGTTGTACGTGCCCTGGACCCGGGCCGAGATCTCGCCGACGTAGGCGGCAACTTCGTCGAGATGGGAAAATCCGTTGATGTCGCGACTGATTTCCGGGTTGCCCAGGTCGCGCTCGATCTGGCTGTTGACCGCCTGGGTGGTCGCCAGATTGCCGGCTGAAAGCAATACCAGGAACCGGTCGGGCGTGGTTTCGAAGCGATGCATCTTGGAATAGATGCTCACGTTGTCCACCCCTGCGCTGGTGCGTGAATCCGAAGCGAAAACCAGGCCCTGGTCGAGCCGCGTTGCAACGCAATAGGTCATGAATTTCCCGAGTTCCGGTTTGCCTGACGAAGGAGGCGAATCATAGCATCGAAGCTGATCGGGCAATCGATTCCGGTCGATACATGTCGAAGAGTTTCGGCGGGTTCGCTATACCGTTTCAATGATCTTGAACGCCAGCGCGGCGATCGATACGACCGCGCCGAGGAGCGGGACGAATCTTGGCAGAGAGAAGTCGCCTTCTGGCAACTGATCCGGGTCGAATCCTTTCATCCACCATAGACCCAGGTTGACGCTGGCGAACACCGCCAGCAGTACGCCGCTTGTGACGTTGGCGAGCGTCGTCAGCTCGAACGACACGGCGAGCGCGGCCACCACGAGCGTGGCCAGGAGCGTGGCGACCCAGGGGGTCCGGGTACGGCGTCCGATGGTTGCCAGGAAGCCGGGCGCGTAGCCCCGGCTGGCCATGCCGTACGCGACCCGGGCGGCCATCACGATCTGGACCAGGGCGCTGTTGACGGCCGACAGGATACTGACCACGCCGACGACGGCGACCGCCAGATTACCGTGATGACGCACCGCCTCGGCCAGCGGGGTGCCGGCTGTGGCCAGTTCGTCGCTGGGTATCGACAGCACCAGCGTCGCGCTGACCACGATGTAAAGCGCGGTCGTCAGAACCAGGCTGAGTACCACCGCACGCGGCATGCTGCGCCGTACGTCGTGGACTTCTTCGGCCATGTTCACCATATCCTCGAAGCCGATGAATGCGTAGAAGGCGAGGAATGCCGCGCCCAGGATGCCGATCCAGGTCGCGGCTTCCAGAGACGGCATCAGCGCCGAGAGGTCTTGCACCGGCGCATCGGGCACGCCGAGCGCGGCCGCGGCAACATAAACGAGCGTTGCGACCTGGACAATGCAGATACCGGCCACCAGGCCGACCGCCTGCTTGACGCCCCAGGCCGCGACGGCACCCAGCGCCAGGGTCACCGCAATGATGGTGAAGTGGTGCGGGACGTCGACGAAATCGCCCATGAAGCGAACCGTGGCTACCGTCAGTGTTGCCGCCGAGACGATGCCGGTGGTGATGATCATCCAGCCGGCGGCCGCCGACAGCCAGCGCCGGCCGAATGCCGTTTCCAGATAACGTGCCGATCCGCCGGCGTGGGGGATCCGGGAGGACAGTTCGGCAAACGCGAGGGCGCTGAAAAGCGCCAGCAGACCCGCCAGGCCGAAGGCCAGCGGGGCCTGCATGCCGGCCTCGCCGGCGACCTCGCCGGACAGCGCGAAGAACCCGGCCCCGACCATGGTGCCCATGCCGTAGAGCACCAGCAGCCAGAAACCGATCGAGCGCCGAAGTGCCGGCGCCTGATCTCCGTTTTCATCGTAGTCGTTCATGCTGCGCCCGAAATCCGGGGTCTGCCTTCAGGGTAAACGATGATGGATGCGGCGCGTCCGGTGCGGGCATCCGGGCCGGGCGGCACGCGCGACGCGGATCGCCGCGCGGCCGCGTCGGCTTGTTACGGCGTCTTCACCGGCGGGGGCGGCTTGGGCAGGAACTGCGGCTGCCGGGCGTCGATTCGCTCGAGCACCTCGGCAATGCCGCGGTCGAGCTGCGCGTCCTGCTCCGAGGTCGGATCGTTTTCGACTTCGATATCCGGCGCCACGCCCTCGCCCTCGATGATCCAGCCCTCGCCGGGCTGGCCGAGGCCGAACTCGGGCACGAACACCGTGCCGCCGTCGATCAGTGCGCCGCGACCGGTGATGCCCACCACGCCGCCCCAGGTGCGCTTGCCGATCAGCGGGCCGAGGCCGGCTTCGCGGAAGAAGTACGGGAAGATATCGCCGTCGGAGGCCGAGGTTTCGCTGATCAGCGAAACCATCGGGCCGATGAAGGACTGCGACGGATAAGTATCCTGCCAGGCGTTGTGGGCCTGGTAGCCGAACGCCAGCGGCCGCTTCATCAGACGTTGCAGGATCATCGACGAGACGTTACCGCCGCCGTTGCCGCGCACGTCGACGATCAGGCCCTGCTTGCGCAGCTGCGGGTAGTACCACTTGATGAACTCGTAGATACCGCCGGCGCCCATGTCGGGGATGTGCAGATAGCCCACCCGGCCGTCGGTTTCGCGCTCGACGTAGGCCAGGTTGGCCTCCACCCATTCGAGATAGTTCAGCGCGCTCTCGCCGGAAACCGGATCGATCAGCAGCCGGCGTGCGCCTTCGGTGTCGGGCTTGTCGTTCACCGTCAGTTCGACCGGCTGCGAGCCCCGGTCGGTCAGCAGGGCATAAGGATTCTGCCCGGTGGTCAATTCGCGCCCGTCGATGGCCAGAAGATAGTCCCCTGGCGACACGTCGACGCCGACCTCGGTCAGCGGTGAGCGGTATTTCGGTTCCTGGTTGTGGCCCGGCAGGATATGCGCGAAGCGGTATCTTCCGCTTTCGGCATCGGCCTCGAACCGGGCGCCCAGCAAGGCCACCGACGAGCGTTCCGGCGCCTGGAGATCGCCGCCGGAAACATAGGCGTGGCCGACGTTGAGCTCGGCGATCATCTCGCCCATCAGGTAGTTGAGATCCTCGCGCGTGGACACGTGCTGGACCAGCGGGCGGTAGCGCGCGCGCAGCGCGTCCCAGTCGTAGCCGTGCATGTTCGGTACGTAGAAATAATCGCGGAACCGCCGCCAGACCTCGTCGAATACCACGGCCCACTCGACGGCCGGGGCGCGCTGCACGATCATGTTGCCGGTAGCTATGGTCTCGGGGTCGTCTCCGTTGCCCAGCACGTGGCGCTTGTAGGCATCGCCCTGGCGCACGATCACGTGCTTGCCGTCTGCGGCCAGCGCCAGCCCGGAAATCCCTTCGGCCACGGTCTCGCTTTCGCGCTTTTCGATATCGAACGCCTTGAGCGTGGTCTCGATGTCGCTCTGTCGGCCGTAGTAGAACGGTCCGCCGATGACGTACAGCAGGTGGCTGTCGGTCAGCGCGATGCCGGAGACGTTGTCGGGATCCACCGGTACCCGGATCACGCGCTGGTCAAGGCCGTCGAAATCGATGGCGACGCGGATCTTTTCGTCGTCCTTGCCGGCTTTCTCGTCGTCGGTGTCTTCAGCGGAAGCGGGAGCGGTTTCGTCGTTGCGCGGGCCGAACGGGTTCGGCGAGTCGGCGGCCAGGGCGAAGGCGAACACGCCGGTTTCCCGGTCGACGCTGTAGTTCCACTCGAACGAGCCGATCTGCGGCGCGAACTCGCGGTCGCTCAGGAAAAACAGGTGCTTGCCGTCGCGAGCGAACGCCGGGCCGTAGGCCGAGAAGAAGCCGTCGCCGAGACGGGTGACTTCGTCGTCGTCCGACGACCAGACGAAAATGCTCGGGTTGCCGTTGTCGTCGCGGCGGCTCCAGGCCAGCCAGTGCGAATCGGGCGCCCAGACGTAATCGGTCACGGCCTCGTAGGGGCTGTCGGCAATCACCCGGCGGTCGCCGTCCAGGTCCACGACGTGAATCCGGCCGGTGTGATCGTAAAAGGCGATGCGTGTGCCGTCCGGCGACCAGACCGGCCGGTACAGGCGGGCGGTCAGGTCGCTCGTCAGGGCACGGGCTTCGCCGCCGTCCTGCGCCATCACGTAGAGCTGCTCTTCGCCGCTCCTGTCGCTGATGAAGGCCACGTGTCGACCGTCCGGCGACCAGGCCGCCTCGCGGTCGTGGGCGTCGCCGCGCTGGGTCAGGTTGCGCGTGACGCCGTGCTCGACCGGCACCGTGAATACGTCGCCGCGTGCAGTGGCCAGCATGCGCTTGCCGTCCGGCGCGATGCCGAAATCCTCGACCTGATCGGCCACTTCGATGCGCCGCGCGATACGCCGCACGCCGTCGTCGGGAACGTGTATCCGAAGCTGTCGGGCCTGGCCGTCGGCGGTGTCGTAAAGGCCGATGCGCCCGGCCACTTCATAGACGATGCGCTGCCGGCCGTCGCCGCTGGCCCACTTGATGTCCCAGTCGTCGTGTTCGGTAAGCTGCCGATGGCTGTCGTCCTCTTCGTCGTAGCCGAACAGCTCGAGCGTGCCGTCGCGATCGGAGACGTAATACAGGCCGGATTCGAGCCAGACCGGATCGCGCTCGGTGCGAACGTGATCGGTGACCTGGCGCGCCTGGTCGTTTTCAAGGTCGTAGATGAACAGATTCTGCGCCCAGCCGCCCTGGTAGCGCTTCCAGGTGCGGAAGTCGCGAAACAGCGGCGAGTAGAGAATGCGATTGCCGTCCGGCGAATAGTCGCCGGAGCCGGCGCGCGGCATCGGCAGCACGGTCGGCAGACCGCCTTCGACGGCCACCCGGTAAAGCCGCCGGTCGTCGAAGTTGTCGCGACCGGACCGGAACAGCACCGCGCTGCCGTCCGGCGTCCAGCCGAATACCTGGTGATCGGTGCCCCAGCGGGCCGGTAGCGGGCCGGCGGTGGGGTAGTAGGTGAGCTGCTCCGGTTCGCCGCCGGCAGCGGGGATCACGTAGACCTGCTCGTCGCCGCGGTATTGGCCGGTAAACGCGATCGAGCGGCCGTCCGGCGAGAAGCGCGGATAAAGCTCCAGCCCGGGATGCGAGGTCAGACGGCGGGCCGGTGCATCGTCGTCGATGCCGGCCGACCAGAGATCACCGGCGTAGCTGAACACGACGCGGTCGCCGTGGATGTCCGGGTAGCGCAGCATGCGCGTGTCGTCGCCGGCATCCTGCGCAACGGCAGGCGAGCAGAGCGCATTGGCGGTGGCCAGCGCGGTCAGAAGAAGGACCCACTTGATGGCAGGCATTGTTGTACTCCGTGAATATTTATCGCGCCAGCTTAGCGCAACCGGACGGCTGGCGGCGTTCCGGATTGGATCGTTGGCGGGTCATCCAGAGGGGGGCGCCTGGCTTTGAGCGCAGCCGGATATTCGGCCGTTTCCGTGCCGGATCGATCAGGCCGAGCGTCGCAGAAGCCGGGATGCGATCACCGTGGCGACGAGTCCGATGGCCGCACCCGGAGCCGCACCGAGAATCAGGCTGCTGCCCAGCCCGGCCAAAAGCGCCGCGCCACCGGCAATGATCGCGAACGTCGATTCGGAAACCGGGATTTTCGAGCGGCGACGCATCTCGATCCAGGCCACTGCGGCCAGCACCGGCACGACCATCAAAAGGCACAGGCCGATCCATTCCAGGCGCGCGATCCAGAAGCCGGGATCGCCCGGGTTGCCCGCATCGAAGGTCAGACCGATCCGCTCGCCCAACCACGCGGCGGGCAGTTCGGCGAGCTTGTGCCACAGGTATAGCGGCATGCCGAAGGCGCCGAGGAAGGCGACCGCGCCGGCCAGCCGCTCGCGGTCGAGAAGCCAGCGGGCGGGCCGTTCCAGAAGCAGCACCAGGCCGACCTG
>DATGCS010000043.1:0-11791 GCA_035311685.1 Wenzhouxiangellaceae bacterium
CGCTGATTCGATACGCGTCGGCGTCGAGTTCGCGACCGTCGATCGCGACGCATTCGGTGTCCAGGTCATCGCCGAAAAGCACGAGCGCGGCATCGGCATCTTCACAGTCGGGATTGCGCCGCACGCGCAGAGACGCGGATACACAGGTGGTGTCGGCATTCAGATCGAGTGTGATGACGGCCGTGTCGATCAACCAGGCCGGCGGAAGATAGTCGGCGCGGTCGACGGGCGTGCGCGGTGCGTCGCCTTTGATTGCTTTCATGTACGTCCCTTGTCCATGACTGTTGGGAAGTATTATACGACGATGCTCAAAAACACCGAATCAACCCGTGAACTTCCATACCAGCATGTGATGGATATCACGCCCTCTGATGCGCTCGCGGTCGTCGCCGGGCAGATTCGCCGAACTCCGACTATGACCAGTGGGTCGCTGAATCGTTTGACCGGGATCGATTTCGCGTTCAAGTGCGAGCAGCTGCAGAGAACCGGATCGTTCAAGTTCCGCGGTGCCAGTTTTTCCGTCTCGCAGCTGCCCGGCGACTGCCTGGGCGTAGCCACGCACTCGTCGGGCAACCACGGCGCGGCCCTGGCGGCGGCCGCAGCGGCCCGCGGTTTCCCGGCCGACGTGGTGATGCCGGAAAACGCGGTGGCCAGCAAGATCGAGGCCGTGCGTGCCTACGGCGGCACGGTACATTTTTGCGAGCCAAACCAGGCCGCGCGCGAAGCCGGGCTGCAGAGGCTGATCGACCAGGGCAAGACCGCCATTCCGCCCTACGACCACGAACACATCATCGCCGGCCAGGGCACCGTCGCGCTCGAATTCCTGGCCCAGGCGCCTGATCTGGACGATATCGTCGCCCCGATCGGTGGCGGCGGGCTGCTGTCCGGCATCACGCTGGCCGCCGCGCAGGTCGCGCCGAATGTGCGGGTTACCGGCGCCGAACCTGCCGGCGCGGACGACGCGGCACGCTCGCTGGCCGGCGGCAAGCGCGTTTCCGACCACGATCCGCAGACGATTGCCGACGGCCTTCGGGCACTGATCGGCACGCGCAACTTCGCCGTGCTTTCCGGGCACGATATAGAGGTGATCACCGTATCCGAGACTCAGATCATCGAAGCCATGACGCTCGCCTGGCGCCACTTGAAGCAGGTGGTCGAGCCTTCAGGCGCGGTACCGCTGGCCGCGGTGCTGGCGGTGCGCGAGCGCTTCGCCGGCCGGCGCGTCGGCGTTGTGCTTTCCGGCGGCAATCTGGAAATCGGCGCGTTGCTCAAACATCTTCGTACATGAGGGCATCATCGAGGTATGGAACATGCTGAACGCACCGTCTGGCTGATCCGGCACGCCAAGGCCGCCGATGCCGAACCCGGACAGAAGGATTTCGACCGGCCGCTGACGCGCCGCGGCGAACGCCAGTGCGCCGGGATGCGCGACTGGCTGGCCAAACGCATGGGCAACGACTTACCGGTCAGTGTGCTGGTTTCGCCCGCGGCCCGGGCGCGTCGCACCGCCGAGCTGGTTCTGCACGAGGCCATGGGCGAATTTCAGGAGGAGGCTCGCATCTGGAATGCGACGGCCGCGACATTGGCCGCGCTGGTCAGGGAACAGCCGGGGAATCTGGTGCTGATCGGGCACAACCCCGGGTTGGAACAGGTTCAGTGCGCACTTACCGGACAGCTGATGCCCCTGCCCACCGGGGGCATATTTGAACTCGAATTCGGCGACCAGGGCCGAATCCGTCTCGCCGCGCGCTTCGAACCCGACTGATTCATTGGGCTCGGCCCGACGGATTCAATACGTCGAGCCCGCCCGTTCCAGCACGCTCATCGCGTGAGAGATTCCACGTAGATCGCGGCCAGTTGCTCGAATCCGCGCGCATCCCCGTCGCTGAAGCGACCGGGCTTCGGGCTGTCGATATCGAACACGCCGATGACTTCGTTATCCAGGATCAGCGGCACCACGACCTCCGATCTCGAATTCGGATCACAGGCGATATGCCCCGCGAAAGCCTCGACGTCTTCGACCCGCTGCGTCTCGCGGCTGACCAGCGCCGCGCCGCAGACCCCTTTGCCCGGTGCAATGCGCACGCAGGCCGGCTGGCCCTGGAACGGCCCGACCACCAGTTCACCGTTTTCGACGAAATAGAATCCGGCCCAGTTGAGATCGGGAACGCTGTTGAATATCAGCGCGGCCAGGTTGGCGGCGTTGGCGATGCGGTGATTTTCGCCGGCCAGAAGCCCACGCGCCTGCTGCGCCAGACCATCCCACGACTCGAAAGCCTGTGCTTGAACAGAGCCCATTCTTGTTGCCTTCATTCAGGGTTTGTGAAAGACCAGGATGTGATTGTTGGCCGGCATGCGAAGTTCCGCGATTCGCTCCAGACCACACACCTCGCCCAGTTGGTCGAGTTGTTCGACATCGCGTATGCCCATACCCGGATCGCGCGCACGCAGGCTGGCGTCGAACTCGGCGTTGCTGGCTGCGTTGTGCCGGCCGTTGCGGGCAAACGGGCCGTAGAGCACGAACAGGCCATTCGAGTTCAACCGCGCCCCGACACCGGCAAACATGGCCTCGACGGCCGGGAAATGCATGATGTGCGCAGTGTTGGCCGAATACGCGGCGTCGAATTGTTCTTCCGGCCATTCGCCGGTCACGTCCAGCGCAAGCGGATGCCCGATGTTCGCAACACCGTGTCCTTCAAGTCCGGCCTGCAACGTGGGAAGCTCGTCTGGATGCTCGCTGGGCTGCCACTGCCACAGCGGCAGGGCCGGCGCGAAAAAGATCGCGTGCTGGCCGGTGCCCGAGCCGATCTCGAGCATGCGTCCGGACTTGGGCAGCCATGCGCGCAACACCTTGAGAATCGGTTCGCGATTGCGCTCGGCAGCCGGGGAACAGGGTCGATCTGTCATCGGGTCATTGTAAGTGTATCGGCCGCCGCCGGCGCCGCTGCAAAAACCGGGGCAGAAGCAAAAGCAGGACACGAAGAGCGCTAACCCGGGCTCATCCAATAAAAAGACCCGGGTCGTTTCCGGCCCGGGCCCTTGTTGTCCCGTGATTCGAATCAGTCGATGCGAATCTGGTCGTCCAGGATGTTGGGTGTGATGAAGATCAGCAGTTCACGCTTCTCGTCGGCTGTCGCCCGGCGACGGAAGAGCGTTCCCAGCACCGGCACGTCACCCAGGTACGGCACCTTGGTGGTGTTGAAGTTGCGTTCTTCCTGGAAGATGCCGCCGAGGACAACGGTCTGGCCGTTCTCGACCAGCACGCGCGTACCCAGTTCGCGAGTATCGATGGACGGCACCGAACCGCCGCGCCCCGTCTGGAAGATTTCACCCACCGTATCCTGCTTGATCGCAAGACTGAGCTGGACCCGGTTGTCGGGTGTGATCAGCGGCGTAACGCGAAGTTCGAGTACGGCTTCCTTGAATTCCACGTTCGTGGCGCCGGAGTTGGTGGCTTCCTCGAACGGAATCTCCACACCCTGCTGGATGAAGGCCTCGTTCTGGTTGGCCGTAATCACGCGCGGGGTCGAAATGACCTCGCCCTCACCCTGGGCCTCGAGGGCCGACAACTCCAGATCCAGCAGGTAGTTACTGGTCAGGAAGCTGATGCCGAATGCGCCGGCTGCGCTGGACACCGGCAGGTTCACGTTAAGGCGATCGGCCAGCGCCGGCACGGCAATGCCCTCGGTACCGACATCGACCGTACCGTCATCATTAAGGTCAGCGTCCGAGAGGAACGTCGGCCGACCGGGCCGCTGGCCAAGCAGTTGCCGGCGCGCCAGGCCCACGTTGCTCATGCGGTCGGTGGCCTCGCCAGAACCGCTGATCGAGATCAGATTGTTGCCGGCCTGCTGGGATCCGCTGACGCCGAAGCGAACGCCCAATTCGTGGTTGAAGCTGGAGCGCGCGATGACGATGCGCGATTCGATCAGCACCTGGCGAACGGGCCGGTCCAGCTCGACGACGAGTTCGCGCACCCGATCGATCTGCTCGGCGGTGTCCGTGACCAGAAGCGTGTTGGTGCGTTGGTCGATGGTGACCGAGCCGCGTTCGGAAAGCAGCCCGGCGCCGGGTCCTTCGCCCTCACTACCGACTGCAGTGGACGAACGGATCAGTTCGGACAATGCACTGGCATCGGCATAGCTGACCGGAATCATCACGGTGCGCAGCGGCTCGAGCGTCTGACGCTCGGCGCGCGCGCGCAGAATCTGCTGTTCGCGCGCGGCGATCTCGCCCTGCGGCGCGACCCAGCGCACGTTGCCCGACTCGCGCATGGCAAGGTTGCGGGTCTCGAGCACGATGTCCAGCGCCTGGTCCCACGGAACGTTGGTCAGGCGCAGCGTAAGGCTACCGCCGACAGAATCGGACACGACAATGTTGAGATCGGAAATATCGGCGATGAGCGACAACACCGAGCGCACTGGAATATCCTGGAAATTCAGTGTTATGCGTTCGCCCTCGTATTCGCGATCCTGGAAGAATTCCAGTTCGCGCGTCATGCGCGGCTCGAGATCCGGCTCGGTCACTTCGATGACCAGCTGGTTGTCGGTCTGGTAAGCGACGTGCTGATAGGCGCCTGAAATGTCGAGATTCAGGCGCACGTTGGCGCCGCGGATTTCCGGCGTGATCGTCCGGACCGGCGTGGCGAAGTCGGTCACGTCCAGTTGCTGCATCAGATCATCGGGCAGCGACGTGTCGTAAAGGTCGACGCGCAGCGCGGAGGCGCGCTCATCAACTGAAATGTCCACGCCCGGCCGGTCAAGCTGGATCAGCACGCGGCTTGCCCCATTCTCGCCTCGACGAAAATCGATTCCCTCGATCTCGTTCCGGTCACCGGAAGAGACGCCGCCGACACGTCCGGCCGAGCCGCCCGATTCGAGGCTCAGCACTACCTGATTGCCCTGCACATCGACGTCGTATCCTACGCTGCGCGAAAGGTCGACGACCAGACGCGTCCGACCACCGGAGGAAAGCGTCATGTAGCTTCTCACCGGGCCAACGCCCACGGGCACCTGGGCGGCAGCCACGTTCGAGGTGGTGTCGGTCAGTTCAAGCACGATTCTCGGTGGCTGATCGGTAGTGAATACCGTTGGTTCGCCGGGAGCCTCATCGGTGGACAGGATGAAGTTCAATCGAGTGCCGTCGTCGTTGACCTGGACATCGTTAACGACCGTGGCCGAAAGCGGACCGGCGAATAGCCAGATCGCACCGGCCAGAAGGGTCAGGATTCGCTTCGTGCGGTTCATAATCGGGCTCCCTGTTGAGTTCCCTTCATGGGTTTTCATAACTTGCATCCCCGTGCCAAATTCTTGTTTGTTCATAGCGTCCACCATCATCCCTGCTCGTCATCGTCGGGCAGCGCAATGCGCGCTTCGCGTTCCATCCAGCCTTCGGCCCCGTCGGGCACCAACTCCATCACTTCGATGGCGGTTGGCGTGACTTGCAGAATCCGGCCGTGGTTCTGTCCCAGGTAGTTGCCTTCGCTGACCCGATGAATCGTCTCCTCGGGGTCCGAGATCAGCCCGTAGGTGCGTTCACCGATGGAGATGGTGCCGACCATTTCAAGCGCATCGAGCGGAAAGCGCTCGAGAAACTCTCGCCGACGATCCGGATCTGGCCGCGGCCCGCTGCCGGCCGAAGCGGTTTCCTCCAGATCCGGGCGCGGGCTCAGGAATGGATCGCGCAGGTCGTAGGCGTCGTAAACGACCGGCTCAGGCGTTTGCACCTGCGGAAGAGGGTCGACCTCTCCCGCCGGGCGCGCCAGCGTTTGCTGCACCCATTGTTCGAGGTCCTGTTGGCCGCCGGTGCATCCTGCCAGCAGAGCCATGGAGAACATCGTGAGCATCATGATCCGGCGCATCAGGATTCTCCTTCCAGCAGTTGGCTGTCTTCGCCCTCGTCCAGGTAACGGTAAGTCGTAACCGTCCCCTCCATGCGCAGAATGCCGGGCCGGCCCTCAACCGGTTCCAGCGAGATATCCTGCATGGTCAGGATGACGACGCGCGACAGCGAAGCCACGCCGCTGACGAAATTACCAAACTGGTGATACTGCCCGGTCATGCGAATCGAGATGGGCTGTTCGGCGTAAAAATCCTGTATTTGTTCGGCACGCGGCTCGAACAGTTCGGTATCGATGCCGGCGGCCAATGCGGTCTGCGAAATGTCGACCAGCAGATCGGGCATCTCGGTCTTGCTCGGAAGCTGGCGCAGCAGCGTGCGCAGCATGGTGCGCATCTCGGACAACTGCCGTTCGTAGATTTCCAGCGAAGCCGCCTTGCGCTGCTTCTCCTGGAATTCCTGACGGAGCTGCGTTTCCTGACGCTCGTGGTTGGCCAGATCGGCGCGCTGATCCTTGATGACGAACCAATAGCCGGCGCCGATGATGAGCGCCGCCATGACGATCAGCAGAAACGCCTTGGCGCCGGGCGAGGCCCGGCCCAGGTCGTTGAAGTCGAGGTCGCGAATTTCCTGAAGATCCATTATTCTGCGGCCTCCGCTCCGGGCTGGGTTTCATCGTCGTCAACCGTCTCGGGTGGTGCAACCGTGGCGGCCACCGTAAACATGTATGGCATCTGCGAATCGGTCTCTTCGGTCTCGGCCTCGATGATTCTCAATTGCGGATTGTGCAAAACCATCGAAGCCTCCAAATTGCGCAAGTACGTCGAAACTCGCGCATTGGACTGACTGGTGCCGGTGATCGTGATCTGGTCGCCGACCTGGCGGGCATTGAGAAGCCGGATTCCCGTGGGCACCGTGCGCACGAGTTGGTCGAACAGCCGAACCATCAATGTCCTGTTGGCCTGGAGATCTTCGATAACCCGCTTGCGATCGAGCAGCCGGCTCCGCGTCTCGTCGAGTTGCTCGATGCGCGCGATCTGGCGGTCAAGCTTGGCGATCTCGGTATTGAGATAAGCATTACGCTGGTTCTGGTTGCTGATTTGCGCATCGAAGTAGCGGTTGACCGCGAATACGACCCCTGCCGCCGCAACGGCCGCAATCACCAGCAGGATCATGAAGTTGCGCTGTGCTTCGCGGCGCAATTCCTCGCGCCATGGCAATAGATTGATCTTGCGCATTATTCGACTCCCCGCAGTGCCAGGCCACTTGCCGTGACCAGCGATGGTCGTATCAGATCGAGCGAAGCCGCATTGATGCGCGGCGCCAGCTTGAGCCCCTTGAGCGGATCGGCCAATTCGGCATTCATGCCGAGCTCGGCGCTGACTGATTCGACGAGGCCCTCGGCTGTTGCTCCGCCACCGGCCAGGAACAGCGTGTTGATGCTGGAGTACTCGCGGCTGGACGAATAGAACTGCAGGGCCCGCCCAATCTGCTGGATGACGCTTTGACGGTAAGGTTCAAGAACTTCGTCGTCGAACCCGGCCGGTGGTTCCTCGCCGCGCTTCCAGAACTGTGCCTGGTCGGCGTCCAGCCCATAGCGGCGCATGGTTTCCTCGATCAGTTCCCGCCCGCCGAATGGATGATCGCGGTAGTAGATCGAACGGCCGTCACGAAGGACGTTGAGCGAAGCACGCACGTCGCCGATATCGAGCACCGCGATTACTGACGAGTCCGAAATACCGTCGCGCTTGCGAACCAGTTCGAAAGCGTTGGCAATCGCAAATGCCTCGACGTCTATGATCCGGGCTGTAAGCCCGGCAAGCTCGGCGACCGCTTCGCGCGTTTCGATGTTCTCGGTCTTGGATGCAGCCAGCAGCACCTCGGTAACGTCGGCGTTGCGCGCCGAGGGTCCAAGGATTTCGAAATCCAGGCTCACTTCATCTCGCGGGTAAGGAATGTACTGACCGGCTTCTATCTCGATCTGGCCCTCGATTTCTTCTTCTGCGAGGTCGCCTGGGAGATGGATGAGCTTGCTGATGACGGCCGATCCCGAAACGGCCATGGCACAATGTTTGGCCTTGGTACCACTGCGCTTGACCGCGCTTCGGATCGCCTCGCCGACTTCGTCGACATTGCTGATGCTGTGCTCTGCAAAAGCGCCTTCCGGCAGTGTCTCCACCGCGACATGTTCCACGCGATAAGTGGAACCTGCCTTGCTGAGTTGCAGCACCTTGACGCTGCTGGTGCCGATATCCACCCCGATCGTGGGCGGCGCGGATCGTTTGAAGATATTCAAGGCCGTTCCCCAATAGCTGCGATGGTTGTTTGTTGGTATCGCCCGTCACCGGGCAACGACTCGAGGCGTCGGTTCGCCACTCCCTCAAGGCCGACTTCGGTACTGCACTTCATCCCCGGACTCCTCTCGGTTCATTTTCTCAACGCCGGTCCGCCCCCCCAGTGTCGTGCTTCGAACCTTGCAATTCTTGGCAATCTCGACAAACGGATGCCGATAAAATGGATCGTTCAGCGAGTGCCGCGGTCCAATTTTCGGCTTTTGCCGGCCTTTCGGCAAGCATCGCTCCCGCGTCGATCGATCTCGGATGCAAGGTGTATCATACTCCATGCCACAAATAAAGTCTTTAATTAAGTTTTCTATCCGACTGTTTTTGCTCGGATTGGTCTTAGCAGTGATCGGATTCACAATACTGTGGCTGATTATCGTCCCATCACTCCCATCGGTCGACACCCTCAGGGACGTTGAACTGCAGGTGCCACTGCGAATTTATTCGGCCGACGACAGGCTGATCACGACCGTGGGCGAACAACGCCGTATTCCGCTGACGATAGACGAAATACCGCTCGCGCTCAAGCAGGCTTTCCTGGCCGCCGAGGACGACAACTTCTACGGCCACCCCGGTATCGACTGGCGCGGGACGCTGCGCGGCGTATTCGGCTACGTGCGCTATTTCGGCCAGCGTCGCGTACCGGGCGGCAGCACGATCACGCAACAGGTCGCGCGCAGGTTCTACCTGAGCAATGAGTTCTCGGTCACCCGCAAGGTGCGCGAGATATTCCTGGCAATGAAGATAGAGCGTGAACTTTCCAAGGATGAAATTCTCGAGCTCTATCTGAACAAGGAGTTTCTGGGTCACCGCGCTTACGGCGTCGGCGCCGCGGCACAGATCTATTACGGCAAGACCGTCGACGAACTCACGATCGCCGAGATGGCCATGATCGCGGGCTTGCCGCAGCGGCCTTCGGTAGTCAATCCCGTGACGAATCCCCGTTTCGCGCTGGACCGCCGCAACTACGTGCTCGACCGAATGCTGGCCGAAAGCTTCATAGATGCTAGCGAATACAAAACGGCCGTTGCCGAGCCCGACCGCGCCCGCCTGCACGGTCCGCAGGCGGAGTTGGACGCCCCCTGGATCGCCGAGATTGCGCGCCAGCAGGCCGTCGATCGGTTTGGCGCGAACGCGGCCTATACACGCGGCTACACCATCGTGACGACGGTCGAAAGCCGCCTGCAGCAGGCCGCGGACCGCGCCGTGCGCGAAGGACTGGACAATTACGACCGTCGGCACGGTTGGCGCGGCCCGGAGCGCGAACTCGATCCCGCGCTGCTGAACGACCGCCAGGCCCTGCTGGAGGAACTGGGTAACACGCGCACGGTGGGCGACCTGGAACCGGCCATCGTACTCACAGCCGGGCCGGAATCGGCCACGCTGCTGAACGACGACAGCCGCGACGTGGAACTCTCACTGGCCGATGTCGAATGGGCTCGTGAGCATCTCGGCCGGAACGCGCTGGGCACTCGGCCGGAGACGGTCGACAAAGTGCTGAATCCCGGCGACCTGGTCCGTCTGCGCGGCGGCGAGAACGGTCCGCGCCTGGCGCAGGTTCCGCAAGCCCAGGCGGCGCTTGTCTCACTCGAACCGGATACCGGCGCGGTGGTCGCGCTGGTCGGGGGGCTGGACTTCGGGGCCAGCCAGTTCAACCGCGCCACGCAGAGCAGGCGCCAGCCCGGCTCTGCTTTCAAGCCGTTTATTTATGCCGCGGCCATCGACAACGGCTACACGCCGGCCAGCCTGGTCAACGATGCACCGATCGTGTTCGACGATCCGTCGCAGGAACGTACCTGGAAGCCGATGAACTTCAGCGAAAGATTCTTCGGCCCGACCCGTCTGCGCGAGGCCATGATCCATTCGCGCAACCTGATCAGCGTCCGCCTGGTGATGGATATCGGTATCCAGCCCACTATCGACTACGTGACCGACTTCGGGTTCCAGCGCAGTCAGATTCCCAACGGCCCGTCGATGGCGCTGGGCTCGGCATCGATCACACCGATTGACCTGGCCGCGGCGTACGCCGTGTTTGCCAACGGCGGCTTCGACATTGACCCTTACTTCATCCACGCAATCATCGACGATCAGGATCGTGAGCTTCCGCTGCTGCCGCGGCCGCTGGCCTGTCGCGACTGCGGCGACGGCAACGGCTATGCCACCGACAACCGCGCGGGCAGGACCACCGGCTCCAGACCGGGAGCGCTTGGCAGCTTGCAGAGAGAAGCGCCTCGCGAGCTCGAGCTTGGCCTGGACACCCCGGCAGGCGACGATGATTCAACCGACGGCGGCGGCCAGGACGAACGTTTGGCCGGCGATGAAACACCCGAAGAGCTTCATGGACCGCCGATTCCCGTCTACGCCGCACGCGTCGTCAAGCCGCAGACGGCCTGGCTGATCCGTTCGATGATGGGCGACGTGATCACCTCGGGCACCGGCCGCCGGGCACTCGCGCTCGGACGCGACGACCTGGCCGGCAAGACCGGCACCACCAACGACCAGCGCGATACCTGGTTCTCCGGCTTCAACGACGCGCTGGTGACAACGGTCTGGGTGGGTCTGGACAGCAATGAATCGCTCGGCGAATACGAACAGGGCGGCCGCACCGCGCTGCCGATCTGGGTCGATTACATGCAGGCCGCGCTGGACGGTGTGCCTGAACAGGCCGACCCCGTGCCGATCGGCATCGTCGAGGCCAGCATCGATCCGAACAGCGGCCTGCGCGTGCGTCCCGGCACGCCGGGTGCGGTTCGGGAGTGGTTCCCGGCCGACAATCTGCCGCCGCTGAAGAACCAGGAAAGCGAACAGGTCGAAGACGAGACCGACCCCTACGAAATTTTCTGATCCGCATCAGGAAGACACTGCGCCGCGTCGGGTGGCGCGTCCGACATCAAGGAGCTTGGTCATGCCGACAAGGGGAGATCGCCAGAATGACCGCATCCGCCAGGAGGTCGCGGCCGAGGCGGCGCGCATCCTGGCCACCGAAGGACAGCGAAACTACGGGCAGGCGAAACAGAAAGCGGCCCACAGGCTGGGGCTTTCAGGCCGCTCGAGCCTGCCGTCCAACACCGAGGTGGAAGCCGAACTCAAGCGCTACCAGGCCATGTACGGAGGCGAGGCGCTGATCGACGACCTGACCGAAAAGCGCCGGGCCGCGCTGGAAGCCATGAAATTCTTCCGCCGATTCCGCCCCAAGCTGGTCGGACCGGTGCTGGAAGGCACCTCGGACCAGTATTCGCGGATCTCGCTTCACGTTTTCTGCGAAACGGAAGACGAGGTGATCGCGTTCCTGCTCTCGCACAACATCCGCTTCGAACAGGAGACCCGCCGGATCCGCTGGCACGACAACAGCTACCGCGACCTCGAGCTGGTGGTAATCGAGGCCGACGGGCAGTGTTTCGAACTTGGCCTGATGGCCGGAAGCAGCTGGAAGCAGCCCCCGCCCGACCCGGTCGACGGCCGCGCCCAAAGACGCGCCGGTACCCAGGAAATCGAACGCCTCATCAACGAACCGGACCTATAGAACCCGAGCACCGCCGCACGCCGCCAGGCGCCCGCGCAAGTCATTGATTGAAAGACCGCTTGAAAACGCAGCGAGCGGGTGGCTGACG
>DATGCS010000044.1:0-12090 GCA_035311685.1 Wenzhouxiangellaceae bacterium
CTCCGAGCCGAACATTTCGAGCCGGGCGGTCGATACCGCATTGCCGGGCGGCGCCGCGCTGATCATTGAATTCAATCAGGGATCCAGAAACAAGAACGAAGAGAACATACACAATCCCGATCGAACAAGCAAACCGTGCTCCAGGAACAATTGCCGACGGGCGGAATTGCCGGTATCATTGCGCATTCGAAAAGGGCGATTAGCTCAGCGGGAGAGCACTGCCTTCACACGGCAGGGGTCGCTGGTTCGAACCCAGCATCGCCCACCAAATTTTCTTTTCAGGCTTTTTCAGGCACGTCCCGTGAGGCGCCGTTCGCTGCTCGAAATCCTCAAGTACCCGTTTTGTACGTTGCGGTTTCTGCGCTGCGAGCGTCACCACACGGAACGCACCTGAGAAACCCTGAAACGAAAATTCCCCATAGGCAATTCGTGCGGTGCTCGGAATCCTCATGTACCCACTTTGTACATCCCGGTTCCTGCGCGGCCCCGAATCTTCAGGCGCGTTATGAGCCCTGGCGTTGGCTGTCACGGGTTGACGGGATATGACTGTCTTCGCTTAGTGGCGAATTGATCCGTCACTTCTATCGTTGGATATCGATGTTATTCGGGTATTCTTCTGCTGCACGGCTCAAAAAACCCACCAGGCGCCCATCGCGCGCTGATGATCCCGCACCTTCCCGAGACACCGCACCGAATTGACTGATTGTTTCTTTTAAATTGTCGTCGTATGGGCATAGCTGTGGGATACATCGCTTCCAAAACCCGCGCTTATAGTGTATATTTTCGAAATCTTTGTGCCTTGACAACACGCCTGAGGCATCGCGGCACCGAGATCCTGGCCTGATCAAATAAATCTAAGCCTCATGTCCAACCAATTCAGGGATGAAGAAAACAATGCATAAATTCATGATTACCGCGGCGTTCGCTGCCATCTTCGCACTTCCGGTCTCAGCGCAAGCCCAGCTTGCCGACGAGATCGGTTCGATCAGTAACGCAACCCAGCGCGGCGGTGCACCGGCAGTATGCTCTGATCCCGGCATCATCTCCGTGGACGACGGGACTGCTGAAAACGGCTATGGCGGGAACCCCGCGGCCGTTACGGAGGCTACCTTCGTACAGCAGTTCAGCGCCGCGGATTTTCCGCAGGGTTCCATCGACACCGTATGTCTTGGCTGGGTGAGCCTCGGCCCGTCGTCGATAAACTTCGAAATTGTGGTATTTGATGATGACGGTCCGGGCGGCGTACCGGGAACCGAACTTGGCGCCATTCCGGGCTCGGCCGCAGGCCTGCCGACCGGCCTGCCGGAAACCATTTTCGACTTCAACGTGTTGGGCGCCGGCATTACGCTCCCGGCCAGCGGCAACTTTTTCCTTGGCGTCCGATTCGTTCCGACCGATCCGAACTTTTTCATCGCGTCGGATGAAACCGGTGCCACCAACGCTGGTGCGGGCCAGCTGTTCTTCGACACGGGCGACCCGATGACCGACGATTGGCAGGCGATCAATGGTCTTTTCCCCAATTACTCGGCCCTTATTATTCGGGCCCTGCCGGGCACGCCACCGCCAGAGGAAGCTCTTCCGGTGCCGACAATGTCCAATCTCGCTCTTATCCTGATGAGCCTGATGCTGGCAGCGGTGGCAGTGGTCGTTATCCGCATACGTTGATCGCCGATCAGGGCGACCTCCTCTTTCGAGAGGTCGTTCAATACGCAACATTCAAAGGCCGCGCATCGCGCGGCCTTTTTTCTATTCTTGCCGAATCTTTGACGTGCCCCTGAACAGGTCTGTGTGAGCATGGCGAAGCCTTTATGGAAGACGCAGTCGCGCCCACACGACCAGACGTGAACATCCCCCGAATAGGCGTTATTTCGATCTCGGGTTTCCAAACTCGCGCTGCCAGCTTTTTCAAAACGTGATCGATTGGTCTGCGCCGCACCCAACCGTCAGTGTAATTGGCACTCAGCCGCTGATCATGCGGCAGGCCGAGCGTTTCTGCCATGGCGCTTCGACTGCGCTCTTCCGGACCGGAGCACCGGACCAATCGGCAACATTGCGTTGGTTGTGCATGGCATCCAGTGCGACCATTCGCTCACGATCCAGGCCGACCGTGCGGGTCAGTGACTGCAACATGGTCATGTGATGACCCGGCCGGCTGGTCACTGGCGGGCTGAGGTATGCGTGTCCACGTTCCGGCATTTGGCGCGCACCGGTCAGTAAGACACGTTGCGCAGCATGAAGAATCCGTTTCCCAAGGTCGCGGTGTTATCGATGAATTACGACGCCAGAGGCATGATTTACGGTAATGCCTGACGAGTGGCGCCGGTTCAGGGATGCCGGTAAGGGACGCCCTGCACCGCGCCGGCATTCGAGTATCCTCCCGACATGGCGCGCGTTCTGGTTCTACAACATGTTGCAGCCGAGCCGCTGGGCGTGCTCGATCCGATGCTGCGCCGGGCAGGGCATCGGATCCGCTACGTCAACTTTGCCCGCGACCCGGCCGCCCAGCCGAGCCTGGATCGTTACCAGGCGCTGATCGTGCTCGGCGGCCCGATGCAGGTCGGCGATTCCACGCCGCACCTGGCCGTCGAATGCCGGCTGCTCGAGGAGGCGTTGAAGAGGCAGGTGCCGACGCTGGGGATCTGCCTGGGCGGGCAGTTGCTCGCCCATGTGCTAGGCGCGCGAGTGGGGCCCTGCATACCGCCGGAAATCGGCTGGTACGAACTGTGCCCGTCTGCAGGCGCTCTCGACGACCGGGTGATGCATCCGCTCACTGAACCGCGACCCATTTTCCAGTGGCACCACTGGGACTTCGACTGCCCGGCCGGGGCCGCCAACCTTGCTTATGACGACGAAAGCGGCTGCCAGGCATTCCGCGCCGACGATAATGCATACGGATTCCAGTTTCACCTGGAACTCGACGAGCGCTTGATCCGTCGCTGGCTGACGCTGGATTTCTATCGCGACGACCTCGCCGCTTCGGGCTTGAAGCGGACGCCGGAAGACATCCGGGCGGCGACGCACGAGCACCTGCCGGCCACGCTCGAACTTGCCGAGGCGGTCTTCGGCAATTGGATAGCACGGCTCGAAGCGCCCCGCCAGCGCATCGTGCTGGGGTCGCGGTAGCGCCAATCCGGGCTCAGTCGCCGGGACTCCCGGTGATTGCGAGCCGGGAAGGATTGTCCCGCCCGGATGCCATGGGCTTCACCGCGCACGCACGAGGCAGTCCTGGTCGCGCTGCTTGAAGGTCTCGCACAACTGTTCGGCCTTGTCCTGGCTCATCGGCTGGGTGACCAGCAGATACAGTCCGTTGCTCTGCTGCACTTGAAGGTTCACGTCACCCAGCAGTTCGCTCAGGCGTTGCTGGAGCAGGTCGATGCCCCGGTCGGCCTGGTCCTGGCTGCGGACCGCCGCCAGTTGCACGTGGTGGGTGGCTTGCTCGGCTTCGCGCCGGGCCTGGCGTTCACGCTCGGCTTCGCGTTCCTGCTCGGCAGCCTGTTCGCGCTCGCGCCGTTCGGCCTCGGCCTGGGCCTCCAGTTCGCTGATCCGCTCCCGCGCAAGTTCCGCTTCCGGGCTGCCGGCATTATTGGCGGCGAAGGCCCGCAGCGCCCCAACGTTCTCGCTGTCGGCCAGATCCTGCCATGCCGCTTCACGTTCAAGGGTTTGCAGGCGGGAGCGCGCCACGTCAACGGTCGCGGCATCCGGGTGGGCCTCGACGAATCCGCGGTAAGCTTCGACCGTGTCGCGCTGGCGTGCATCGCTCCACGCCTGCTCGGCGCGCAGCGTCTCGATGCGGCTTCGGGCCTGGTCGGCCTCGGGGCTTTCCGGGTAACGCTCCGCGAACGCTTCATACGCGCTGATGGTGTCTTTTTCCCGGGCCTCTTCCCAGTCTGCACCCTGACGGTCGCAGCCGACCAGGACTAGTGCCAGCAACAAACAAAGGATTCGAATGGTCATATTGGCGGTCTCCGTGGGTAATTGATCCAATGGCGCCGCCCCCGATCTCCAGCGGCCAGGATTCCACTACCGACTCTACTCCGGTCAAACAACACCTTCAAGCGCTGCCGGGACGATCTGAAAATACCTTGAGCTCACCCGGCCCGGCTTGTTGCCCCACTCGCCCGTAACGAGCTACCGTCAGAATTGCTAAAAAATTTCCGCATAGTGCGCCGGTAGCGGGCGCCTGATCGGGGCTTCGCTTCAGGAGGCGCTTGCCCGCTGGGGTGGCAATCGCCACCATGTCCAGGCGACCAGCATGGCGAACGAAGTGTAGGCCGTTACGAAAACCCACCATGGGAGGTCCAGGTACAGGTACTCGGCAACCCAGTACTCGACAAGAGACTGTTCGTGATACGCCTGCCCGGCCGCCTGCCGCAGCTTTTGCTCCCAGATCGTCAGCGGGCACAATCGGCCCAGCCAGGCCTGCAGCATCACAATGACGATAGTGGCCAGGTGGGCCAGGCGAAACCAGGCGTTTCTGACCCACGACCAGCCCCACCACCAGCCGATCAGGATCGTCAACTGACCAACGATCACGAACCCCACGATCAGCGCGTGGACGATCAGGATCAGATCGGCCCACAGGCCTGGATAAGGAATGGACTGGTAGATATCGTTGCCCATCGCCTCATGCTACCGCGCAATCATGCTTGCGATGGGCACGCCGACTCGGGATTCAGCGTCTTTCACCTTTGTCGTCGTCCCGAACTTGATCCGGGACCCAGCGTCTTTGGTTTCTGTTGATGATCGGCATGCGCAAACCGGTCAAAGGAAATCGAAGTGGGCTAGAAAATCGCCAGCGTCCGTTTTGCCTATTGACACGGCTGGGCTAATGGATAGCCCGAGTCCAAGACCTGACACCAGGATTGCACACGACTATTGCTCCTGCCCGACAGCCTAATTGCGGGTTAACGTCAGCACCTGCGTATTGGGATTCGCGAACGAAGCCCCGGTTATCCCGCTGTTGTTCGCCGCATACGGCAGCGAGGGATCAGTACCGGCGAAGGCAACGCAGGCTCCGTCCTCGTCGATATAAGAAACCGTCGCGAAATTGGTTATCGTGGCCGAAGCGTTCACGAAGTAGACCGTCCCGCTGGTCTGGAAGATCGAGCCCGCGGAGGCCGAATACGCGCCGGCGGCCTCCGGACCGGCGTAAGCCGCCGTGGTGCCGGTGCATCCGGCACCACTGTAGAGCAACCAGACCCGCTGCAGCGCGTTGTCGACCAATTGGAAGCTGTAGTTGGTATTGGTCAGAAAACCGAAACTATCCCCTGTAAACCCGAGATAGGCAAAATCGAGGCTGGCATCTGAAATCGAAGTTCCGTTGATCAACACGTCGAAGTCTCGCCCCGAAGGTCCGGCCGGGCCGGTTGGGCCCTGTGCGCCGGTCGGTCCCGCGACACCTTGAGCGCCCGTAGCGCCTGTTGGGCCTTGCGGTCCAATCGGTCCCGTTGCGCCCTGCGGTCCAATCGGTCCCGTTGCGCCCTGCGGTCCGGTCGGGCCGGGGTCACCCTGAGCTCCAGTCGGACCCGGAATGCCCTGTGGACCGTTCGGTCCCGTTGCACCCTGCGGTCCAGTCGGGCCGGGGACACCCTGAGCTCCAGTCGGACCCGGAACGCCCTGTGGGCCGATCGGTCCCGTTGCGCCCTGTGCGCCAATCGGACCCGGTGCACCCTGCGGTCCGATCGGGCCCGCGACACCCTGCGGACCCGTGGGACCGGTGGGGCCAATGGCTGCCGTCGCGGTACACGGTCCCAGCACGCCGGTGCCGGCCTCGAAGCAAAGAACGCTTGTCTGCTCGGCGTCTCCATCGATAGCCGGCAGGATCAATGTGCCGTCGTCGTTGACCCGGAAATAGACCGTATTTCCAGCCGAGTCCTGGATTTGCACCGAGCCGCCCGGAGGCGCCTGGACCACCACATCCTCCTGCGCGTTCGCTTCCGATGCGAACAAGACAGCTACGATTGCAGCGGCAAGAGGTGTGTAACTAAAGGCGCTTCGCATGATTTTTGATTCCTTGGATTTTTCTTTGATTATTTGTCGATGACCAATTCACGCAACGAATTGAGAATCAACTTTCCGTCTAACCACGGCGACACCGAATATCGCGAGTACTAAAACAATCAGTCCGGGAACGGACAGCGTCGGAATCGGGATGAACTCCAGCGCCCTGCCGAACCAGCCTAGATCGTTGCCGGTACCACCCTGGTTGGTCTGGTCGGGCGCCAGGGGCTGGCCGGTAGCGTGCACGTCGGAGACACCCAGGAACGCAATGTCCTGGGACGCGCCATTCTCAAGGAACAGCTGAGCGATCTGCGGCGGCGAGGTGCTCCGGAGCTGCAACGGCAAACCGCTCACACCCTGGATGAACAGGCTATCGGTAACGTTCTGGATCGAGCCGGATTCGAACACGAACTCGCCAGCCGCAGAGCTGAAAATCGACAAACCGTAAAACACAGAATCACCGAGCACAAGTGCGGTACTGCCGGTCTCGTCGAACAGCGTTATCGCACTATCCATCGCGTTGAAGGTACCGTTGTTGATCCAGTCGCCGCTTGTCGCAAGCGACCCGGAACCGCCGCTGAAAACACCGCTGATCAAGATATTACCGGCCCGCTCGACGTTGCCGCTGCCCAAATCAAACTCACCATCGATGATCAGCGGGGTATCGGCCAGGCGAAGCACGCCCGAACCCAGAGAAAACGAACCGCCATCGCCAATCGACAAATCACCCCAGGCGGGGATGGCCAGCGATAAGAGAATCGCCGAGGCCAGCGCACGAAAAATAGTCATGATCAAGCCTCAGCTCTTGTTTGAATTGACGGTGTCTAAGCAACCGGCCAGTCGACAAATCAACTGAAGTGTATATGATTTACGATCAACAACGCAGCATTCCAGTAATATCTCATGCCGGCACCGCAACCTATGTCTTCTCTGACCGATATCTGCCTGGTCATGATTGCGCGAAGCGAGGCGCATGTAATCGAGCGTTGCCTGAGTTCGGTGCGCCCGCTGATCACGCGCTGGTGCATTGTGGACACTGGGTCGACGGACGGCACCCCGAAGCTGATCCAGCGAACACTCGCCGACCTGCCTGGCGAACTCCACGATAGAGACTGGGTGGATTTTGGCCACAACCGCAGCGAGGCTATAGCCCTGGCCCAGGGCAGCGCCGACTGGCTGTTGCTGATCGATGCCGACGAAGAACTGCACATCGATGAGGGCTTCAGCCTGCCCGAGCGCTCCGATATACAGGCCTGGCAGATTCGCCAGATTCCTTGCGGCACGGCTAACGAGTTTTTTCTTCCGCGCCTGCTGCGCGCTGACCATCCGTGGCGCTTCCAGGGCGTGGTGCACGAATACCTGGCCAGCGAACAGCCCTTCGAGCAGGCGGTCCCGCCGGGCCGGGCACTTCGACAGCGCACGCAACCAGCAGCCGCAGCGGCAGAAATACCTGCGCGACGCCGAACTACTGAGCGCTGCGCTGACGCAAGAGCCGGATAATGCTCGCCATCAGTTCTACCTGGCCCAGAGCCTGCGCGACGCCGGCGAGCCCGAGCGTGTCCTGGCCGCCTATCGAAAGCGGGCGACGATGGTCGGCGGGGAAGAAGAAGCGGCTACTGGATCGGCCACCCTAAGACCGCCGTCCGCCTGGCCCGGGCCCTTCTCGAATCAGAACACCTCCCTCAAGCCGAGCGTCCCAGAATCGAACAAAAATCTGGAGATCTTCGAGAACGCGCTGAAATAATCTCCAGATCGCGGCCGGGGCCGCCACTCAGCAATTCCGATCGCAAACCTGATGCAAGCTCTAACCGTCGCCCCGGTATTGTTTTTGCCGTCACTCCGGATCTGTTCCGGGTAGCGCCCTTCGTCTTTGCCGTGAGGCCGGGATTTACGCCGCCGTCCCGAACCTGATCCGGGATCCAGTGTCTCTCGTATTTCCGTCGTGCCGGACCTGATCCGGGACCCAGCGTCTCTCATATTTTTCGTCGTCCCGGACCTGATCCGGGATCCAGCGTCTCTCATATTTTTCGTCGTCCCGGACCTGATCCGGGATCCAGCGTCTGTGACCATACCCGGCAAGGCTTTCCACTGGTCGATAAGCTCATTCCCCTGTGACTAGACGCAGGTGCCACTAAACTTGCCCGTGATGAAATACTGGATCTTCGCCCTTGTCGCTCATTTCTTGATCCTGGCGGTCGGGATCGGTTCCATGGGCGAAGACTTCACCGAACTTAGCATCCTGCATGCCCCGATCGTCAATCTGCTGATCTGGACCGGACTGACTTGCCTGGCCGGCCTTGCGGCCAGCGTCACAACCGGCAGCATCCATCGCCGGCTGGCGCGCGTGCTCCTCGTCAGCGCCATTGCATGGTTTCCACTTTCGCTGATGATCTTCGGCAATGCCCGTTTCTCGGGCACTTCGGACGTTCTCTGGCAGCTCTGGCTGTATGGCACCGCAGGGTTGGTATTAGCCTCGCTGGCATCCCTCCTGATCAGCGTCGCGGCCCGCCTGCTGGCGCGCTAGCAACCCCCCAACAGGGGCTAAAGCTCCACGCATATTGAAAACGCGCCGGTGATGGACAACGTCTGGGCCGTTGCCCGGCGCCCGGACATTGCTCGACGCAGCGTATTCGACGCCCGAATCGCACTGACACTGCGCCACCACGGCGCCACCGAATTCGCCACCCGCAACACCGCTGACTTCGAAGGCTTCGGCTTCAACCGCCTGATCGATCCGATCGACGGCGCGGACTATAAGATCCACGATGGACCATGACCCGCCGCCCGAAGCCGGCAGCGTACTCGCCATCGCCCCGGCACCGTTGCCGTCTTCTAGGCCGCCTTTGCAGTCGTCGCGGACCTGATCCGGAACCCAACGCCTTTCGCCCCGACTTGAAAGCCACGGTCCCGGGCCAATGCCGCTGCCAACCGGAGGCTGTGCGAAGATGTTCGATATCGGCTGCCGATACCGAAAAAGGTCATGGTATGAGCAAGCCAATCGCCATATCCTCGAACACTGGAACTTCCCTGTTCACGAGGATTTCCTTATCCCGGCGGCGGAACCGACCCTCACCGTCCTGACGCCGGTCATACAGCTGGCCGACAATCTATTGGTCCTTGACCTCGGCAATCATTGGCGCCACGGTAAACTGGACGACGGCATCGATGCCCTCACTCGGCAGGTGGAGGACTTGGCGCAGGTTCCACGGGAAGCAGAGGATCTGCTTGGCGTCTTGATGATTCAAGCCTTCGTCAGGTCGAGCATGAATCACCTGATGCTTGCGATTGGCTGGGGCGGCGATCCGGGTAATGATTTCTCCGAGAACAAGTTGCATGAACCAGCCGACACGAAATCGATTCTATTCCGATGGGGCATGGCGGCTCCGACCGCTTGGCTGTCAGAAATAAGCTCAATACGTTCTTTTCAAATGTGTATGTCCAATTCAGCCTTGCGAAATGATCGGGTACCGACTTGTACATTGCGGCTTCTGCAAGCGGCGGGGTGCCGCCAGTACTCATTTCCTGGAAGCCTTACGCGTTGACGCGAATTTGCACGATACGTCGGCCGACGAAAACAGATGGCAGGTTTCGGGGTGAAAACCCGTATTTATAGATTGGGCATCCTGAGATTATTCGAATGACCAACTTGAGGCAGGGGAGTCGCGGGCCGGAAGTCAAGAGACTGCAGCGGGAGCTGAACTCCCAGCTGTTCCCGCGGCCGAATCTCGTCGATGACGGCATTTTTGGAGGGAATACTCGTCGCGCCGTTCTCGCATTTCAGCGGCAGTCCGGCATACAGGTCGATGGCATCGTCGGACCGGAAACCCGCGCTACGCTGGGCCTGCCGAACGTCGGAACGCCCTTCACGCATCGGGTACGGCTGTACTTCCGAGGGCTCAGCCTGACAAACGTCCGTTTCAGCACGATCTTTTCGAGCACGCAAATGGTCTACGCCCAATACGGCATCCAGATCGTTTTCGGGTCGGGGATGAGTCTGGGACTGAGCGAATCTGAGGCTAAAAGATTCGAACAGCTCGATGGATCGTGTGCCTGGAAGATTTCGTCCGGTGAATACGCGCAGCTTCAGCGGCTGGGGCCGACGGTCCCGGCGAATGCAATCATCGTCTACTTCATCGACCGGTTTTCACAGGCGCTCAACGGCTGCGGCGGTCATCTTCCCAATCGTCCCGCTTGTATCGTCGCCCGCGCTGGAACGCAATGGTGCGCCGCGCACGAAGTGGGACACGTGCTGCTGACTTCGAACTTCTCACCGGTCCACATCAACGACACCAGCAATCTGATGCACCCGGTCGATATCGCCCGCTCGGCCACCCCAGGCTTGACGCAGGCTCAAGTCACCCGGATTAAATCATCACCGCTGTGCACGCCGATCTAGCCGGGAAAGCCCCGGATCAAATCGATCGAGTAATTACCCCCCGACATCGCCCGGCCACCGACGATCTTGGCCTTTGCCGCCGTTCCGGATTCGACCTACAATCCGGTCCTATCCCGTCCGGGCACTTCAAGGAACTGAATTCGAACGTGCGCTCCATCGGCGCGCGCGTTTGCATCCGGACCGACAGAATCATCAAGTGGATATCAGCTACCCGCCTCGTCCGCGATCCCCTTGTGAGTCAAGATCGGCGTTGAAGATGGACGCGGCATCGGCGCGCCACTCGGAAAGACGCAGCGTCAGCAGTGTCGCTTCTATGTTGGTGACAATCACGGCCGCCATTGCGATGCGCAGTGGCCAGACAGCCCATCCCGTTCCAATTTGATCGATTCGGGATACGCGGGTGCAGTTCAATGAGCCAGTCAATTTCTAAATGCTGCTAACCTTGGCGTTGTCCACTTGCATCCACATGCGTGTTGCCGGTGTGTTTTCCGCGTTGGAGGCCTCCTGAAACCAGAATATTCCATTCACGGGCACATCAACGTCTGACGGAAAGGGCACAGACCAGGGTGAATGAACCGCCTCCAGACATCGGAACGCTTTCGTCAAATGAAACTTGTAGAACGTGGAATTGCCAAGCACCGGATTCGGAACCAATCGATCACCGCTCCCGAGCACGGCGTCAGGGCAAATCGCATCGAGATAATCTATGGTGACGAAAGCCCAGTCTACGCCCGGATAGAAGAATGACTGCTCAAAGGGCCAGTTCCAGTTCGGATTGGTTGTCCAGCCTAGAGGGAACTGCGTATCAAGACCAGGATGATCCAACGCATCCTCGAACAATGTGATGAACAGCCCACGCTGATGCGGTACGCCAGGCGCCGCTTCGCCGCCCCATTCGGCAGTCAGATAAATGCCTGAAAATCGATAGCTTCCACCGCCCTTGGTGCCACTGTCCGAAGCTATTTGTTGAGCCTCGAATTTCAGATACTGAGCGCTGCCGTAGTAGGGATGATCGAAGCCATTTAGCACGGCCGGCGGCGTATTGCCATTGCCGCGGTTCTGACGCGCACCGAACGATAAATGGTAGTTGATATCAGAGCGTTCACCCGGGGGATTGATCTCGACCCATGAGGCGCGCTCATCGTCGGGAATCAGGTCGGTGTTGATGATGAAATGCCATCCGTCGTCAGCGGGAATCCCCCCGTCGACGGAATGGTCGATGTGGGCCATATGAAACCCGTGGCCCCACTCTCCAGGCACGCCGATCGATCGAGTCTGCCCTGGCGGACCGTTCAGTCCCCTGCCGTCGACAGACCCTTTTCGCCACATTTCAGCGTTGTTTGCATGAATGACCCAGTAGCGATCCGTTGGGTATCCGATCACTGTCCAGTTGTTCTCAGGCCAGTAAACAGGCCCGTCGCAGGAATAAATGGACGCGGGGTTCAAGCACACGCCATAGGTGATCGGCTCCTCGGGCAAACCCCGGGTCGGCGAATTGAAATCGGACCGGGCAGCTTCCTGATTCATGCCCTGATCCCAGAATTGCCCAAGGGCCGTGCCCGCAAGCAATGCGAGCGCGCTGCCAACGTAGAGATCTCGTGGAAATTTCATTGAATCAACCTCATGTCGTCATTAAACGCAGCCCCCCTTGGAATATAGAAAAGCTTGGCGTGAATGTCAAAAATTGCTTCACG
>DATGCS010000045.1:0-3432 GCA_035311685.1 Wenzhouxiangellaceae bacterium
CGGCATCGCGCTGACCGCCGTGGTCGGCGTGGCAATCTTCGGCGGGGTCAAGCGCATCGCCAGCGTCACCGAGATCATCGTGCCGGTCATGGCGGTGTCCTACATCGTCATTGCCGTTGTCGTCGTGCTGCTCAACCTCGACCGCGTGCCCGGCGCGCTGGCCATTATCTTCAAGGGTGCGTTCGGTCTCGACCAAGCGATCGGCGGTGGCATTGCCGCGGCGATCATGCAGGGCGCACGCCGCGGGCTCTTTTCGAACGAAGCGGGGCTGGGCAGCGGCCCGAACGTGGCGGCCGTGGCCTGGGTGCCCCACCCGGTCAACCAGGGCATCGTGCAAATGCTCAGCGTGTTCATAGACACCGCCATCATCTGTTCGTCGACCGCGTTCATCATCATCATGTCCGACGTCTACATCATCGATGGGGCCAATGCGGTCGACGGCGTCGTCATGACGCAGGCCGCGCTCCAGGACCACGTCGGCGACTGGGGTCGCGGTTTCGTCTCGGTGGCGTTGATGCTTTTCGCGTTCAGCTCCATCCTGTACAACTACTACCTCGGCGAGAACAGCCTGAACTACTTCAGCGAGGAGAACAAGCACCTGTTCAACGCCTTCCGCGCCGTGGTGTTGCTGCTGATCCTGTGGGGCTCGGTGCAGGACCTGACTACCGTATTCGCGTTTGCCGACCTGACCATGGCGCTGGTGGCGCTGGCCAACATCACCGCGCTGGTGATTCTGGTGCCGGTGGGCATGCGCGTGATGCGCGATTACGAGCAGCAGCGACGCGCCGGCAGGACACCGGTCTTCAACCCGGATGACTTCCCTGATCTCGACATCGACAGGGAGGCGTGGCGCGACGCCGCCGATTCGGTGACCGAAAAGCGATAAGCCTGGGCTTTACCGTAGCGCCGCCAAAAAGACAAACGAGGGAGTAAGCCGCTTCGTAGCCTCGGGCAAGCGCAGCGCACCGGCGAATCGAGGCGGCTTCGAGGCTCGACTCCCGGGTGCAGCACTCGCTTTGCTCGTTTACCCGGGCGACGGTTCTGTTGTTCGATTTTCCTGAAACCGGAACCCCGAAACCGGAAGCCGTGAACTACATGTTTCTCCGGTACTCGCCGCCCACCTCGTACAGCGCATGGCTGATCTGCCCCAGCGAGTGGTACTTGACCGCCTCGATCAGCGCCTCGAAGGTGTTGGCACGTTCGCGGGCGCGTGACTTGAGGTCTTCCAGCACTTCAGGACCCAGAGCGTTGCGCGCGGCATGGAAGCGGCGCAGGTGCTTGATCTGGTCGTTCTTTTCGGATTCAGTCGAACGGATGAGCTCGATCTCGGGCAGGTCTTCTTCTTCATACTTGTTCGGCTTGTAAGTATTGACGCCGATGATCGGCAGGCTGCCGTCGTGCTTCTTCGACTCGTAGTACATCGACTCTTCCTGAATCTTGCCGCGCTGGTACATCGAATCCATTGCACCCAGCACGCCGCCGCGCTCGGAAAGCGCTTCGAACTCCTTGTAGACCGCTTCCTCGACCATGTCGGTGAGGTACTCGACGATGAAACTGCCCGACCAGGGATTTTCGCACATGTTCAGGCCAAGCTCGCGCGCGATGATCAGCTGGATGGCCACCGCTCTTCGCACCGATTCCTCTGTGGGCGTGGTGATGGCTTCGTCGTAGGCGTTGGTGTGCAGACTGTTGCAGTTGTCGAACAGCGCATACAGCGCCTGCAACGTGGTGCGGATGTCGTTGAACTGGATTTCCTGGGCATGCAGCGATCGACCAGAAGTCTGAATATGATACTTGAGCATCTGCGAGCGCTTGTTGGCGCCGTAGCGCTCGCGCATCGCGCGCGCCCAGATTCGGCGCGCAACCCTGCCGATCACCGCGTACTCGGGATCCATGCCGTTGGAGAAGAAGAACGACAGGTTGGGCGCGAACTTGTCGATATCCATGCCGCGAGACAGGTAGTACTCGACGATCGTGAAACCGTTCGACAACGTGAACGCCAGCTGGCTGATTGGATTGGCACCGGCTTCGGCGATGTGGTAGCCGGAGATCGACACCGAATAGAAATTCCGCACCTCGTGGTCGTTGAAGTACTGCTGGATGTCGCCCATCATGTGCAGCGCGAACTCGGTGGAGAAGATGCAGGTGTTCTGCGCCTGGTCTTCCTTGAGGATGTCGGCCTGCACCGTGCCACGGACAACGTTGAGCGTCTCGGCCTTGATCCTTTCGTAGGTCTCGGCGTCCAGCAATTCGTCGCCGGAAATGCCCAGCATCTTCAGACCGAGGCCGTCGTTGCCGTTGGGCAATTCACCCTCGTACTTCGGCGGCTCGGCTTCGGCAAAGCGCTCGGCCTTGAGCTTGTCGATCTCATCCAGCCTGCCCTGCTCGGCCAGGTACTTCTCGACCTGCTGGTCGATGGCGGTGTTCATGAACATTGCCAGTATCATCGGCGCCGGGCCGTTGATGGTCATCGATACCGACGTGGTGGGCGCGCACAGGTCGAAGCCCGAATACAGCTTTTTCATGTCGTCGAGGGTTGCAATGGATACGCCCGAATTGCCGACCTTGCCGTAGATATCCGGCCGCTCATCCGGGTCCTCGCCGTACAGCGTCACCGAGTCGAAGGCCGTCGACAGCCTGGCCACGTCCTGGCCGTGCGAAAGGTAGTGAAAACGCCGATTGGTGCGCTCGGGCGTGCCCTCGCCGGCGAACATTCGGGTCGGGTCCTCGCCGGCCCGGCGATACGGATATACGCCGCCGGTATACGGATACTCGCCGGGCAGGTTTTCCTTGCCCAGGTAATTGAGACGATCGCCCCAGTCGCGGTATTTCGCGGCGGCAATCTTGGGGATGGCGTTGCCGGACAGCGACCGGCGGTAGTTGTCGCCGCTGATTTCCTTTCCCCGAACAGTGTAGCTGTAGGTCTCGGCGGTTATGCCTTCGAGCTTCTCCGGCCAGCCGCGCAGCAGCGACAGGCTCTCGGCGTCCAATGCGTCAAGTTTGTCGTTATACGCCTGGCGCAGTTGTACTGCAGCCGCAGCCATGGCTTCCGGCAGGTCGTCGGTGTTTTCGGGGTCTTCAAAACGCCCCAGTGCGTCAGGCAGCGCCGGGTCCTGGAGCTCTGACAGCGCGTTGAACAGGCTCTGTGCGCTGGACGCGATTTCGGCCTGGGTTTCGATGCGCTGGTTCACCGCGCGACCCTGCTCGGCGATTTCGGCCAAATAACGCTGACGATTGCCCGGGATCAAAGCGGTGGCGCGAGGTTCTTTCGTCCCAGAATCGATAGCGGGGGACCAGACGCTCTCGTCCAATTCCAGTCGTTCGCGCATCAGTCGGCACAGATTGACGAACATCCAGGTCACGCCCGGGTCGTTGAACTGGCTGGCGATGGTCGGATAGACCGGCACCTGCTCGTCATCCAGGTCGAACTTG
>DATGCS010000046.1:0-2809 GCA_035311685.1 Wenzhouxiangellaceae bacterium
CGCTCAAGCGCATCCTCAGAGACGCGGAACAAGGCGCCGACACCATCCTCTGGCTGGCCGACCAGCGTCCGGCACCGGCCGAAGAAGGTATCTGGCTGGACCGCGAACTGCAGCCCGAGCACGAGTTCGCGTTTACCCGCAGGACCGACCACGCCGCTGGCGATCTCGCCCACTTCCTTCAGGCACGCGCCCGCTCGGCCACCGCCGGGCCATGATGCACCCGGACCCGGTCGCGAAAGCCATGATCGGCTAAGATTGAGCGCGGATCGCCGGCCGGACACGCGGCGACTGATAATTACAGAACCCGAGAACACGCTCAGGGAGACCCATCATGGCCGAATGGATCACAACGATAAACAACTTCGTCAACGGCATCGTCTGGGGCCCGCCCTTCATGATCCTGCTGGCCGGCACGGGCCTTTACCTGACGATTCGTCTGGGGTTCTTCCAGTTTCGCTATCTGCGCCATGCCTGGCACCACAGCTTCGGCAAGTTCTTTCGCCGCGAGATGGACACCGGCGACGGCTCTATCTCGCCGTTCGAGGCCGTCAGTTCGGCGATGGCAGCAACCATTGGCGTCGGCAATATCGCCGGGGTAGCCACCGCCATCGCGCTGGGCGGCCCGGGCGCGATTTTCTGGATGTGGGTGATCGCGCTGGTCGGCATGGCCACCAAGATGGCCGAAGCGACCCTGGGCGTGAAGTACCGGCAGGTCAACGCCGACGGCAGCGTCTCCGGCGGGGTGTTCTGGTACATCGAAAAAGGCCTGGGGCCGCGCTGGAAATGGCTGGCGATTCTTTACGCCCTGTTCGCCGGTATCGCGGCATTCGGCATCGGCAACATGGTCCAGTCCAACACGCTGTCGCAGGCCATGGACACGGCATTCGGCGTACCCACCTGGCTGAGCGGCATCGTTGCATTGATCGCCGTCGGTGCGGTGACCCTCGGCGGTATTTCGCGCATTGCCGCGACTGCCTCGAAGGTGGTGCCGGTGATGGCGCTGATCTATATCACCGGCTCGCTGGTGATCCTGTTCCTGCATTTCGACGCCATTCCGGGCGCGCTGAAAATGATCTTCGTGCACGCGTTCGAACCGGCGCCTGCGGCCGGCGGCTTCGCCGGCGCCACGGTCGCCGAAGCGCTGCGCTACGGCGTCGCCCGCGGGATATTTTCCAACGAGGCAGGCCTGGGTTCGGCCTCCATCATCCACGCCCAGGCGCGCAACAAGCCTTTCGTGCAAGGCTTCTGGGGCGTGTGGGAAGTCTTCATCGATACGCTGGTGGTGTGCACCATGACCGCGCTGGTCATCCTGACCACCGGCGCGTTCACCACCGGCGCAAACGGCGCCGATCTGACCGCTACGGCGTTTTCAACCGGATTGCCCGGACCGGGCGGTTACATCGTGCTGATCTCCATCATATTTTTCGCCTATACCACCATGCTGGCCTGGAATTTCTACGGTGAGAAAAGCTGGGAATACCTGTTCGGCGAGCGCGTGGTGTTGCCTTACCGTCTGCTGTTCCTGATATTCCTTTTCGTCGGCGCGGTCGGCGGCCTTGAACTGATCTGGGCCGTGGCCGATACCTTCAACGGGCTGATGGCCGCACCCAACCTGATCGCGCTGGTGCTGCTGGCCGGGGTGATGGCGCGCGAGAAGAAGGATTATTTCCTGGGCATGGGCAAGCCGCCCAAAACCGATGCGAAATAGCGTCACAGTGCCGACGGCCGGCCGGTGACCGGCTGAGCCCGGGTGCGCCGGCCTGAGGTTTCGGAAAGGTTTCATCGCCAAAGCGCTTGGGGTATGCTCACTGCCGATTGCATGTTGACGGCCGTTCCGTCGAAGGTGACTGGATGAAGCGAACCGATACCGAAGACCCCGACTACTTCCACAAGGTGGTCGACTGCCAATGGGGTTGTCCGGCGCATACCGACGTGCCCGAATACATCCGTCTGATTGCCCAGGGCCGATTCACCGATGCCTACATGGTGAACCGCGAATCGAATGTCTTCCCCGGCATTCTCGGTCGCGTCTGCGATCGCCCCTGCGAGCCCGCCTGCCGAAGAGGACGGCTCGATGAGAAGCCGGTCGCGATCTGCCGTCTCAAGCGAGTCGCCGCCGACCACAAGCAAGACATCCAGAGCCGTCTTCCCGACGTACCCAAGCACAAAAACGGCAAGAAGATCGCGCTGATCGGCGCCGGTTGCGCCAGCCTCACCGTTTGCAACGATCTCATGCCGCTGGGCTACGAATGCACCGTATTCGAGAAGCTGGGCAAGCCGGGCGGCCTGATGCGCTCCAACATTCCGTCTTTTCGCCTGCCGGCGCGCGTTCTGGACGAGGAGATCGACTACATCGCCGGAATGGGCGTGGACCTCCGCCTGAATAGCCCTGTCGATTCCATGAAGGCCTTGCTGGACGAGGGCTTCGATGCCGTATTTGTAGGCTCCGGCGCGCCCAAAGGCAAGGAACTCGATATTCCCGGCCGCCGTGAGGCCGACGCCAACATTCATATCGGCATCGAATGGCTGGAATCGGTGGCGTTCAAACACACCGAATCGATAGGCCGCAAGGTCCTGATCATCGGCGTGGGCAACACCGCGATGGACTGCTGCCGCACCAGCCTCCGGATGGGCGCCGACGACGTCAAGGTGATCGCGCGCAAGCCGCGGGATTTCTTCAAGGCCTCGGCCTGGGAACTGGAAGACGCCGAAGAGGAACAGGTCGAGATCGTCATCAATCGAAGTCCGAAGGCATTCGTGCTCGAAGACGGCAAGCTCAAGGGCATGGTTTTCGAAGTCATGGAATACG
>DATGCS010000047.1:0-9557 GCA_035311685.1 Wenzhouxiangellaceae bacterium
GCGGTCGAGGCCAACGATGCCGGGCAGGTCAGCGAACTGCTGGAACCGCTGCATGCAGCCGACGTTGCCGATCTGATCGAGCAGATCGGCACTTCCGACCGCCAGGCGCTGGTCGAGGTCTGGGGCGAAAACATCGACGGCGAGGTACTGTCGGAGCTCGAGGACTCGATTCGTGAACCGTTGCTTGAATCGCTGTCGCCGGAAGTTCTGGCCGAAGCAATCAAGGACCTCGATTCCGACGACGTCGTGGACCTTGTCGAGGATCTCGAGGAAGAGCAACAGATTCGCATCCTCGGCGCGCTCGAGGCGGTCGATCGAATCGGCGTCGAGAGTTCGCTGTCCTATCCGGAGTATTCGGCCGGGCGCCTCATGCAGCGCGAACTGGTCGCGCTGCCCGAGGACTGGACGGTAGGCCAGGCCATCGATTTCGTGCGAAACGCCGAGGAATTGCCGGACCAGTTCTATCACGTGATCCTGGTTTCACCGACCATGAAACCGGCCGGATACGTCGCGCTCGGCCGGCTGCTGTCATCGAGGCGCGATCACAAGCTTATCGACATCGTCGAACCGAGTTTTCGCACGGTAACCGTCACCGACGAAGAATCGGAAGTCGCTTACCTGTTCAACCACTATCACCTGATTTCGGCGCCGGTGATCGATGAAGACGGTCGGCTGGTCGGCGTGATCACCATCGACGATGCCATGGCGGTGCTAGACGAAGAGCACGAGGAAGACATGCTGCGCATGGCCGGGGTAGACGAGGATTCGAGCCTGGCCGATACGGTGTTCCAGACCACCAGGGGGCGTGCGGTGTGGCTGCTGGTGAACCTGGTGACCGCCATTGTTGCGTCGCTGGTCATCGACATGTATGCCGAGACCATCAATCAGATGGTGGCGCTGGCGGTGCTGATGCCGATCGTCGCCTCCATGGGCGGCAACGCCGGCACCCAGACGATGACCGTGGCCGTGCGCGCGATCGCCACGCGGGAATTGACCGCCAGCAACGCGTTGCGGGTAAGTTGGCGCGAAATCACGGTGGGCGCCATAAACGGTCTCGCCTTCGGCCTGTTGATGGCACTGGTGGCCGGCTTCTGGTTTGGCATTCCCATGCTGGCCGTGGTCATCGCGGTCGCCATGCTGCTGACTCTGATCGCCGCGGCCCTGGGCGGCATTCTGATTCCGATCGCGCTGGACAAGCTCAACATCGACCCGGCGCTGGCCTCCGGACCCTTCGTCACCACCGTTACCGACGTGATCGGCTTCTTCGCGTTCCTCGGCTTGGCCTCAGCGGTGCTGTTGTAATCCGTCCGCCCGCTCTACTGCGGACTCGATCAGATGGCAGACCGACGGTATCCCAATAGTCGTGCCGGAAGCAGAACGATAGACCGCAGCAGTGCAAATACGCCCTCGACCGCGATTCCGAGAAGCCTGAACGGCAACGACAACAGCCAGACGACTGGCCAGAGCAACAGCACAAGAATCGCCAGCGGCCAGCTCAGGACGAACAGAATGCACCATGCGACAGCAGCCAGCAGGGTGTTCATGATGAAGCGCTCCTTCGTTTAGGGATCCTCTGATTGAATAGCCAATCCTCGGCCAACCCCGAGCGGGGATTTCTTCCGTAGCCGCGATTCTTCCAGGAGTATAAGAAAGCCTCCGCCGGGGCGATAGCGCCGGAAGTCATGGGTACATCAGTCCGTCGAGACCGGCGTCGCCGCGCTGCCGGCCAGGATGGCGCCGTCGATATTCAGCTCGGTGCCATTCATGTAGGCGGCCTCGTCGGAAGCCAGCAGCACTGCGAGCGCAGCGACCTCGTCCGGCGTGCCGAAACGTTTCATCGGGCAGTCCTGAACCAGCGCCTGCATCGTTTTCTCTCTTTCCGGTCCGCTGCCCAGCATGGGTTCCCACATGGGCGTGAGGATTGCCGCGGGGTGGATCGAATTGCAGCGTATTGCCAACCCCTGCTCGGCGCAGTAAAGCGCAACGGTCTTGGTGTGGTTTCGCACCGCCGCCTTGGACGATGCGTAGGCCGCCGCACCCGGAATGCCGACCATGCCGGAACGCGACGAGATATTGACGATGGCGCACGAGCCGCCGGCCGCGCGCACCGTGCGAATGGCATGCTTGCAGCCCATGAAGACGCCGTCGAGGTTGGTCCGGTGAACCCGGTGCCAATCCGAAAGCACCGCGTTTTCCGGATCCTGCGGACCAGTGGCCTCTTCGAATCCGGTGATCCCGGCATTGTTCACCAGGATGTCGAATCGGCCGTGCCGCGCCACGATGCGCTCGAGCACTGCACGCCATTCGGACTCCTCGCGAACGTCAAGCCGCAAATAGGTCGCCCGCTCACCCATTTCCTCGGCCACGGCGCGTCCCTGCCTGTCCTTGATGTCGGTCAGAAATACGTGCGCGCCCTGTGCGACGAAGGCACGGGCGATGGCTTCGCCGATTCCGCGCGCAGCGCCGGTGACCAACGCGATCCTTCCCTGTAAACGGTTCATGTCGAATCCTTGTCTGTTGAATCTATTGTCATCTGATGACGGCATTTTTTTGCCCCTGAAGAAGCAAGCGGCAATCAGACACGGCGTTTCCGCATCAGAAGATTCTCCTTCGTGCCTTCTTCGTGCTCGTCTTATCCCGTTTTTCGGCTTTTCGGCCAAGGATGGTACTTTCAAGTCTCAGCTGCGCTTGAGTACCACCAATGCTATTCCCCCCAGCACGGCCGCGCCGGCCAGCACCAGCCTCAGGCTGAGCGGCTCCGCGAGCAACCCGACACCTGCGACGGCGGTGATGACGGGCACGCTCAACTGCGCCACGGCAGCGGTGGGGGTCCGGATCTGCTTGAGCGCCGCATACCAGACCGCGTAGCCCAGCCCTGATGCGAACGCGCCCGATCCGGCGGCCAGCAGAATACCGGTGAAATCGAGCGACGCCCGGCCCAGGAATCCGACGGCCATCAGGACCGCCGGAACGCTTGCCAACCCGAAATTCGAGGCAGTCACGCGCGTCGGATCGCCGGCTCCGCGCGCACGCAGCGTGTAAACGCCCCAGGCAACACCGGCAACGATCATCAAGGCCGCGGCGCCAAACGGCGGTGCGGCGAGACCGGGCAGCAGCAGCCATCCCAGCCCGGCCAGCGCAAGCGCAAAACCGGTCCACTGTCCTGGCGTCAGCCGATCGCCGGTGAACAGACTCCAACTGATCATGGTCACCTGGACCGCTCCAAACAGCAGCAGTGCGCCGGTCGCGGCCGTCAGCGAAAGATAGGCCAACGAAAACAGGACCGCATACGCGAACAGGGCCAGCGCCGAGCCCCAGCTGCCGCGCCCATCGGCGAGACCGGGCTGAAATCTCACGATCAGCCAGAGCATCAGTGCGCCGGAGGCTATCCGGATCGCGGTAAAGCTCAGCGGATCGATCGCAGTCCCGGTCAGCGCCGCCCGCGCAAGAATTGAATTGGCTGCGAAAGCCAGCAGTGCCGTCGCCGTCAGGGTCGCGATTCCGATTTTCATTGAAATCCGGTATTTCCAGTAAGTGAATGATGACTCACTTGGCAATCTATGATTGAATTGTCGCGGGTCCCGCGAAATCCCGGTCGCGTCCGCGGGTATTCAATCAGAGCTTCCCCTGGGCTACCCTGATAGTGAATCCTGAACCGGGATAATGCACATGGAATCCGAACTCGCAATCACCGACATCGTGCTGCGGCTGCTGGCCGCGGCCGCTTTTGCATCGGTCATCGGCCTGGAGCGGGAACTGCGGAAGCGGCCGGCAGGGTTGCGTACCCACATGCTCGTTTCGCTGGGCTCGGCCGGCTTTTTGCTGGTGGGCTACGAGATCATGCTCGCCACCGCTGTTGGTGACCCTTCGGCAAGGATCGACCCGACGCGCATTGTCGAGGGCGTAATCGGCGGCATCGGTTTTCTGGGCGCCGGAAGCATTATCCAGGGAAGAGGCTCGATCCAGGGCATCACCACGGGCGCGGCAATCTGGATCGCCGGGACGATCGGTGTGGCGTGCGCGACCGGGAATTTCATCCTGGCCGGCCTGGTTACCGGCATCGCGATGATCATTGTCGTGGTGCTCGGATTCTTCGAGCACGAGGTCATTTACGACGACGAGGATAAGAAGAAGACCTGAATCCGTCAGCTGGCGCGCCGTTGCGGGGTTACCCCGAATCGCGCAACACGGATCTTCGTTCGCTCAGCCGCTGGCTGAGCTGTCTTATGGTCGATACGGAACCGTCGGCCTGCCTGAGCATTTCGATATAGACGGTGGCGGCATAGAGATAGTCGAAGTTGATATTGATTTCGATACGCTCGACAAGCGCGCGACGAATTTCGGCCAGCCGGCGCTGTCCACTCTCGTCTTCCGGGCGCGCCTGCAACTGCCGCTGCACCTGCCGCAGATCCCGATCCAGGCGCAGGTAGGCTTCGGAATCCAGCGCGCTGCCATCGCGAATTGAGGTGGCGAATGATGATTCGGGCTCGACCGGCGGGACACCGATCTCCCAATCGTCGCCTGTATCCAGCGAATCCTGCAGGCGAGTGACCCGCGCTTCGCCGATCGGGGTCGAAGGCGGCGACTGCGCATCCGCCTGAAAAAGCGCGAACATCAACAGCGCAACAAGTACCGGGATCGGCCGCAGCGTTGTACCGCAAGTAACCCGCCACCGTTTCTGACATCGTCTCGAAGGATCGACCACGGTCCTCCTCCTGCACCTGTAACCACGCCGTCCCCTTGCAGAAGCACTTTAGTACGCGTCTGATGTGATGTCAATCACGCTTTCAGGAGGCGCCGGACGCAAAGACCGACGAGTGGCCGGAGCGGTACTCAGCCGGCTTGCGACGCCGCTTCGGAACCGGAATCGCCGGACGGCGTGCGACGAGTCAGCAGATTGCCGATGGTTGTGGCCGCGTTTTGCACGATGACGTAGAGACACGGCACCAGGAACAGCGTCAGCAGCATCGCAGAGAGCAGGCCGCCGACCACGGCAATCGCCAGCGGCTGCATCAGCATTGCCCCGGAACCGGCACCGATGGCGAGCGGCAGCATGCCGACGACGGTCGTCAGGGTGGTCATCAGGATGGGGCGCAGGCGAATGCCGCCCGCCTCGACGACCGCCTGCTGCATGTCCCAGCCCTCGCCGCGCCGTCGCTCGATGTACTCGACCAGCAGAATCGCGTTGTTGACCACGATGCCGATCAGCAACACCGAGCCCAGGAACACCGGCGCGCTGATCGGCGTGCCCGTGACCCAGAGCGCCAGCGCCGACCCGGCCGCGGCCAACGGGGCCGCGGTCATGATCACCAGCGGATTCGAAAGCTTTTCGTACTGCACTGCCAGCACGACGAAGACCAGGAATACCGCAAGCGCAATGACAATGGCCATCTCTCGATTGGTTTCGCGGATGGTCTCGAACTGGCCGCCCAGGATCACGCCGTACTGGTTGGGCATGTTGAGCGCCTGGATGCGCTGCTGCACTTCGGCCATGATCGTGCCGACGTCGCTCTGCGCGGTATCGAAGTTACCGACGATGCGCTGGATTCGGACCTGGTTTTCCCGACTGATCTCGGCCGGCCCTTCGCCGAGGCTGAAACTGGCGACCTGGCGCGCCTGGATGGGCCCGTTGACGCCGTTGGCCACGATGACCTGACCCAGGGCGTCGATGTCGCTTACGTCTTCGCGCGGCAGCCGCACGCGCACGTCGTATTCGGTGATGCCGGTGCTGTAGCGGGTCGGCACAAAGCCCGACACGGCCGAGCGCAGCGAGCGGGCAACAGCGCTGATATCCAGCCCCAATGCCGCAGCGCGTTCTCGGTCGACGTCGATGCTCAGAAGCGGCGTGCGGTCCTCGTCGTCGAGCTCGACGCCGGTCAGTCCGGATATGGTCTCTATGGAATCGACAATCTCGCGCGCCAGGTCCTGCAACACACCGATGTCGTCGCCGACCACCTTCAACTCCATGTCGTCGCCGCTGACGCCGAAGCTCAGCCCTCGAATGCCCGGCGACCAGGCCCACAGGCGCGCGCCGGGAATGTCGAGCTGGTCGAGCCGCGAGCGAATCTCGGACACCCACCGACTGGCCGGCCATTCGGGCCGGTCGGCGGCATCGTCGAGGCGCACCAGCACGTAGCCGCGGCCCGGCCGCTCGTTCGCCACACCGCCCCAGACGTTGCCGCCGGCCAGCGCGAACACGCTTTGAACGTGCGGCATCTTGTTGACTTCCTCCTCGATCAGGCGGGTTGCGGCGTTGGTCTCCGCCGGCGTCGCGCCGGCCGGCAGCGACATCGAGATGCCGAGTTCGCCGTCGTCGAGCTGCGGCAGAAACTCGTTGCCCAGGCTGTCGGCCAGCGTCAGACTGCCGATGAACACGGCGACGCCTGCCGAAACCACCGCCCAGCGCCAGGCGAGCAGCCGGTTCAGCACGCCACGATAACGCTGCGAAAACCACTCGATCAGACCATCGAATGCCCGATAGATGCGCAACCGGTTGAACCCGGACTCGTACTTCACTTTGGCGAATTGGGCCGCCAGCATCGGCACCAGGGTCAGCGCCACTGCCAGCGACGCGATGACCGCGAACGAAATCGTGACCAGCAGTTCGCGGAAAACCAGCGTGGCCAGCCCGGTGATCAGGAGAAACGGCGCGACCGCCGCCAGGTTGGTCAGCGTGCCCGCGGTAATCGCCGACATCACCTCGTCGGCGCCTTCGTGGGCCGCGACGTCGGACGACTTGCCCAGCTTTTCACGGTGCCGGGAAATGTTTTCCAGCATCACGATTGCGTTGTCCAGCAGCAGACCGACGCCCAGCGCCAGGCCGCCGAGGCTCATCACGTTCAGGGTCAGGCCGGCCGCGCCCATCATCGCGAACGTGGCCATCACCGCCAGCGGAATCGACAAGCCGATGACGAAACTCTTGCGCAGACTGCCGAGAAACGCCAGCACCACCACCATCGCCAGTACGCCGCCCAGCACGGCCGCGGCCGAAACCGACTTCACCGAACCGCGAATGAAGTACGCGGCGTCTTCGGTGATCCGATAGTCGATGTCGGGCGGAATGAAGCCCGAGGCATCCAGCGATCCGAGTCGGGAAATCACCTCGTCGACAACCGCCACGGTATTGGCGTCGGGCTGCTTGAATACCGAAACCTGGGTGGCCGGCGTACCGCCCAGGCGCACGAACAGCCGCTGCTCGCGGTATCCATCGCGGACCTCGGCGATTTCGTCGAGGCGAATCCTGCGATCCGAACCGGGCACGGCCAGCAATACATTGGCGATGTCTTCCGGCGACTTGAACCGGCCGTCGGTTCGCGCCATCACGTCCAGGCTGTTGCCGGTCACGTTTCCGGCGGCGACGTTGAGATTTTCCAGCGCAAGCTGTTCCGAAACGCCGGCCAGGGTCAAACCGTAGGACCTCAAACGCTGCTGGTCGATGATGACTTCCAGCTCGCGTTCCTGTCCACCGACCGCCTCGACGCCGGAAACGCCCGCGATGGACTGGAGTTGGGGAGCGAGGCGGTTGTCGACCCAGTCGCGCACTTCGCGCGGCGTTCTGAAGCCCGACGAGAATCCGGCCTCGAACACCGATGACGATCCCGGATCCCATTTGCGCAGCCGCGGCGGCTCGACGTCGTCGGGCAGTTGCGTGCGCGCACGCTCGAGCAATCTCGAGGCGTTCTGCAGCGCGGTGTCGAGATCGGTGCCGTACTCGAAGATCAGATTGACATCGGTCCGGCCTTCCTCGGCCTCGCTGGAGATACGCACCAGGTCCTCGGTCGAGGCCAATGCTCTCTCGAGCGGGCGTGTGACCTGCTCCTCGACGACCTCGGGAGAGGCGCCGGGATAGTTGACGTTGATCCGGATCAGCGGATAGACGACTTCCGGCAACAGATTGACCGGCAGGCGATCGACGAAGAACAGCCCCATGACCAGGACGACCGTTGCCAGCGCGGTGGTGCCCACCGGCCTGCGGATGGCCGCGTGCGTCAGGCCACGATAATACTTCGTGCCGCGGGCCGGGTCATTATCGTTTCGAACATTTCGACGCGGCGCGTCGGCTGCTTTGTCGTGCTTCTCCGATGACTGACTCATGCACCACCGTCGATCATGTCCACGACGCGCACAAGATCGCCCTCGGCGAGATCCAGCGGATTCGAGGAAACGATCTGGTCACCGGGTTCCAGACCCCCAAGGATTTCACGCCAGTCACCGCGAATGACGCCGGTGGACACTGCCCGCCTGACCAGCTCACTGTCATCGTTGATCACCATCACGTACTGCTGCTCGCCCATGCCTACCGAACCGGCCGGGACCGCGAGCACGTTTTCCTTGTAGTCCACGAGCAGGTCGGCGCGCGCCAGAAATCCCGGGCGAACGCCCTGCTCGAAGGCGTCGGGCAACGCAATTTCCACGGTCAGGAGGCGACTCGCCCCGTCGGCTGCCGGAAAAATGCGGCGCACTGTTCCGGTCAGCGGCCCGGAATCACGGAGCGCGTCAACGCTCAGAGGCACTTCCGAACCGACCGTGATTTCGCCCACATCCAGTTCGGACACGCCGATGCGGACCACCAGTTCATTGAGATTGGCGATTTCGAATGCCGTGGCGAGACTGCCGATGGAAGCGCCCGGTTCGACCATTCTGCCGATCACGTGGCCGTCGATCGGAGACACGATGCGCCCGAAGTCCACGCGGGTCCGCCAGAGCTCGACGTCGCTTTCGGCGATATCCAGCGTCGACCGGGCGGTGATGAAGCTGGCCTCGTCGATGTAGTTACTGTCGCGCAACCGCTTGAGGCGATCGAAGTTGGTCTGCGCCTCGCGCAGCGCCGCTTCGGCCCGTGCGAGCTCGGCCCGCTGCTCGCGAACATCCAGCTCGGCCAGCAACTGACCCGCCGAAACTCGGTCGCCGGTTTCGACGAACACCTCGCGTACGATGCCGGCAGTACGCGCGGCCAGCTCGATGGTGCGCAGCGTTTCCACCGGCGAGGACAGCTGTATGCGTCGCGACAGATCGCGTTGCGATACCTCGTAGGCGCGCACCGGAAGCGAGGAACGCTCCCGGGTATTTTGCTGGCCGGACGATTCCGATTCCGGACTGCAGGCCGAAAGCACGGCCACGCAGGCGACAGCGAAGAGACCAGACAGCGCTCGCTTGAAATTTTGCTTTGACATATGTGAAGTCTAACGCGCGGCCGTGCATGCAGCGCCAACGGGGTCTTCACGGCCGCTTGGCTGTCTTCGAGTCGCGCACCGGCTCGACGCCAGTGCGCCAGCGCTCCGACCAGCCCTAGCGCGGAATCGCGCCGAGGATGAAGGCGGCCAAATCGTCGCGATAAGCCTGCATGGATTCTTCGTGCAGATACATCATGTGCCCGGCCGGGTACAGGTCGTAACGAATACGGTCACGGGCTTCGGCCGGGATATCGAGGTGACGGATGTAGTAATTCGTCGCGGCGAAGGGCGTGGCCAGGTCGTAGTAACCCTGCTGGATGTGCAGCTGCAGGCCCGGGTTCATGATCATCGCGCGCGAAAGATCCGGCAGCAGGTTGACCGCGA
>DATGCS010000048.1:0-8666 GCA_035311685.1 Wenzhouxiangellaceae bacterium
GAACGCGGACTACAACGGTCCCGATGCCTTCGAGTTCGCCGTCACCGACGGCCAGGCGACCTCCGCGCCGGAAACCGTGACGATCGAGGTGCTGCCGGTCAACGACCCGCCGGCGCTGACGCCGGCCAGAGCCCCGGCCGACCTGATCGCCGGCATTGGCTACCCGTGGGAGCTCAACGTCGGCGTCTTCGACCCCGATCCAGGCGATTCGCACACGATGCTGGTCGCCTGGGGCGACGGCACGGCCGAGCCCGAGGGCGAGATCCTGAACGACGGCACGATCACCGGCCCCCTGCTTGACTTCAACGCCGGTGGCGAAGGCCTGGTCCATGCCCGTCACGTCTACAGCTCGGGCGGCCAGCGCTCGGCCCAGACCTGCGTGACCGACAGCGCCCCGGCGCAGACTTGCACCACGTTCTCGATCGACGTCGTGCCGATGACCGACCTGGCCGTGTTCGAGCGTGGCGCGCCGCGCGCGATTCCGCTCGGCCAGCCGATCAGCTATCAAATCGGCCTTTCGAACTTCCAGGGCGAAGGCGGAGCCGGCATCCCGGCGACCGGGGTCACGCTCGAGGTCGAGCTCGATCCGCGCTTGACCGTGCTCGGCATCAGCGGCGCGACGTGCGTGGAGGACGGAAATCGGCGCGTCTGCGCGATTCCGGACCTGCTGCCGATTCCGCGCGGCGCCAGCAACGGCACGCCGCCGATCGATCGGCAGGTCACGATCAACGCCATCGTCGATCCGGGCCTGCCGCTCGGTACCCGCCTGGGTACGCGGGCACGGGTGTTTGCCGACCCGATCAACCGCAATGCCAACGTCGGCGCCACCTTCGAGCGCGTGCTGGTTGCGTCCGGCGACTTCGTCATTGATCCGATCCAGGCCGATGGCTCGGCAGCCAATGCTGGCGACGGCTTCTGCGAAGACGCCGAAGGTCGCTGCACGCTTCGCGCTGCGATCGAGGAAGCGAATGCCCTGGGCGGCGCGCGCACGATTGCGCTGCCCGACGGTCTGTTCCGTCTCGATCAGGGCGGCGTGTCCGTGACCGGCGACCTCACGCTGATCGGCCTCGGTGTCGGCCAGAGCGAAATCGTCGCTGAGGGGGCCCAGCGCCTGTTCGAGATCGCCCCCGGCGGACGCTTGACTCTGATCGGATTCACCTTGTCCGGCGATGACCGTGTCGAAGACTTCGGAGGCCTCATCCGCAACGACGGCGACTTGCTGATCGAAGATGCCTTGCTGCAGAACGGAGACGCCACGAACGGCGGCGCGATCTACAGCACGGGGACCTTGACCGTGCGACGAAGCACCTTCACCAACAACGTCGCCAGCTTGGGTGGCGCCAGCGGAGGAGCGATCGCCAACTTCGGCCCAGCGGTGATCGAGAACAGCCTGTTCCTGGCCAACGAAGCGAGCACCGGCGGTGCGATCACGAGCGACCCCGGTTCCGGTGCCACGCTGTCGCTGGTGCACGTCACGATGACCGGCAACCGAGCCCGTTCCATCGGCGCCGCCCTGTTCGACGAGTTCTCCTTTCAGCCGATGGCGACCCTGCAGAATACGATCCTGGCCGGCAACACGGCGGCGGATCCGGGCGGCGGTGGCTGCCTGAACCAGCTCGTGTCCGCGGGCGGCAACCTGATCAACGATGATCTCGAAGGCTGCCCGTTCACCCCGGTGGGCGGCGACCTCGTCGATGTCGACCCGAGGCTGGAGCCTGCCGTGGTGCTCGACAACGGCCGCATCGTGCTCGAACCGCGACCCGACAGCCCGGCCGTCGACGCACTGGCCGCGCCGTGCATCGCCACCGACCTGCGCAACCTCGAGCGTCCCCAGGGCGGCCCGGATTGCGACATCGGCGCGTTCGAACGGGGGATTGCGGCGGCCGTTGGCATATCGCCTTCGGTCGTCGACTTCGGCCCGGTCACCCCGGGCCAGGTCAGCGACCCGCAGTCGCTGGCGATTGCCAGCACCGGCAACCTGCCGCTGAACGTGCTTTCGATCGAGCAGCCCGATGCACCGTTCATGATTGCCGGCGGCGACTGCCCGCAGCCGCCGTTCGAATTGGCGGCCGGCTCGTCGTGCACCGTCGAGCTGCGCTTCGTGCCGGTGAATGCCGTGCCCGAAGTCGGCGAGGTGGCCGTGGCCGCCGAACTCGAAACCACGCTCGGCGCGGTCGAGCTATGGGGCAACGTCACCCGTCCGGTCGCCGACTTTGATCCCGGCACGATCGACTTCGGCGAACTGCCGATCGGCCAGCCGCCGGTCGAGCAGGTCGTTACGATCGGCAACACCGGCGACTTCGACCTGGAGATCGACAGCCTCAGCGTCACAGGATCGGCCGCCGCTGACTTCGAACTCGTCGCCGGGCAGGACGGCTGCAGCGGTGTCGCCGTCGAGCCCGGCGACGCTTGCGGTTTCACCGTCCGCTTCACGCCGGCGGCGCCGGGCGTTCGCCGGGCCGAGCTGCGGTTGGACAGCAATGAACCGGACGGTCCGCGTATCGCGGATCTGCAGGGCACCAGGGATGTGGTGTTCTTCGCCGGCTTCGAGTGATTGCGGGGAGTGGACCCGACCGGCGCAACGGGTCCCGATGGGCCTGTTCAGCCCGCCTCTTCCGGGCGCGTGCGGTACTGGGTCAGGTGCGATTCGGAGCGTTCTTCGGCGGGCCTGCCGTTGCTGTAATAGTACAACGCGATCGATTTTCGGAACACGCCTTCCGGGCACTTCAAGGCTTCCGGATGGCCATGATAGGTATGGTCGGTGGTCGCGAAGATCACCAGGCGATTGAATAATGGCGCGATTTTCCGGCCGCAGCGCTGCACGTCACGGTCCCACAGCTCCAGGTGTCCACCCCAGCGCTCGTCCCAGTCCTCGTTCAGGAACAGCAGCAGGTTGAGGCGCCTGTCGAGGCCATTGCGTTGGTGCTTGTTGAAATCGGTATGAATGCCCAGTCGCCCGCCGGGCATGGTGGCGTGCAGTCCACCGCCGATGAATTCACTGTCCGAAATCAGTCCCTTGATGCCTGAAAGCGCTTCCAGCCACTCGATGAAAGTGCGCGAGTTGAGGGCGTACAGGAATTGTCGGGTAAAGAACGGGATCTGACGATCGCTGGCAATCGCGTTCTTCATCCACTCGTTGGCTCCTCGAAACGGTACCCAGTCCTTCTGTTGTCGAATGGGTGGAAACTCGTCACTGATGGTGGCGATGATCGTGGGGTCGAACAGGTCATCAATGCAGACATGCGGAAAAGGGTCCGCGAGCGGCCAGGCCTTGCGCCAGTCATCCAGCTTGCAATTCATTCGTTCAAGCGGGAGGAAATTGTCTGCTCTGGCAATATCGATCAGTTGAGATTCCGATCGGGAGAGGAATCGAGGCGTTTTCATTGCAATCGGCAGCGTAGATCGGACTTTTCAGTATATCGCCTTCGGGACCGGAATGAACCAATGCCAGCCGGCACCGTGCCTTTTGAGGGAGGCTCGCCATGACGCCCTTGCCGGGAAACGGGCCGAGCATCTGGCGGACTGCAGCTTTTAGATCGATCCGACCATGCCGCGAGCCATGCGCAGGGATCGATGATCTTGAAACCCACCGGATGCGCCGCCGAGCGCTGAACATGCGCCGAACAAAAAAGGCGGCCAACGTGGCCGCCTTATTCGGATTCCTCGCAGCGGACAGAGCCACTGCGAATGAATCAGTCAGTCAAGTCACTCAGGCAAAGCGCCGCACTGCGACGAAGCCCAGACCGGCCAGCATGAGAATGAGCAGGGTCAGCGCCCACGGGTTGTTCACCGGGACCGCAACCGATTCCGGAACGACGCCCAATGCGGCGTTGCAGGCGGCCTGGTCGGTGCAGGCCAGCGCCAGGCCGGGGCAAAGTTGCGGGGCCGCCGCGTTGCGGTAGTTGGCATCGATGGCGTCGGCGTTGTCGTCGAAGCTCTCGAACAACTGCAGGCGCAGGATGCCGTCTGCGCCGGCGGTGATTTCCGGCAGCATGTTATCGGAGAAATCGAGGATGGTACCGCCGGAGGTGAAATCCTGATCGCCAGAAGCGTCGTTGCCTGCGCCGACGCTCAAGTTGATGGCATTCGGGTCGGCCGAACCGGTGGAGTCGGAGTGCTGGATGGTCGCCTCGCTCAGCCAGCTGCCGTCGACCGTCGCGACACCGATATCCCAGCCCACACCGGTCAGCGTGTTGCCGGCGCCGATGTCCAGATCGATAATGGTGTTATCGGCATCGTCGAGGGCGTCCCAGCTTGCCAGACCCTCGAAGCTCAGGCATGCCACCCCGAGCCCCTGCGGCACTGGCGACGGCGTGAATGACTGGATTGATTCGTTGCCGTTGGCCATTGACAGCAGCGCAGAGCCGCCCTTCGCGTCCTGCGCACCGGCCGAGGCCGCGAGCAGCGAAATCGACGTGGCAGCCACGAAGCACAATGCGTTTTTCCTGATGTTCATAAATTCTCCCTTCTTGCGTTTTTCATTAATTGGGCGGCATGGACCCCACATGCTTAGGCGTCCAGCCGGAGACTACCGAAAGAATAGTACCGGACCCGACACGCCGGCGCAACTGTGGAAAAGCGTTGGGACCCGGATTTTCTTGCTATCGCCGGCGGCCTGGCCATTCGAAAACGCATGCGGAACGATTATTCAGAGATTGCCGGCACAAAAGCCCTCGAAGCCGCGGTGTTCGCGCCGGGATTCGCACCGCGGCCTGTCGCCCAGGCGTTGATGGCCCTGTTTTCGTGACTTCCCGAGCCTTCGGGCGGATTTCAGCTCGCGTCTTATAAAGTCGGCCTACAGCACGCGGAAACTTGACAAACTCCGCACTTTCGCGCGATAAAGTCTAACGCGATAAGGCCAAATTTGAACAGGGGGAACCCGTGACCGGTTTCATTAAAGCAGGGAATTCTGTCTTATGGTTGCTGGCTGCCGCGATCACGAATGTCGCCGCAGTGCCCGCTGCGTGCGCGATGAACTTCGTCGATGTCTCCGGCATCAGCGGCTTCTCACCTGCGCTGGCCGCCGATATTCCGGCCGGGGGAATCGCAGTGGCCGATTTCGACAATGACGGCTGGCCGGATATTTTCGTCACCGGCTATTTACTTCCCAACCGGCTGTTCTTCAATCAGGGCGACGGCAGCTTTTCCGACGACGCGGTCGTCAACCAACAGCTTGCCGGGGCGCTTTGCAGCGTCGCCGCCGCGGCCGATTTCGACAACGACGGCCGGACCGACATCTATGTCGGCTGCCGCGGCGATGCCAATCACCTGTTTCGCAATCTCGGTGCCGGCGGTTTTACCGACGTCACCCCGCCGGCGCTCCAGCATGATCCGGGCGATGAGCAGGCCCAGCGTACCGACGCCGTGGCCTGGGGCGACATCGACGGCAACGGTCTGCCGGATCTGTTCATCGGCATCTATCCCGCATCGGCGGAACCCGATCTGTCCGATCCCGACAACCTCGACCGGCTGGTTCTCAACCTTGGCGAGGGTCAGTGGCTGGATATCGCGCCCGGCCTTCCAGAAGCCCAGCGCGGGCGCACCGCGCTGGCCGCGACGTTCACCGACATCGACCGCGACGGCGATGTCGACCTGTACGTGGTCAACGACAAGCGTGACGGCAACAGCCTGTGGCGCAATGACGGCGCAGGATGCGGCGGCTGGTGCCTGACCGACATCGGACCGGCCAGCGGCGCCGACCGACCGGTATTCGGCATGGGCATCGCCGTCGGCGATGTCGACCGCGACGGCATGAGCGATCTTTACTTTTCAAGCATCGGCGAACAGGTCTTGCTGCGCATGACCAATGCCGACCCGGTGATGTTCGAGGAAATCCAGGCCAGCGCCGGACTCGACTACCACGGCGTCGGCTGGTCGACCATCCTGGCCGACTTCGACCACGACGGACACCAGGACGCCTACCTGGCGGTCGGCGGGGTCCAGGGCGTACCGGGCGAATACCGCGATCAACTATCGCGCAATCTGGGCGACGGCATGTTCGCCGACGCCACGCCGGGGTCGGGGCTGGACATGCAGCTGCCCAGCCAGTGCGCGGCGCTGATCGACTACGATCGCGACGGTGCGCTGGACCTGATCATCGGTCACGCCAATCAAGGGTATCGCCTCTATCGCAACACCGGCGCGGCCGGCGCCAGCATCTCCTTCCGGTTGACCGGTGGCGCCGGCATCACGCGCGACGCTATGGGCACGCGGCTTGAAGTGACGACACCGGACGGAACGCAGTGGCGCGAGTTGCGCTATGGGGAATCCAGAGGCGTCAATCACCAGGCGCTATTGCATTTCGGGCTGAGCGGCGCCACCGAGGCTCGGGTCCGGGCCGAATGGCCGAACGGAAGATCCACCGATTTCGGCACCCTGGCCGCCGGCCAGACTCACAATCTCGTCTATGACCCGGGCCTGTTGTTCGGGAGTTCATTCGAAGCGATGCCGTGATAGGTATGCAATTCCCGATCCCGAACGCACGGAAAGCAACAACTGCAACGACAATCGCCGCGCTGCTGATGATGGCCTGGGGCGCGACCGGACCCGCCCGCGGCGGCGACACCACGATGTTCACCGACGTCACCGCCATGGCCGGAATCCAGGCGCCGCTGACGCAAGACAAACCGGCCGGCGGCATCGGCGTTGGAGACTTCAATCGCGACGGGTGGCCCGATCTGTTCCTGACCGGCTACTTCGAACCCAACAAGCTCTACTTCAATACCGGCCAGGGCGGATTCCAGGAAAACCCGGTGATCGCTGCCCAGATCGCGATGCCAGGCAGCCGCTGCACCGGCGTGGCCGTGGCCGATCCCGACAACGACGGCTGGAGCGACATCTACCTGGTCTGCAACGGCGACAACCATCTGTTGCGCAACCGGGAAGGCATTGGCTTCGAATCCGAGACACCGGCGCTGTTCAACCACGCCGAACGTTCGGAGGCCGCCGTCTGGGCCGATTTCAACCACGACGGGGTTCTGGATCTGGTCGTCGCCGCGCATCCGCGCGCCTTTCCTTATGACGAAAACGACCCCGACAACTACGACCGCATCCTGATCAGTACCGGCATCGGAGACTATGTCGACCTTGCACCCTCGCTATCGATCGACACACCGCTGGCAGCCACGCTGGCGTTGGTCGCGGCCGATCTGGACCTGGATGGACGCATGGACTTGTACTTCGCCAACGACCGCCACGACGGCAACACGCTGCTGCTCAACCGCGGGCCGGGTTGCGGCGGCTGGTGTTTCGACGACGTGTCCGAAGCGACCGGCGCCCGGCGCCCCGCCTACAGCATGGGGATAGCGGTCTCGGATTACGATCGCGATGGTGATGTCGACCTGTATTACTCCAGCATCGACGAGCAGATCCTGCTGGTCAACCACGCCGACGGCGCCGGCGATCCTGTTTATATCGAAGGCCAGATCGGGGCCGACGTCAACGCACCCGGCATCGGTTGGGGAACGATTTTCCTCGATGTCGACAATGACGGCCTGGAAGACATCTACCTGGCCATTGCCGGCCCCAGCGGCGCTAACGGCGACCGGCTGTATCTGCAGCAGCCCGAGGGCGGCTTTGTCGCATTCGGGCCCGACTCCGGCCTGAATCAGCCGCTCGCCACCGAAGCGGCGGCGCGGATCGACTACGACCGCGACGGGCGGATGGATCTGGTGCTCGGCCACTCCAACCGCGACTATCGGCTCTACCGAAATATCGATTCCGATTCCGGCAACTGGCTGGGCGTCGAACTGGTCGGCTTCGCGCCGATCAACCGCGATGCGATCGGCACAAGGGTCGAAGTGGTGACCGGCGACGGGCTGCGGCGAATCGGCGAGCGCCGGGCCGGCGAGTCGCGCGGCGCAACGCATGACCCGGCGCTGCATTTCGGTCTGGGGGCTCACACCCGGGCCGATATCGTCATCCACTGGCCCGACGGCAACACGACGACCCTCGCAGGCCGCGAATCAGGGCGCTACCATCGTGTCTTGTACCCCTCTTCCATTCCCTTGTTCACTGACGGATTCGAACCCTGAGCGGGCCGCGGCTTTACATCGATTCTCCTGAAAGAACCGGCGAGACCGAAACGGCCGTGCCTTCCGCAATCATGATATTGAAGGAGCAAATGACAGGGGATTAGGTCTGCAGACATTTCCGGCTCCTGTCTTGGCAGCTCGCGCAGTGCTGTAAGACCCTGGAGCATCACCACGGCGACGACGGTCACGCCGACGAACACGAGCACCATCATCTGGAAGACGACGCCGCCGAAGACCACCATCATGCTGACGAGGACGGCTCGGGCGACGCGAACTGATCCGGAACCGTCTCGGCAAAAAATCCAGGTGCTGATGCGATAGACGGTGCACGGGGCCTCGCCAGTCCGCTCAGCTTGGAAATTCGATTCTGCATCGTGAAAGCTCGAAGCGTCATGGAATCGGCACACCGCATTCGGTAGAGTGTCTGCATCGCCCGTTTCGCGGGCATGGGACCGAACAACGATGTACCGATCGTGGCTGGCGGCTCTTGTCTATCTGGCGCTTTGTGCCGGCCCGTGCGGCACTAGTGCGTCCGAAAGCCCGCCGCCCGGCGAGCCGCCTGTGCGCACGTTCTCGATGGCCGAGTACAACAGCAACGTGCAGAACTGGAGCGCGGCGCTGGGGCCGGACGGC
>DATGCS010000049.1:0-16775 GCA_035311685.1 Wenzhouxiangellaceae bacterium
CCCGATCCGGCAAGCGGTCTCGGCGTCGATCGCGTCGCCGGTCAGCGCCAGCTCCCGGGTCCAGCCTTCGCCGACCAGGTGCGGCAGGCGCGCGATGCCGCCCAGATCGGGCACCATGCCCACCTTGACCTCGCGCAGCGCGAATTGCGCGCTGCTCGACGCCACCCGAATGTCGGAGGCCGCGATCAGCTCGATGCCGGCGCCGATGCACCAGCCGTCGATCGCGGCGACCACCGGCATCCGGCCGGACGCCAGCGCGTCGAATCCGGCCACCATCTTCGCGGCCTGGCGCACGATCTCGACCCGCCCGGCCGCGCCGTCGTTGAGCATGGCGCCGACCTCGCCGACCATGCTTTGCAGGTCCAGCCCGTAACAGAAATGCTCACCCTCGCCGCGTATCACCAGGCAGCGCACGTCCCCGTCGGCATTTAGCGCCTCGACCGCGCCGGGGAACTCGCGCCAGAAATCGGGGCCGACGGCGTTGCCTTGCCCGGGACCGGTCAGCACCAGTTCAGCAACAAACTCGTCGTTGCGCTCGACTCGAAAGGATCTGTAATCCGACATGCATCTGCACTCCGTGACGTTGGGCCAATTTTAAGGAACCTAAACGCCGGGAGCAAAACCAAGACCGCCCCGGCGAACGGGGCCGCTTCACGCATCTTACGCCCGATTGGTTCTGGCTCTGGTCAGGAGATCAACGCCATCGGTATCACGTACGAACTGCACCTGGACTTAATCCTCTCGCGTCTGTGGCTTCTCCGAAGTGGCACCTCTTCGGATCCGCCCGCCAAACAGCAAGGTCCGGCGGGCATGACCATTACGAGCGGACTAGTTTTCCGGCACGATCGAGACTTCGAGAGTGACCTCGCAATCACCATCTCCGGCCCCGTTCTTGAACGTTCCAATGATCGGCCCGTCACGCAGCTCACTGCCGAGGAAGAACGCATTGCGCATGTTGCCGTCGATCTCCAGATCCTGGCTGAAGCGATCATCAAGCGTGAGGTCCAATCTGGAATCAGCACCATCATCCAACTCTCTCAAGAATCCAGTCAGATTGAACTCCTGATTTGCAGTCACGCCGAAGCTGCGCGAGTAACGTTCGAAATCGAGTGACGTGTTGTCGGGCAACTGGATGAGACGCGTCCGTTCAATGATTTCTTCCTGACCGGTGTTCGGGTCACGGACTATCGCTGGACGATAACAGAATGTGTTGTGCACCTCATCACCCTCGATTCTTCCATCGCCGTTGTCATCACAGCTTTCATCGATACCCAAATCATCTTGATTGCTGAAGGAATCGACCAACGTGCTACCAAAAAAAGACTGTGGTGGCCTTACACCTAGGCGGAAGTCAATGTCACCTGCACCCCGGTTACCGGTATCACAGTCTCTCGAGATATTCAGCCTGTGATAACGCACCGTGACCCGGAAATCCTCGGCCAGCGGGTTCGTACTGCCGGCGACTTCCTCGGCATCGCTGCGGTCATCACCGTCAGTATCGGCGATGGCGGGATCCGAGCCGGTGCCACCTGCAGTTCTTTCATCACCATCGACCAGGGTGTCGAAGTCTTCGTCGGCCTGGGTCGGGTCGCTGAACACGCGATAGGGGGCCTCGCCGACGACGCGCACGATCCAGCGATTGGCTTCGACGTCGACCAGCTCGGCTTCTTCGCCATCGGAGCGCTTGTCATTGTCGGTGTCCGCATCGAGCGGATCAAGCGTGATGATGCCCAGGTCGCGGATCTCGATGCCGTCGATCTCCTGCGCATCGGTGAGGCCGTCGCCGTCGCTGTCCTTGCCGCAGGGTACCGGCAGTTCTGGCGGCTCCGTGCATTCGACCGGGTAGCTGTTCTCGTCCAGACCCGGATGGGTACGGAGTACAAATTCGTCACTATCAAGCAGGCCATCGAAATCGGTGTCGGCCACCATCGGATCGGAAGTCACCGTCATCGTTACCTGTAAGCCGGGCTCACATGCCGTGATACAGCGTGACGGAGACCTGCTCACTACTTCGATGGTGACATCCCAGCCCTCCGTCTCGACAATGTTGACCAGCCCGTCGCCATCGGCGTCGCTGAAGTCATCTATGTCACTAACTGTTGGGTTACCGCCCAAATCCAGTTCCAGGCCGTCTGACGCGCCATCATTGTCGGTATCTGGATCGTTTGGGTTGGTGGTCACGAACACACAGTCCGTGTTGCTCAAGTCAGGAAGCGGATCCGGAAGGTTATTGAAATACAGTGTTACCGTACTCTCACATTCGGGATTGCGGCCACGCAACACAACTTCATAACCGTTGATCTCATCGTAATCATCCACGCCATCGCCATCGGTGTCACGGCGCGACGGGTCAGTGACGAAATCGTCGGCGTTGAGCCGTGTGGCCTGGGCAATCAATTGCGGGTCATCCGCATCGCCTTGTTCGAAAGTGAAGTTGGCAGGTGCCTCCTCGAGATCGCTAATACCATCGCCGTCGGAGTCCTCACTGTTGCAGCGACTGAACACCCGGCGCGTGCCGCTGCCGGTCTCGACGTCCCAGCCGATCAGCACTTCGAACCGATCGTCCATGCCGTCGCCGTCGGTGTCGACGACGGTGTCGCTGCAGCCGTTGAGAAACTCTGTACCGTCGGTTATTCGATCCCGGTCCAGATCCTGAACAAAGGCCAGCTTGAGGTCGCTTTCGGTCTGCAGAACCAACTGGTCAATATTCTTGGTGGTATCGATACCGGTGGGGGTAATGACTTCCCAGGCCTTGGGATTTATGTTGTCCATGGCCGTGTTGCGAATGCGGAAGATGCGCTCGCGTTCGCCGTTCGGGCCCTCGCGCTGGACCGAATAGCTGTTCTCGATCTCGGCATCGGTCAATGTGCCGGTCGGGCGGCAGTCTGGTGCGTCATCGCCCGGCGGGCAATTCTCCCGGTAGCGCTGCAGCCCGAGTGCGTCCAGCGCGTCAACCAGCGTGACGCCGACCTGGCGGCCCGAGGCGTCAAACACGATGCGGCGGTCGTTGTCGTCGATGACGCCGTCGCCGTTGGTGTCGACCACACGCCCGGAACCGGTGGCGACGCGCACATACTCGGTCAGATCGCCGGCGCCGTCGCCGTCCTCGTCGAAGCTGCCGTTGTCGATCACCAGCGTTGCGGTGCGATCAACAATGTCCTGCGAGGTGAAGACAAAGTTCCGGCCCAGCTCGTCAACGATGTCGAAATTCGAGATCTTGAAGATCAGCCCGCGTGGACTGCGCATCAGATCCTCGATCTGCTGCGGAAAGATGGTGCTGGTGGACAGAATGATCGGACCACGCTCCGGATTCAGCGGGCCCAGGCTGAATCCTTCGGGCGGTTCCTGATCCGGCAGCAGCGTGGCAATCGGCGTCAGCACCGACGGATTGCGTTGATCCTGCTTTAACGCCGTGACCTGCAGATTGCGCAGGAAATAAGCCAGGTTGGTGGTCGATTTCAGCGACAGCGTGACCTGCATGCTGGCACCGACGACCTCGCGTGAAACGCTGGCACCTTCGGAGACGGCGACCTGTTCTTCCAGCGAGTCCTGGTAAGCCTGCTGCGTGGCCTGCGTGCTCTCGGCGGTGTGCGAGGAGGTCCAGCTTCCGGTCCAGCCGGCTTCGGCGTTGACGCTCGAGGTGACTGACGCACTTGGACCGGTGAGGCTTGCCTCGACCGAATACTCGGTGCCCACCGACAGCTTGGCCATGGCCTCCTGGGTGTTGGAGTTGGTATTGCTGACGGTTCTGGAGCTGTCCTGGGTCAGGCTGGAAGACACCGAACGGGTCTCGATCTCATCGGTAGACTGCGAAGTTGATTCCAGAAAGCGCACGTCGAGTTGCAGGTTGGACTCGCCCACCTCGATGGTCGGCGAAGGCAGATCGGCGATCAGTGGATTGCGATTGCCGAGATTGATTTCGACGTCGTCGGTGAGCTGGTCGCCGTCGGTATCGGCAAGGATGGGCGAAGTCTTGAAGAAATTGAATTCCAGTCCATCGCCCAGGCCGTCATCATCACTGTCCTGTTCCGCCGGATTGGAGAATATTTCGTTCAGTTCGGCGTCGTCGCTCAGGCCGTCATCATCAGTGTCGGCAGCACGGGGATTGAGAGAGAATGTCTTTTCATCAAAATCCAGAACACCATCGTTGTCGCTGTCCCGGGCGGCGAGGTTGATTGGATCATCCAGTGGAAATCTCGGGTCGCCAGGATCCGAGGTGACATGTTGCGAGAACGTCGAGCCGTCGATCCTGCGTACAGTCACGGTCCAGCCGCTTTGTTCCGCAGCATCGGTGAGTCCGTCCCCATCAGAATCGATCACGTCACCCCCGTCAGGCGGAATGCCGGTGAAATCGGTCTGCGTCGGATCGTTGCCCAGTTCTGGTGATGCCAGCGGGTTGCCGGCGAGATCCTTGATCGCTGAAACTTCCAGGGTGTAAATCAGGTTTGACTGCGACATCGTGGTCAGACGAACACGAGTGTAATCCGGCGGCAACACCTGGGCGGCAAGCACGTTGACGGTCGGGAACCGCGCCGGCGCGGTGATGCTGTACAGCGTGGGGTCCTCGGCGCCGTCCGGGCCACCCACGATCGCTTCACTGAACTGCGCGATCACCGATGTGTTGCTGGTCGCATTGGCACTGACCAGGCTGGGACCTTCGTCATCGTCGGCGTTATCCACGCCATGAATCACCAGGGCATCGATCAGGCGCAGCATGCCACTTTGTGCAGAGACCATGACATCTTGCGCACCATTCGAATCATGGCCCTGATCGACGGCAAGAACGATTTCGTTGTCGCGCCAATTGACAATGCCCGCTTGCAGCGCATCACCGGTCTCGTCCACTACAATGGATCCCGTTTCAGCCCCGAAGGCAGCACCGGCCATCACCACCTGCTCTCCAGGCTCGGCGAAAGCCGACACAAAGGCAGGCGTTGCATAAGCCCCGGCGAGCACGATGTCATCAATACAGGTTTGCAACACCACATCATAGCTGCCCATTCGCAGTGGATCATTCAACGTGGCAACGATGTGATCCTGCTGTCGATCCTGAATTATCAGCTCGACCTGCAAAGCCCGGTTAGGCAGCGGACCGGCCAGAAAAACACGAAATGCCGATGCCTCCAGCCATTGACCATTGATCGTTATCGCGGACCCGGCGCTGGCATCCCCCAGCGAGATTGAACTGAGCGAAGGCCCCGGGCCGGAAGGACGAAAGCCGCATGGATCTTCGAAGCCGGCGGAGAAAATTTCATCATCGTCGCTTTGAGCTAGCGCAGGCTGTTGTGTCAGCAATGCCAGCAATACAATGGGCAACATGCCATACGCTGCAGCAAGCACGGGCTGCATTTTCGATGGTTGCGCTTGCTGCAAGACAGTAGCAAAAGACTTGCAGGCTGACAGCATGGCCAGCAATGCAATCTCACACCTTGTCCGCAATTGTATGCATGCTGATACCAAGTTGCGGTAAGCCATTTGTTTTACTTGTTGCATATTGAACCTCTGCAAAGGGCCCTTCATGAGCTGCTTATCAGTTAAGCGACGTGGGACGAGAAAACCTGCCATCCGGCGAACAACCATCAACATGACCCGCGAACCGGAAAATGTCCTGTGCAAAACCTAAAAATTCGAAAAGCTTATTCGGAACAACGAGATAAACAGCTCATAAAAACGCGGTTCGAGCCGATGGGCCACACCTTGGGCGGCAAAACGAACGGTGCCGCCGCATCCGTGTGGACCAGAAGAAAGCGAGTGATCAGGCTGTCGGAGCGGCGTCCGGATGCGGAAAACCGGCAGATCGGGCGGATCAGCGCCAGCAGGCAGGGTCGGTGTTGCCGTCGTCGAGGCAGGCGAGCTTGGTTCGGTGCCGGGAGTCTTCGGGGAAGGCCTCCAGCAGCGTTGCGCGCTGCGCCTCCAGCCGAGCGCGAGCCGAGTCGGTACGATCTTCGAGCAGATCCAGCCGGACCAGGTCCAGTTCCAGCGCGGCGGCCAGCGGGTGGGCCTCGACCAACCGGGTTCGATAGCGATCGATCGTGGTCTCCATTTCGGCCCGCGCGCGCTCGGTCTGACCGTCATCGAGCAGCATCCGGACAAACGCCGAACGCGCCGCCAGTACGCCGCTGCTGTTCTCGCTGCGCGCTTCGGCCAGTTGCGAAATCAGCTCGGCGATTCGGTCCAGCCGATCCGGCGACGGCTGCCCGGCGTGATCGATCCTCTCGGACAGCAAAAGCGAGGCAATCGTATCCGGGTGCGCTTCGCCGAGCTCGCGCAGGCGCACTTCCAGTACCCGATCGGCGATCGAGCGGGCTTCTTCCAGACGACCCTGCTGCAACAGGACCCAGGCCAGGTTGTGCCGGGCCTGCGCGGTCGTGGCGCTGTCGTCACCGAAGCGCGCTTCCCGGAGGTCGATCGAATGCCGATACCGTTCCTCGGCGCGCTCGGGCAGACCCAGACCTTTGTAGGCCGTGCCGATGTGGTCGGCGAAAAGCCATTCGTTGCTGCCGCCGCCGACCGCCGCGCTATCGAGGTCCATCGCACGGCGATAGGTCTCGATGGCCTTTTCGAATCGGCCCATGTCGGAATGGAGATCCGCGAGATCCTTGTAGTCGCGATGAAGAGCCGGCGCATCGGGTCCGAACAGTTCGAGTCGGATTTCGAGCGCCTCGTCGATCGAGTCCCGCCGGAGCTCCCATTCGCCGACTTTAGCCGCGACCTTGCCGAGACCGCGGAGGCTGATGGCGTAGGAAGGGTGAATCCGCCCGATCGTGCGCGCCTTGATTTCCAGCGCCTTGCGATAAAATCGCATCGCTTCGCGATAATTGCCGAGCTGGCGTTCGGCCACGCCCAGGTTGTGGTATGAAGTCGCGACGCGGCGCTCGGCCAGGCCTGCCTCCTCGCGTATTGTCAGCGCCTCGGCGATCAGTTCGCGGCCCCGCTGGCGATCCTCGAAGTAAATCATCATCAGCCCGAGGTCGTTGATCGCGCTGGCGCGCTCGCCGGCCTCGATGTCAGGGTAGGCACGAGCCAACGCGGCGGCCCGTCGAAGCGCCTCGTCGGCGAGTTCACGGTCGTCCACGAGTACGGCGCTCACGCCGAGCACGTTCAGCGCCCGCACCTCTTCTTCGACGTCGCCCAGCTCGCGCGCCAGGCGCGCCGATTCGGCCAGCAACTCCTGGGCCGGCGCCTGGACTTCCAGCGCTGAGTAGACGTTGCCCAGCGCAAACAGTGTCCGGACGCGCAGCGCCGGGTCGGCGATGGCTTCGGCCGAGATGCGTTCCCGACCCTGCTCCAGCACTTGCATGACCGTGACGTCCTCGCCGCGCGCCTCGCCGGGCGCGGCCGATTCGATCAGTTCGACCAGGAATTCAAGCACCTGGTTGGCGTTCGCGGCCTCGACCCTGGCCTGCGCTTCGGCTTCGCGCGAGCGCTGACTTTCGACCACGACCTGGCCGATCAGCCCGAGCATCGCCACTGCCGCGACAGCCGCCGTACCGACCGCCAGCCGGTTGCGCTTGACGAATTTCCAGGCCCGGTACCCGAGGCGGCGCGAAGCCGCCTGGACCGGCCGACCGTCGAGATAATTGGCCACGTCGGCAGCCAGCGCCTCGACGCTGGAGTACCGATCGACGGGATCATCGGCCGTCGCGCGTGCAACGATCGCCTGGAGATCCTGCGGCGCGGCCTCGGTGGCGCCGCGCCCGGCGGCAAGCATCAGCTCGAACAGCTTGCCCAGGCTGTAGACGTCGCTGGCGGTCGAAACCGGCGCGCCGGCAAGCTGTTCCGGCGACGAAAAGCCCGGCGTGTAATAGCGCGCACCCCGGGTGACCTGGTCGGGTTCGTTCGAATCGGGCTGCATCAGCTTGGCGATCCCGAAATCGAGCAGCACCGGCCGCCCTTCCGCCGTCACCAGCACGTTGTTCGGCTTGAGATCGCGATGTATCACGAGGTTTCGATGCGCGTATTGAACGGCGTCGCAGATCAGGCGAAACAGCGCCACGCGCTGTCTGAGCGACGGCAGCGTTTCCTTGCACCATTGGTCGACCGGCACGCCCTCGATGTATTCCATCACCAGGTAAGGCTGACCGTCGTCGGTGGTCCCACCGTCGATCATCGCGGCGATGTTGGGATGGTTGAGGTCGGCCAGGATCTGTCGTTCGGCCCTGAGACGATCCAGGCTGGCCGGATCCGGAAAACCTCGAATCAGCTTCAGGGCGACCCGCCGCCGGTACTCGTCGTCGGCGCGTTCGGCCAGGAACACACTGCCCATGCCGCCGCTGCCGAGTTCGTCGATGATCCGCCACGGGCCCAGGCTTTTGCCGGCCACGCCCGGCCCACCCGAGGTCAGGTCATGCAGCGTGGCGGCGACCAGTTCCTCGGCCGGATCGCCCGCTTCGGCATCGGCGGCCAGCATTGCCTGCACCTGCTGCAATATCTCATCGTCTTCGCATTCGCTCGCCAACCAGGCGTCGCGCGCGTCCTCAATTTGCTCCAATGCGCCGTGAAACAACGCCGCAAGGCGCTTCCAGTCGCCGGCGCTCATGCCAGTCTCGCCTTGAGCCAGGCGCGGCCCATGCGCAGATCGCGGTCGAGTGTGCGCACCGAGACATCCAGCTGCTCGGCGGCTTGTTCGCGCGTCAGCCCGGCGAAGTAACTCAATTCAAGCGTGTGTGCGACGCGCTCGTCGTGCTGCTCGAGTTCGGACATGGCCTGGTCGAGATCCAGCAGGTCCGCGCTCGGCGCGTCGCTGACAGCGTTGCCGTCCGATAGCGTGACGCGCAATCGGTCACCGCCGCGCTTTTCGCGTTTCCGGGCACGAGCATGATCGACAAGGATCCGGCGCATGGTGCGCGACGCGACGGCATAGAAGTGACGCCTGTCGTTGAAATCCAGTGTGCTGCCTTCAAGCTGCAGGAACGCTTCATTGACCAACGCCGTCGGCTGCAGCGTGTGTCCGCCGCCCTCGCCGGCAAACTGGCGCGCGGCGATGCGCCTGAGCTGCTCGTAGACCATCGGCATGAGGGCCTCGCGGACGCGCGCCTGGTCGTTGCCCCATTGCTTGAGAAGCTGCGTGATCTGGCGCGGATCGTTGTCCATGACTCCCTTCGATTGTGGCCATTTTCTTGTTTCCGCCAGGCGCACCTTTCCAATCGCCTGGCCGCGAGGGGGGCGCGTTCGACCCGCTTTCGGGTTCGAGACGATATGTTCGGCTGTCGCGCTGGAATTCCCTTTGCCTGAATCATACCCCATGTGACGCGCATCACGCCCCGGTGGTCCCTGCATCCGTCGCATTTGCCCCGAAGCATGCAAGCCCCCATGTAGAAATATCCTGTTGTCATCCTGCAAGAGACTGTTTCCATGAACATGCTGAATCGACTGATCGGAACCGGGCGCCGCCGGGTCATCACGCTGGCGCTGCTCGCATTGCTGGTACTCGGCGGCGTGCTCATGTTCTGGCTCGATCACGAGCCCGAAACATTCGACGTGACTGCGCGAGCCGAGTCCCTGGCCCAGCGCGAAGGCCACGAAGTCGTCATCGGCTATGTCACGACCGCAACACTGATCGAGGTGATGGATACGCTGCTGAACAAGCGCGGCGGTTATCTCACCAACGACGTCCTGCCGCCCTGGAGCCTGCTCGACAATATCCCGAACTGGGAGACCGGCGTGATCATCCAGGCGCGCGATCTGTCCCGGGCCATGCGTAACGACTTCAGCCGCTCGCAGACCCAATCCGGGGAAGATTCCGACCTGGCGGTCGCCGACCCGCAGTTCAGTTTCGACTACGACTCGTGGATCCTGCCGTCGACCGAGGGCGAGTATCGCAAGGGCATCCGCGCGCTGGAAGGCTATCTCGACCGTCTCGGCAGCGAAAGCGGCGAGGCGCGCTTCTACGATCGGGCCGACAACCTGAGAGAGTATCTTTCGCTGGTCGAGAAGCGGCTTGGCAGCGTCGGCCAGGAACTGTCGGCCAGTGTCGGCGAGCGCCGGATCAATACCGACCTCAGCGGCGATCCGAACCCCCACGCCTCCAGCGCCGGGCGCGGCGAAATCAACGTCAGGACGCCGTGGCTGGAGATCGACGACGTGTTCTACCAGGCCCGTGGGACGACCTGGGCACTGATCCATTTCCTGCGCGCGCTGGAGGTCGACTTCGCCAGCGTGCTCGACAACAAGAACGCCCGCACCGGCTTTGCCCAGATCATCCGCGAGCTCGAAGCCAGCCAGAAGCCGTTGCGCAGCCCGATGGTGCTCAACGGCGGCGGATTTACCCTGTTTGCCAACCACTCGCTGGTGATGGCCAACTACGTCGCCCGCGCCAACGCCGCGGTGATCGACCTCCGGCGGTTGCTGGAACAGGGCTAGTGGGCCATGCGGTTCAGCCCAGGTGGCCGGTCTTGACCCAGATGACGGTTTCGCGATCGACGAAGGGATGATGCTGGCTCAAGTGCGGTGAACGGATCCAGGTGCCCTTTGGATACCGACCGTGTTCGTCGGCGAATTCCCCCGACAGCACCAGGATTTCCTCGCCGCCGTAGTGCCGGTGCGGCTGGAACCGTTCACCGGCCGGCCACTTCACCAGGGCAACGTGCTCGCTCTCGAACTCGTGCAATGGCATCACCTGCAGACCGCCGATGCCCGGCTGCCACGGCGTGCTCGAGGTATCGATTTGCACCCGCGCCTGATCGCCTGAACTCATCTGGTGAAGCTTGACGAACAACGTGCATCCGCCTTCGCTGAACGGTGCGTGACCGCTGCCGGGTGGGTTGCGGATATAAGTCCCGGGTCCGAAATCGCCGGTTTCATCCGAAAACACGCCGTCGAGAACCAGAATCTCCTCGCCCAGCGGGTGTTCGTGGCGCGCGAAGCGGGCGCCCGGTTCGTAGCGCACGATGCTGGTCGCGTGTCCGTGCTCGGCGTGTTCGCGTGCAAGCGGCTTGCGCAGCACGCCGCCGGCGGGGCTTGGAATCCAGTCCTGGGCCGAGGTCTCGACCACCTCTCGGCGATCGAAATTCAGCCGCAAAGCGACCGGCTCGGGCGCTTTCTCCGAGGACGCTGCCGCTGTCCGTTCAACCACGTGGCACATCCGCGGCCACTGCGGCGGCGCGTTCGAATCGTGCGAACAGATCAGGGTCGGCGTCCGGGCCGGGGGCCATCGCCACCTCGCGCGCCTCGAGTTCACGGCCGTCCATCCCGCGCACCGCAATCCGCGGAATTTCGCGGCCGGTCTCGCGCTCGATGAAGCGAGTCGCCGAGCGTCCATCGCAAAGCCATTTTCCAGACCACTGCGCCAGTCCCACCAGCACTGGAAGCAGATCTCGGCTGGCATCGGTCAGCCGGTACTCGACCACGCGCTTGTCGCTTTCCGAGCGCACCCGGTCGAGCAGGTCAAGATCCACAAGCTTCTTCAGCCTGACCGACAGGACGTTGCGCGCGATCCCCAGTTCGCGCTCGAACGCATTGAAATGACGCGTGCCGAGAAAGGCCTCGCGCAGCACCATCAGGGTCCACGGTTCACCGATGACCTCTGTCACGCGGGCCAGCGGGCAATTGCATTTGAATACGTTGTTTTGCGTCATGGACGACATTTTCTCATTTTAGGTTGCATTTTGCAACTTAAAACCGTATATCGCGACTTACAACCGTATATCGAAATAAGGTTTTATTTTAAAATCTATTCAGCGATTTCAAATAATAACGCCATCATGCGAAAGGACATGATGATTCCTCCGAACAACGACCGGCTTACGCTCAGGCGCATGCTTGCGCTTGTCTTGATCTGCGGCGGCTTCGCGGCAGCCGCACTGCTCGCCTGATCCGGCAACCGACGCCCGAACGGCCGGACTATTCCGCGGCCGAGTGCGCTACCGTTGAGTTCCATTCGGCGGCAGAGTCGGTAACGTCCGATGACAAACCTGGAAATCGTCGCGCTGGGCACGCTGGCCAGCCTGCTCGCCGGGCTGGGAACCGCGGTCGGCGCGCTGGGCGTGTTGTTCCTGCGCCGGCTCTCACCGCGCGTCGAGGACGGCCTGCTCAGTGCCGCGGCGGGGATCATGCTCGCCGCCGTGTTCTTTTCGCTGCTGTTGCCGGCGATCGAATACGGCGAGCTGTACTTTTCAACGCGCCCGGCCGCGGTTGCGATGGTGATCTTCGGCCTTCTTTCCGGCGCCGTCGTACTTCAGCTGATCCATCGCTACGCGCCGCACGAGCACTTCATCACCGGGCGCGAAGGGCCCGACGCCGCAGCCCTGGGCCGGATATGGCTTTTCGTCATCGCCATCACGCTGCACAACTTTCCCGAAGGCATGGCGGTCGGGGTCGGTTTCGCGGGCGGTAACGTCGACAACGGCATTGCGCTGGCCACCGGCATAGGCTTGCAGAACATCCCGGAGGGGCTTGCCGTCTCGGTCGCCCTGCTGACGGTCGGCTACAGCCGCGGCCGCGCCTTCCTGATCGGTGCGGTCAGCGGCCTGGCCGAACCCGTCGGCGGCCTGTTCGGCGCAGCCGCCGTTGCGGTCGCGGGGCCCATGATGCCGTGGACGCTGGGCTTTGCCGCCGGGGCGATGCTGTTCATCATCAGCGACGAAATCATTCCCGAAACCCATCGCCGCGGCTACCAGACCGTGGCCACGTTTTCACTGATGATCGGATTCGCGCTGATGATGTATCTCGACGCCACGCTGGGCTAACTCCAACTGGCCTGCTGCGGCCACGTCAACGCTCGTGATACGGAAGGGTGGTGATCAAGCCCGGCTGAAAAGCGCTATGTGCAGAGTCATTCAGAGGTTCCCCGGCCGATTGCTTCAAGCGCCGGCCGATTCGCGCTGGCGCATCAGCCAGGTCAGGGGCAGTTCGTGCTGGCGGTCGCCGTCACTTACGTAGAGCACGCCGTCGGTAATCATCAGGCCCCATTCGATCTTGCGCGGCAGATCCACGGCCAGCGCGTTCATCGGCTCGCGCGGCAACACCGCGATCTCGAGATTATCCAGCGTCGCCACCCGGTGCAGCACCTGCTCGGCCCACTGCTCGATGTTGCCGTAGGCCAGCAACGAGGTTCGTGGACAGCGCCGTGCACACCAGGTCAGTCGATCCGAGTCCGGGCGGCCGACATCGATCCAGTGGCAAGTCCTGCCGTCCAGACCGCGCCGGCGCAGTGCAGGCTCGTCCGGGTCGGAAAGACCGCGCCCGAACTCGAGGCCCTCGTCGTACCAGAGCCCGTAGGCCAGGATTCGCGCCACCATGCGCTCTTCGGTCTCGGACGGGTGACGCGCGACGGTCATGTGGACAGCTTCGTAGACGCCGCGATCGGTGTCGGAAATATCCAGAAAGACCTTGTGGGTAGTTGCGGTCAGTGCCATCGTCGAGGGTGCCGCCTGGGTGTTTGATCGAGCCGCAGTGTAGTCCTTTCCGAAGAACGAAACTTGACCCGGCACAATCTCCGGGTCGTGGCCCGCTAGACATCGTCCGCCGGCGCTTCTGACGATTCGATGGATAGCCGCGCCCCACCCGCGAGCTGGGCGTACGTCCGGCGCACCGCCTCGGTGCCGTGAACGCGTTCCAGCCGCCGAATGGTGAAGTGCCCGTGCGCCATATCCTGGAAATGGTCGATGAATACCGCGTTGATCGCCGCACCGCCGAAAGCACCGACCAGCGGCACCGCCTGCGCCGCGGCCTTTTCGGAAACCACGATCGAGAACCGCGCCGCAACCTGGGAGATGAGGCGCACGATGGCCGGTGCCGATTTTTCCGCGAACCCCTTGCGCGCGATGTGCGAAGCCGCCTCGGAAACCGCGCGAGCCATTGTCGCGCGAGCGGCAAAATAGCCGATTTCAGCCGCGTCGTCGGCGCGCGAACGCCCGCCCAGCGCCAATACCTGAAGGCACTGCATGCGCGCCTCGGGACCGGCAAGATCCTCCCCCTCGCTTCGCGCGATATCGGCGATCGACCGCAGCATGATAGCGGTGGATATCGGCAATTCGATCGCCAGCGCGCCCAGTCCGAATGCGCCGCCCGTGGCGCCGGATGCGGTTGCGGCCGCCTTGTGCCAGAAATTGGATGCGGCGCCGGCATATCCGGCATTCATGGTGCCCAACGCAACAGAAAGAGAAGACTCGATCGCCTTGCGCGACGCCTCGTTGACGACCTGGCCCCAGCGCTCCGGCAGCAAATCGAATCCGCGTTCGATGGGGGTACCGACCAGGTCGCTGATTCGCGCAGCCAGGCCGGGATGCTCGAGCAGATCGTATGCCCGCCGCAGCGCCTCCAGTTCGGCCCGGTCTTCAATCATGGCAAGGCCTCGGCCCCGGGAACGGGGACGCTGCCGGGAATTCCGGTCCCGCCTGGCGCACATTCAACGTTCATTGAACACGAACTTGCTGGAAAACAGAAAATTGAAGGTCATGCCGACCAGGCCGCCGACCCAGACGCCGATCAGCGGTATGACGGCATTCCAGAACCGCGGCAGATCAGCCTGTTCGCCGAAAAATACCACCAGCGCGAAAACGCCGAAATTCAGCACCCCGCCCAATGCGTGCACGCTGAAGAACCGAATCAGTTCATCCAGCAGCGCCCGGCCCTTGTCGATGTGATGAAAGGTGAAATACCGGTTCAGCACATAGCCCGTCGACATCGCAGCCGTGTAGGAAAACACCCGGGCGATGTAGGCGTTGAACCCCGGCAGATCCTTGAGCAGATACAGCAGCCCGGCATCGATCAGCGCGATCGTGCCGCCAACGCAGGCAAAACGGAAAAAGGTCGCGCGCTGGCTGGAAGATCGTACGCCGCGGTCGAGTAATCGCATTGAAGTCTTTACGGGAATCTTCCAGGCTCCTGTGGATCGTGTGGCAGAAGGAAGACTGCATCAATCCAATATTCTACCCGCCTCCAATCAGCGACTTCCAGCGAGGGATTCCCATGAAAAACCATCGGCGCCAGAGACGCCTCCTACGAAAACGGTCCAGCCGCAGGAGCGGTCTCCAGGCCGCGATAAACACGACCCTGACGGGCCCGCAAAATCGGGACCTGCCCGGCGCTCATTTCTTCTTCGGTGCGTACAGATCTGTAATCGTGCCCTCGAACATTTCGGCGGCCATCATCACCGATTCGCTCAGGGTCGGGTGCGGGTGGATGGTCAGGCCGATGTCCTCGGCGGTCGCACCCATCTCGATGGCCAGACCAATTTCGCCGATGAGATCTCCGGCGTGCATGCCGACGACGCCGCCGCCGATGATTCGGCCGGTTTTTTCGTCGAAGATCAATTTCGTGAACCCTTCGGCGCGATCCATTCCCAGCGCACGACCGCTGGCGGCCCAGGGGAACTTGCCGACGCCGAAATCCATGCCCTTGTCCTTGGCCTCGCGCTCGGTAATGCCGGTCCAGGCGACTTCGGGATCGGTGTAGGCCACCGACGGTATGACACGCGCATCGGCGGCGCGCTTTTCGCCGGCGGCGACCTCGGCGGCCACCTTGCCCTCGTAGCTGGCCTTGTGCGCCAGCATCGGCTGGCCGACGATGTCGCCGATCGCGAAGATATGCGAAACGTTGGTGCGCATCTGGCCGTCGACTTCGACAAAGCCCTTGTCGGTCACCTTGACGCCGGCCTTGTCCGCGTCGATCAGATCACCATTGGGACGCCGTCCGACGCACACCAGCACGCGGTCGAACTCGGTCGATTCGGGTGCATTGTCGCCTTCGAATTCCACGCTCAGCGCATCATCGCCGGCACTGACTTCGGCGACTTTCGCTTTCAGGTAAAACTCGACGCCCAGCGTCTTCATGTGCTTGTGCAGCGGCTTCACCAGGTCCGGGTCCGCGCCGGCCATGAGCTGGTCCAGCATTTCGACCACGGTGACCTTCGAACCCAACGCGCGGTAGACGCAGGCCATTTCCAGTCCGATGATACCGCCGCCGATCACCAGCAGACGCTCCGGAATCTCCTCGAGCTCCAGCGCGCCGGTCGAATCCATCACCCGGTCGTCGTCCCAGGGCAGATCGGGAATCTCGATGACCCGGGAACCTGCGGCGATAATGCACTTGGCGAACGTGACCTTGCGGGTATCTTCGCCGTCGTCGACGGCCAGTTCATGCGCACCGCTGAATTTGCCGTTGCCGGTGACGACCTCGACCTTGCGCTTGTTCGCCATGTTGGCAAGCCCGCCGGTGAGCTTTTCCACCGCATCGTTCTTGAAATTCCGCAGCGCGTCCAGCTCGATCTTCGGCTCGCCGAAGCTGACCCCGTGATCCGCCATCGCGGCGGCCGAGTCGATCACCTGCCCTACGTGCAGCAAGGCCTTGGACGGAATGCAGCCGACGTTGAGGCAGACACCGCCGAGAGCATCGTAGCGCTCGACAAGCGCGACCTTCAGACCGAGGTCGGCGGCGCGGAACGCGGCCGAATAACCGCCCGGCCCGGAGCCGAGCACGACCAGGTCGAAATCGAAATCACCTTCCGGCGATTCGGTGCTTGAAGATCCGGTTTCGGGTTTCCGCTTTCCGGTTTCTGAACCCCCGGTTTCCGGTTTCCGGTTTCCGGTTTCCGGGGTGCCGTCGGATGAGTCTGCGTCCGCCGACTCCTCGGAGTCTTCTTCCGACTTCCGACTATCGACTTCCGACTCCCGGCCGTTATCTTTCGATCTCGTCTCGCCAGACGATTCCCCGGTGGACTCGGCGGATTCATCGCCATCGCCATCGCCCTCGCCATCGCCATCGCCCTCGCCCTCGACGATGCCGATCACGTCGCCTTCGGATACCTCGTCGCCTTCCTTCACTTTCAGCTCGAC
>DATGCS010000050.1:0-4894 GCA_035311685.1 Wenzhouxiangellaceae bacterium
CCATCAGTGGAAAATCCACTGCCATCACCGCAAGGAGAAGAACATGACCACTCCAGCCATTGCCACGCGCCCGGGCATAGCCATTACTGCCGGCTTGCTTGCGCTCTTTTTCTTTTCGATGAACGCCGCTTTCGCCGATGAACACGAGAAAGTGGACGTCGCCATGGCCACGATTCAAGGCTGTGCGGACGAGGGAATCGTCGGTTCGGCGCTGCTTCACGAAGCGGCAAGCGCCGAAGGCATCAAGCAGGTGGAAATCTACATGCTCGTCCGCGGCCTCAGCGACGGCGACCATGCCGTACATATCCACGAGACCGCAGATTGCGAACCTTGCACGGCCGCCGGTGGACATCATGATCCGGGCCCGCACGGCAAGACCACACCGGATGCACCCGACTTCAATCACCCTTTCCACATGGGTGATCTGATCAACCTGAGCGTGGAAGACGGCATCGGCGAAATGCGCACCTCCACCAATCGCGTCACACTTTCGCCCGGCCGTCTCAGCATCTTCGACGAAGACGGCAGCGCATTCATCATCCACACCGAAAAGGACACCTACTGCGATCACGAGGATGAACTCGAAGGTGGCTGCGCCGGCGGTGCGCGGGATGCCTGCGGGATCATCCGTCCGATGTGATCCTGATGTCATCTTGACGACTGCGGGGTCAGGTCGGGCCTCGTGCATCTGATTTCGAATGCACAATACCCGACCCCAAGCTCTTCGCAGTGGTCATTGTCCAGTGGTCTGATCTGTTTCCGGACTTGCTCTGCAGCCGGGACGGGATCAAAGGCTGCCCGGTCGGCAGTGGCCATGTCATTGGAAGGCTTGTAGCAAGCGTTCCAAGAAGCCCGGCGCACAGCCGGGCTTTTTGCAGTTCCGGCATCGCCTCTCCGGATCCGGATGCTGCCGGACCTTCGGGCTTAGCGGCGAACCTGTATCGGGGATTCGAAGCCGTTGCTGAAAATCATCTCGAGCCCGCAGCTTTTTACGCTGACATCGTCGATTCGCCAGCTATCGGCCTCCACTGAGCTGTCGGTGCCCAGACGATAGCGAAACTGAATATCCAGCCCTTCCAGTCCGGCAAGGTCGACTACCGTCCGGGTCCAGCCCTGATTGCCGCACCAGGCATCCGAGCCGATCAGGGGGTTCTCGAAACCATCGTCGATCGGGCCGGTATAGGGGTTGGTCAGCAATCGCGCCGCCCCGACCTGGCTCCAGTTCTGGCCGCCGTCGCTTGAATACTCAAGAATGCCGCCGTCAAAGCAACCAGCACCGCCGTCTTCAAGACCGCGCTGCGCATAGTATTGCAAGGTCAGCAAATTGGCTGTTTCGGGTAAGGCAATGGTCGGCGAGACCAGTCGCTGGTCGCTGATGACAGCGACGTCGTCGCTTTGCCATGCAGTCACCGGGCTGTTGGCGTCGGTGGTCTGACGAACCCAGGTATCGGGTCCGACGATCGAGGAATGGGTCCAGCCGTTATCACCGGCTTCGATGTCGTCGGTGAAATGGACGATTTCGGCGGAGCCGGGCGCGCAATCTCCCGGTGCGGCCTGCGTTATGAACGAGAAGGTTTGCGATGTGGCCGCCGTGCCGCAGGCGTTCGAAGGCGTGACCTTCCAGAAATACTCCGTACTGCTCTCCAGCGGCGCAGAGACGATAGTACTGGCCTCGCCGATAACGATGTCGGAGTAGACGATATCGCCAAAACCGGGGTCGGTCGCGATTTCGACCAGAAAATCGGTCGCGCCCTGGCTTGTCGGCGTCGACCACTCGAGCTGCGGCTGCCGGCTGGCACCGGCACCGTCTGCCGGAGTGAGCAGATCGACCGAGTCCGGTGCGATATCGTTGAGCGTAAACGGAAGCGCTTTGTCGGCCGCCTCATCGGCGCTAGTGCCGGTGAGCGTGACGACGAAATCGCCGGCAGTCGCGTTGCCGAGCGACCCGAAGGTCAGAAGCGAGCTTCCCGGCGGTACGACCGGGTTTGTCGAGAACGACGAGGTCGCGCCGGGCGGTGCGTCGGTCAAAGACAGCATCACCGGATCCGAGAATCCGGCATCGGCTTGCACGGAGATATCGACATCGACACTGCCGGCGGATGCGCAGACCGCGAGCAAGGCTGGCTGCAGTTCAAGGTCGAATGGCGACGTGCCCCGGCCGTCGATGAAGTCGGGGTTGAGGCCTGTCGGATCAAGATGATCGCGCATGCGGGTCGACGACGTCCCCAGCCCGTCCCAGGCATGGGCAAGCTGACCATAGAAGTCGGACAGATTGGCGCCCGTTGCACCGCAAGCGGCCGGGCCACCGCTGAGTACACCGACCAGGCGCTGCTCGGCCGTGTACAGCGGCGATCCGGACGAACCGGGTTCTGTGACGCCGGGTGGTATGGAACCTGGCTGCGGTTTTGGAATGTTATCGACCACCGGCGGGTCCGGGTGCCAGAATGAATGCCAGTGAACACCCTGGGCACCGGCAATATCGCCAACAACGAAATCCTCTTCGACGAACGTAATCCGTTTTTCATCGACACCCGGATGGTGGATACTGGCACACAGGCCGTCGGTCGAACCGGGCGCGCCCTGCGGGCCGCAGGTGGCCGGTACTGCCCGGCGATCCCAGCCGGCCCAGAACAGATCGAAGGCCGGATCGGCCGGATCGTCGAGTTCGATCAGGGTCATGTCAGAGCATTCGCCCGGGATTGAACAGTTGCCACCGAACGGGTTGATGGTGGCGGCCAGGAACGCACCGCCGAGATTGGTCTCGGCCGGGTCAGGCGGATTGACGGCGGTGCCGCCCGGGTCGCCCGGTGTGCGGCAGGTCGGCCACTCGTAGTTCCAGTACACGACCACCGACGGCGCCGCGCCGGCATCAAGACCGCAATGGGTCGCGGTTACGAACAGCATGCGCTGGTCGGCCGCGGTGTTATTCAATAGCGAGCCGGTGCAGGCGGCGACGCCGTTGCGCGAGTAGGCGCCGACCGAGCGCCGCGGGTCGTTCCACGGATCATCTGCGGCCAGACATGCGACATCCATGTTGCACGACCCCGATTTGCTGCCGTCGCTGCCGGTCTTGCCACAGGCCTTGTTCTGCTTGCCGTCACCAAGAATGGCATTCTGCTGACGGTATTGCAGCGCGGCGCGGCCGAACGCACGATAACCCTGGTTGACCCGCACCAGTTCCAGCAAAACGCGGGCTCGCTGGTCGTGCGGAACGTTGAGTTCGATCACGACATCGTCACCGGCGACGATTGGCGTCCAGAATTGCCGGTGAGACTCGTTGATCTCTGGACCGTAAGGGCCCAGAACTTCGAAACGATCCATCTCGCCGCGCAGTGCGGCGTCAACGGTATAGATGTACAAACGCGCCTGGGGCGGAAGATGGACGTTGTCAAAACCAAAATTGAGCGAGACCGCCTGTTCGGCCGTAACCCGGTAACGCCAGATGCTGGATTCACGGGTTTCCGTCCAGGTGCCGGCATTGAATGGAGAAATTGCGATTTCCCGGCCAACGGCAAAGCGCGGTGGCTGCCCCAATGCTTCGTTGAACTGGTCCTCCAAAGCCAGTTGTTCAAGGTCGAGAGCTGCGTATTGAGTCCGGTCAAGCTGCTCCAGCGCCAGTCGCTGCCCGGAAAACCAGCTTTCTGGCGGCGTGGCTGCGATTGCCGTCGCTGTCAAAGCCAGCATCACGGCACCACCGATGATTCGCGCCAAATAGCACATCATTTTCCCCTGAGCATAAATTGTATGCTTCTATCATTAACATCTACAACGCAAACCGTCAATAGCGGCCGCCTCGATGCCGGATCGCACGTTGCGCGCAAGGCAGCTACGAAAACGGATCAGGTTCCGGGCACCGGGGGCTGTTTTTCGAGATCCCGGATCGGCCTCCGAACGTCCGTGACGACGTGATATAGGGATCAGATGCTGGGCCCGGATCAAGTCCGGGGCGACGGAATTCAAACCTTGGGGGCGACCGTTCACCGAAACGACCAAAAAAACGAAAAGACGAAAAGACCCGACGACCCCGCACTCAGCTTTCAAGCGCAGCCAGCGCCGGCAACTCCTTCCCCTCCACATACTCCAAAAACGCCCCGCCCGCCGTCGAGATGTAATCGATTTTGTCCGCCACGTGATATTTCTCGATCGCCGCAATCGTGTCCCCGCCGCCGGCCAGGGTAAAACCCTTGCATCCACCCACGGCGTGCGCGACCGCCTGCGTGCCCGAATGAAACGATTCGAATTCGAACACGCCGACCGGGCCGTTCCAGATGACGGTGCCGGCGTTGCGGATGATCTCGGCCAGGCGGCCGGCGGTTTCGGGGCCGATGTCGAGGATCATTTCCTCGGGGTGCACGCGATCGACGTCGCGAAGCGTGGCGTGGGCGTCTTGATGAAAACGCTCGGCGGTGAGCACGTCGGTGGGCAGCGGGATGCCGGCGCCCTTCTTTTCGGCCTGAATCATCAGCTGTTTGGCCTTGTCGACAAGTTCCGGCTCGTACATGGATTTGCCGATGCGGTGCGTGGCCGCGGCGAGGAAGGTGTTGGCGATGCCGCCGCCGACGATCAGCTGGTCGACCTTTTCGATCAGCGCTTCGAGCACTTCGAGCTTGCCCGAGACCTTGGCGCCGCCGACAATAGCCACCAATGGCCGCGCCGGGTTGGCCAGCGCCTTGTCCAGCGCCGCCACTTCGCGCGCCAGCAGCGGGCCGGCTACCGCAGTCTTCGCATGCCGAATGACGCCCTCGGTGGAGGCCTGGGCACGATGGGCGGTGGCGAAGGCATCCATCACGAACACCTCGCACAGCGCGGCCATCTTCCTGGCCAGGTCGTCGTCGTTGGCCTTCTCGCCCTTCAGGAACCGGACGTTTTCGAGCAGCACGACCTTGCCCGGCTG
>DATGCS010000051.1:0-11303 GCA_035311685.1 Wenzhouxiangellaceae bacterium
TCTTCTTCGACCTTTCACGCCCTGGGGCGCCGCCGGTGACGAATCCGCGAGGCGAGTTTTTCGGGCTGTGTAACGACATATCACTGGCGATTCCGTGCAGCGACAAGCTCATTGGTGTCTATGACTTCACCGACGAAGACACCAACGGTTTTGATCCGGACGGCCACGGCTCACACGTGGCGTCGACCGCGGTTGGGTTGCCGCTGTCTTTCAGTGTCGATTTTGACGGGGGTGGTCCGGCGCCGGCGGTGTCTTTTCAGACCTCCGGCGTGGCGCCGCGCGCCAGTTTCATTGCTTACAAGGCCTGCGAAGCGGACCCGGAGGAGCCCGCCGGGAATTTTCAGTGTCCAGGCGATGCAACCTCCGCGGCGCTGGAGCAGGCGATCGAGGACGGTGTCGATGCGGTGAACTTCTCGATCGGCGGGCCCGCGTTCAGCCCGTGGAGCCTAGAAGGCAACCAGCGGCTGTTCCTGAACGTGCGCGAGGCCGGTATCGTGCCCGTGACATCGGCCGGCAACTCAGGGCCGGACGATTTCACGGTTGGAAGTCCGGCCAACGTGCCTTGGGTGGTGGCAGTCGCCAATGCAAGTCACGGTCGAATCGCGCAGGCCAATCGACTGGTGAATGTGAGCGGTGGCATCTTCCAACTGGGCAACCTGGTCGGCCAAGGCATTACCAACGGCACCGCAACGCTGCCCATTGTGCACGCGCGTGACTTCGGCAACGCTTTGTGCGGTGAGGGCCCGTCCGAGTCCGGACCGAACTGCGAAGACAACACGGGCGTCAGCAATCCTTTTCCGCCGGGCACTTTCGATGGCCAGATTGTGGTCTGCGATCGCGGTCAGTACGGACGGATTGAAAAGGGCAAGAATGTTCAGCTCGCCGGCGCCGCGGGCATGATTTTAGCCAACACGGATGAGCAGGGTGAATCGACAGATGCCGACCAGCACTGTCTGCCTGCGACCCACGTCGGCAGCGCCGACGGCGACCGGCTGCGCGAGTGGCTGGATTCGGGCAGCGGGCAGCAGGGACGTCTCACAGGCACTCAGCGGGTCATCGATGAATCTGAGGCCGGGCGGCTCAATGATTCCAGTTCCCGGGGCCTGGCCGTAGACGCGCCGGATCTGATGAAACCGAATGTGACGGCCCCCGGCACCGGAATTCTTGCTGCCGGTACGGAAACAAACGCGGCGGGCACCGGCCCGGGCCCGGGCGCGGCCAATCCGCTTATTTTACTGACAGGCACGTCGATGTCCTCTCCGCACGTTGCCGGCGCGGCGCTTCTGTTGCGCGCCGCGAACCCGGACTGGGGCGTCGACGAGGTGATCTCGGCCCTGGAGACCACCGCCGCCGCCGGCATTGTTCGCAATTCCGACGATTCCGAAGCGCGGATACCGGACCGTGGCGCCGGTGGCGTTCAAGTGGACCTGGCAGCTCAGGCCGGTCTTTATCTGCCGGTTTCTGAAGCCGAGTTTCTTGCAGCCAACCCGTCGCAGGGCGGCGATCCGGGCGCTTTGAACCTGCCAGGCGTCGTGAGCGGCAACTGCGTTGGTACATGCAGCTTCACGCGCACGTTGCGCGCCCTGGGCGCAGGTTCCTGGAACGTCAGCGTTGAAGGTGATGTCGGTATCCAGGTCACGCCCAATTCGTTTACGTTGAGCGAAGGCGAGCAGCGCGAGCTGCAGATCGAGATCTCGCGCGGCACCGTCAGATTGGGGCAATGGGGTGCCGGGAGCGTTGTACTTACGCCGGTGGCAGGCGATTTCACTACCCAGCGGCTTCCGGTCGGCGCCTTGATTGCCGCCGGTGAGCCGCCGGGCCCGCAGAGTTTTATCTCCGAGAGCAACCGCGGGCGGGGCGAAATGACCATTGATGACCTGGTCGAAATCGAAGAACTGGTGCTGCGCACGAGTTCGCTGCTGCTTCCGGCGCGACGCTCGCCTTTGCTCGAACAGGACCCGACGCCCACCAGTCCGTTCGACACTCCGGTCGGTACCGAGACTCAGCTCGTCGACGTGCCCGCAGATACGCTGTTGCTTGCCGCTGAAACCTCCGCCTCGACAGCGGCGGATATCGATCTTTACGTTGGCCGCGATCTCAATGGTGACGGCATTGCGCAGGCAAATGAAGAAGTCTGCGCGTCGTTGTCACCCATCGATCTCGAACGCTGCGAAATCGAGCTTCCGGAGGCGGGGCAATGGTGGGTGCTTGTCCAGAATTGGACCTCATCGGTCTCCGGTTCAGATCGTGCGCCGTTTGAGTTTGCCGTATTCGGGGAAGAGCGTGATCCCAGCCTGGTCGTGACCGCACCGGGGGCTCACCCGGGCGGGGCGCTGACGGTGCCGGTATACTGGGACCAGCCTGCCATGGGCCGCGATGAGGTTTGGCAGGGCGTCATTGCCATCGCCTCGTCCCCCGACCGGCCAGCCGACGTTGGCATCGTTCCGGTGAGCGTGACCCGCACCGGCATCAATGCACCGGCAGAGACTGCTTTGTTCGAAGGCCAGCCCTATCCGGTGGTGCTGCCGTCGGGCGCGACCCACAACCTGCTGTATATCGACGTACCCCCCGGTATGGCGGCGCTGAACGTCGATGTCGAGGGGGCGGTTTCCAATGTCACGATCCGGCGTCGGGGCTTCGAGGAATTGGCCGCGACAGCACCTCAGACGCCGCCGGCGCCGGGCCAGGTTCTGTTGCAAGCTACCCAGAGCGGAGATCAATGGAACGCCAGCCTGCAACTTCCCGAGAGCGGCCGCTATTTCGTGGTAATTGAAAATGATGCTGCGACCGAAGCCGATATGATTGTTACAGCCAGCGTCGATAAAGGAGGAATTGTCCTCGATCCACCGGCGCCCGCCTCCTCCATTACCGGTCGCGGGGCGTGGAGCGCGGCTCGGCCTGTCCCGATTCGCCAGGGCATCGACTGGCAGGTCGGCGGCGGCGGCCGATTCGCAATCTGGTACACCTACGACGAATCTGGTATTCCGACTTTTTATATTACCGACACAGTACCGGTCAACACTGATCAAGAGCCCATAGGCGCGTTTTTCAATGCGGTGCTTTTCCGTTCGACCAGCAACGATATCAGGTCGTCGCTGAAGGTGGTCGGCGAAGTACAGGTCACGCAGATCTCCGAGGGACTGTTGATGTATGCCTGGCGCCTGAACGGCAATCATGGCGCCGAGCTGTTCGATCCGGTCAGCATCGGCGGCGGCGCCTGTCCGACGGTTCCGTCGCTCGGCGACGACCCCGTGCCGCTGCTCGGCACCTGGTTCTCGCCCGACACTACAGCCGGGGGATCGACGGTGCTGATCACCGAGACCGCTGAAGCATGGATCCGGTTCTACTTCGACAATACCAATTCGCCGCGCTGGGTCATAGCTGATACAGAGCTGCCGTCCACGTTGCCTGGCGGGAATCTGATGGAAGTGCTCGATGTTCGCGGCTTCTGCATCTATTGCGACGAGGTAACGGTCACAGACGAAGTGGTCGGTACCCTGGAGCGGGTGTTCGTCGATGGAACAACCGCACGTGAAGTCTCCAATTATGTTGCCGGTCCCCCAATAAACACTAGCATAGAAACCGACCGTGAACTCGTTCTGCTATCGTTCCCGGTCCAGTGTCCTAACCAGTGAGTGCAAGAAACATGATCAATACGGGCCGTGACGACGTCGAGCTGCTCCGTTTCAGGCAAGATCCATGAACGGTGCGAGTACCGTGAGGGGGCCGACTCTGGCGGCACTGGAAGAGGGCGACCCATGCGCTCTTCGTGATCTGGTGCTCGAGGTGCTCGAAGATGCCAAGGCGCAGGATGTCGAGGTCTTCGATCTTCGCGAGCGCAACACTTTTGCCGATTTCATGGTGGTGGCAAGTGGAACCTCGAGCCGCCAGAACAAGGCCATGGCCGATCGGCTGAGCATGAAGATCAAGGCGCTGGGGCTGCCGGCGCCGATGGGTGTGGAAGGCCAGCAGGAAGGCGAATGGGTGCTGGTCGATCTCAACGAGGTGGTCGTTCACCTGATGCTGCCTCAGACGCGCGTCTTCTACAATCTCGAAAAGTTGTGGAACGAAGCTACCCGAAGCCGTCCGGCGCAGTCCAGCTGAAGGAAGTACGCGGTTGCAGATACGACTGATTGCAATCGGGCGCTCGATGCCGGACTGGGTTGCGCGGGGCTGGCACGAATATGCACGGCGAATGCCGCCCCATCTCGGAATGGAACTGGTCGAGGTCGCGCCGCCGCGAGCGACGGGCGGCGACGAACGGCGCCGCGAAGGCGAGGCGCTGCTGGCCAAATGCGCCGGGCCCGGTCCGCGGATAGCGCTCGATGAGCGTGGGTCGGAATGGTCGACCCGCGATCTGGCCGGGCGCCTCGAGGGCTGGATGATGACCGGCGAGCCGGTTTCTCTGATTGTCGGCGGCGCCTCGGGACATTCGAAAGAACTGCTTTTGCAATGCACTGCAAGGTGGTCGCTCAGCAAACTCACTTTTCCGCACATGCTGGTGCGGGTCATCGTGGGCGAGCAGATGTACCGTGCATGGACGTTTCTTTCCGGACATCCTTATCATCGAGACACAAGGGCGACGTGATCGAAGCATGCCAAGAAGCCCGTCACAGCCGTGCGGGGCGCCCTCTGATACTGGCATCGGCTTCGCCCCGCCGTCGCGAATTGCTGACCATTCTTGTCGCGGATTTCCAGGTATGTCCCGCCGACATAGACGAGCGCCCGCGCGCAGGCGAGGCGCCTGATGACTACGTGCTGAGACTGGCGGTGGAAAAGGCTCGCGCGGTCGCGGAGACCTCGCCGCAGTGCTGGATAATCGGATCTGACACAGAGGTGGTGCGCGACGGCGTCTGCCTCGGAAAGCCGCGCGACGAGGTCCAGGCCTGTGAGATGCTCCGGGGTCTCTCCGGACGCAGTCACAGGGTCTATTCATCGGTTGCACTGGTCGGTCCGGATTCGTCGACAAAAACCGCCCTTTGCGAATCGGTGGTTCGCTTCGAGCCCCTGCCGGAAGACTGGATCGGCCGATACGCGGCCTCCGGCGAACCGCTGGACAAGGCCGGCGGTTATGCAATCCAGGGACCGGCAGCAGCATGGATCTCCAATCTGTGCGGAAGCTACAGCGGCGTGGTCGGTTTGCCGCTGTTCGAAACCGGCGTCCTGCTTCGTCAGGCCGGGCTCTTGCGTGATTGACGCGGGCCTGCTCCGGCCCCGACGCTCGCGTGCCGTCTGCGCAACTACGTATATGATTGTTCGACAGTCCAGGAGTGCTCGCCGTGAGCAACCATGAGTAACGAATTGCTGATCAACGTCACGCCGTCGGAAAGCCGGGTCGCCCTGGTCGAGAACGGTTTGCTGCAGGAGCTTCACCTGGAACGCGTGGGTGATATCAGCTTCGTGGGCAACATCTACATGGGGCGTGTCGAGCGCGTTCTGCCCGGCATGCAGGCAGCGTTCGTCGACATCGGTCTAAGCCGTACCGCTTTCCTCCATGCCGGCGAGATTGCCCGGTCACGCCCGGAACTCGAGTCGGATGCTGTCGATGAAAACGGCGAACCGCAAATTCCGCCGATCGGTGAAATGATTCGCGAAGGCCAGAGCCTTCCGGTTCAGGTCGTCAAGGACCCCATGGGCTCGAAGGGCGCGCGGCTTACCACCCAGCTCAGCCTGCCATCGCGATACCTGGTCTATCTCCCGGGCTCAAGCAGCATTGGTGTTTCGCTCAGGATCGATAATGAAACCGAGCGGGTGCGGCTGCGTCAACTGGTCAGCGAGATCCTCGAAGATCATGGCCAGGCCGGAAGCGGATTGATTCTCAGAACCAATGCCGAAGGCGTGGGGACAATCGAGCTGAAGCGGGATCTCGACTACCTGCGGCGTCTCTGGTCCGGGGTGGAGAAGAAGCTCGAAAACGGCTGCGAGCCCGGCACCTGCATCTACGAGGATCTTTCGCTTCCGCTTCGGGCGCTGCGCGACCTGATGCACTCGGGCATTGAACGGGTCCGCTTCGATGACCCCGAAATTTACGCCCACGCGCGCAGTTTTGCCGACACTTTTATCGGCGAGTGGTCGGAGCGTCTGGAGGCGTTTCCGGGTTCCGGTCCGCTGTTCGATCTTTATGGCGTCGAAGACGAAATATCGCGGGCGCTCAGACGCAACGTATCGCTAAAGTCGGGCGGCCACCTGACCATCGATCAAACCGAGGCCATGACAACCGTAGATGTCAATACAGGCGGCTACGTCGGTACCCGTAATTTCGCCGAAACTGTCTACAAGACCAATATGGAGGCCGCGCAGGCGCTCGCGCGTCAGCTCAGATTGCGAAACCTGGGCGGCATCATCATCGTCGATTTCATCGATATGACCGATGAAGAGCACAAGCGTCAGGTCATGCGCATGCTCAACCAGTCGCTGGGAAGGGATCCGGCAAGGACTACGGTGTCGGAGATTTCCGCGCTGGGCCTTGTGGAAATGACGCGCAAACGGACAACCGAGAGCCTGGAACACCGCCTGTGCAATCCGTGCCCGCAGTGCAATGGACGAGGCTGGCAGAAATCGCCGGAAACCGTCTGTTCTGAAATCTTTCGAGAAATCCTGCGCGCCGTTCGACAATTCGAGACGGGCCGGCTGATGGTCCTGGCTGCACCGCCGGTGGTCGATAAGATGCTTGATGAATATACAGGCCCGCTAGCCGAAGTCACCGAGCAACTGGGCACCAATATTCGGTTCCAGGCAGAAGAGCAGTACGCCCAGGAACAGTTCGACGTGGTTCTGCTTTGACCTCGAAGCGTCAGGGCATTCGTGACTGGCGGATTCTGCGTGTCTTCCGACGGCTGCGCCGGGGCTGCTGGAAACTGGCGGTCTGGTTCATCATAGGGTCGGCTGTGCTGGTCAGCATCGGGCGGTTGCTCGCACCCCATTCCGACGCGTTCCGTCCGGTCGTTGAGCGATTTCTGGCAGAGGCGCTCAATCAGCCCGTGCGCATCGAGCGCATCGAGGCGCGCTGGCCCCGGCTATCCCCGCAGATCACGTTGATCGGGCTTGAGGTTGGTCGCCCGGAAGAGCGCCTGCTGGATGTCGACCAGGCGCGGTTGGAGTTCAAGCTTTACAACGTCGTGCGACCCGGTCGCAACAGTTTCGAGCTGGTGGTGCTGGGGTTGGATATGCTGCTGGTCCAGGATGACGATGGCCAATGGAGCTGGCGGCTGGATCGTGGCGGCAGATTGGCCGAAGGATGGGAACGGGCTATTTCAGCCGGTGATGTGCTGCTGCGCAATTCGGGGATACGCGTTTCGCCGAGAGGCCTTCCCGATATGTCCTGGGAGGTGCCTGAGGCGCGGCTTAGCCGCGCTGCGGATCGGTTGCGGGTACGCATGAATGCCTTGCCGGAAGGGGGTTCCGGCGAATTTATTGAGGCACGGTTTGTGCTCCACATGCCGGAATCACGGCTCCAGTCGCTATCCGGATTTGCGCGCGCCCCCAATATCGGCTTATCGAACGTGGCGTTCGAATCTACTGCCCAAGGCGTGCTTGATCTTCGCGCCCAAATGCAATGGTGGCTGGAATGGAGTCGTAGCCAAGGCGCTCGGGTTCACGGCAAGGTCGATCTTCATTCGCTGGCCGAAGGCGGAATTGCCGGACGGATGTCCAGCCATTTCGAGCTTGACGGCATCTGGCGCCAGGACGAAGTCGCGCTCGAAGTCAACGCGCGTGAATTCGGCGATGGCGATGCGATGCTGATTGATGGGCTGGCTTACGGTAGCCGTAACGGTCGACACGGCGTGGTGGCGGAAAAAATCGAGCTGGACTATCTCCATGCGCTGCTTCAGCCATGGCTCGGATTTGCACAGTTCTGGCCCGCCAGAGTTTCCGGCACGGCCACCGACCTTCGCCTGGGTTCGACCGCGCTGGGCGCGTTGTTTCTTGCCGAAGGTCGAATCCAGGACCTTGCTGCGCGCATGGAGGATCCGGAATTGGCGGTGGAACTCGAGCGCGTCGACCTGGCGCTGAGCGGAGATAGACTGCTCCTCCGACCTTCGGGCGAAGGGGAGATCGATATCCCCGGGCTTTATCCGCAACCGCTTCAGGTCGCCCGGGTCTCGGGCGAAGTCGGAATCGGGCTGGCGCGCCTGGATTTCGCGGGTTTTTCGCTCGAGCATCCGGAGCTTCAGATGATTGTCGACGGCGCCATCGAATTGGCCGGCGAGCGTCCATTTGTCGACCTGGTGATCGACATTCCGAGATTGAGTTCGCAATCGCCCCGCCGCTGGTTGCCACTGCAGGGTATAGGTCCCAACACGCGAAGATGGCTGGATGAGGCGCTGCTGCAAATTGGTTCTGCGCAGGCGGCGACCACGCTTTTCGGTGAACCCGTGAACTGGAAGCAGCATGTTCCCGCCGGCTCGGTCAATAGCCGGGCCGCCTTTTCCGGTCTTGAGCTCGCCTATGCGAAGCGCTGGCCAGTGGCAGAGGAGGTCAGCGGCCGTATTGAGTTCTCCGGCGAATCGATGCGCGCCGTCGTCGATTCCGGACAAGTCGCCGGCGTGACCCTGATGGCGCCTCTGGTACAAATCGAGGAGGCGCGCAATGCGGAAATAGAACTACAGCTGGAAGCCGTCGATGCGGGCGCCGACGGATTGGCGCGATTGGCCAGTGCGCTTCCGCTTGCAGGTGTCGATCGCGCACTTGATCGGTTGCAGTGGCGAGCCGGCGCATCGGCTGAGGCCACAATCTGGTTTCCGGTCAAGCGAAAGGACGATTGGCGATTGCTCGGATCCATTCACTTTACGGAAGCCGGGATGACGCTTGCTGAGCAGGGCATAGCACTTGATGCGATATCCGGCGAGTTGCCGTTCACACACGAACGTCTCGGGCCTGCGGTGCTGACAGCGAAATTGCTGGCCGAACCGGTAGAGGTCGCGCTGAACAGCTGGTTCAGTCCGTCTTTCAGTTTCTCGCTGGAGGGCATTTTTCCGGTTCGCGGACTCATCCCTTCGGACTGGAAAGACAGCCTCGGCAATGCGGTCAACAGGCTCAAGGGCAGCGCACCATTCGAAATCGCCTTCGAATCCGCGAATGAAAACCACGAAGAGACGGGGTTGCAACTTCATGTGAAAAGCAGTCTTGAAGGCGTGGTCTCCAGGTTTCCAAGCCCGTTGCAGAAATCGGCCGAATCGATTTGGCCTTTCGAGATGAAGCTGCCGCTGGGCGATACGCTACAGCCGCTACGCTTCGGAATCGAGAACCGGCTGGCCGGCGAATGGTTGATGCGGTCCGATTACTGGCAACTCGGATTGGGATTGGGTGATGCGACGGTCGATCTGCCGGCGGCCGAGAACTTCATTGTTGAAGGGAGGTTGCAGACGCTAGCCGTTGATCAGTGGCTGGGTTTGCTTGCAGGCATGACTTCGACCGGGCTGGAGCTGCGTTCCGATGATCGGGGCGCCGGCCTGTCGGGATGGCTGGATGTCAAGGTCGACGATCTGCGTGTGCAGCAGTCGTCGCTGGGCCGTGTCGGCATAACATTGAATCGCGAAGAAAACTATTGGCGATTGAAAGGGCAGGGGCCGCAGCTGGCCGGCTCGATACGTTTTCCGGCGTCTGGCGTTGCCGACCGATCCATAGTCGCCGACATGACCCGTCTCGCCTGGCCGCCGCCGCGCGGCGGGCAGGCGACGCCGGATTCGCCATCCGACCTGGATCCGACCGGTTTGCCGGCCCTCGATATTGTTGTACGTGATCTCCAGTGGGGCCAGCTCGATCTGGGTGAATTCCGTCTGAACTCCCATCGTAGTGACCGCGGCCTGCAGATCGAGCAGGTATCGAGTAGTCGCGACGGCCTGGAACTGACAGGCTCCGGCGAATGGCTTCGGGACGCCGCAGAACCGTTCAGCCGGATGCGGATCCGCATGGCCACGCGGGACCTGGGCCAGACACTGAACCAGGCAGGCTTCGACCTTGCGCTGCTGCGCGGTCAGGCTGTGATCGAGCTGGAGGGACGCTGGCCAGGCAGCCCGCTGGATCTCAGCCTGGCGCGAATCGATGGCGGACTGGACCTGGTGATCACCGATGGCGTTATCCCGGAAGCCAGCCCGGGCGCCGGGCGGCTGCTCGGCCTGGTCAGCCTGAATTCGATTCCGCGCCGGCTCCGACTTGATTTCTCGGACGTGTTCGGCGAGGGGCTGTCGTTCGATCGTGTTGCCGGCCATTTCGACCTTGCCGACGGCGTGGCAACCACCGAGGACATGCGCATCGACGCGCCGGCTGCCGAAGTGCGCATGCGCGGAAAAACCGACCTGGAGAATCGTACCTATGACCAGACGCTTATCGTTCGCCCCGGAGTCGGATCGGCGTTACCGGTGATCGGGGCGCTGGCCGGGGGTCCGGTAGGTGCGGCTGCGGGCGCGGCGTTGCAGCAGATCTTTTCAAAACCGCTGGGTGGAATCTCCGAGGTGCGCTATTCGGTGACGGGCGACTGGCAGCAACCAGTCATCGAGCCGGTTGCGGTAGAGCCCGCCGAGCGTGACGACGGTTGAATAAGACCCTTCGGGGCCGAATATTCGAATCACGAACAAGGACTTTGAAATCATGCTTGAACTGGCAACCCATTCGCTGTTGACGCCCGCCGGGATCGACCGCGGGGATCTCGAACGCGCATTGGGCCGATTGGTCGAGGGGCAAGTAGACCTGGGCGATCTGTACTTCCAGCATCGTCAGAACGAAGGCTGGTCGCTTGAAGACGGTATCGTTAAATCGGGCAGTTTTTCTATCGACCAGGGCGTTGGCGTGCGTGCGATCTCCGGCACCGGTACCGGGTTTGCCTATGCCGACGCGATCAACATGCCGGCGCTGATGCAGGCGGCCGGCAACGCCCGGGCCATCGCTCGCTCGGGACGCTCGGGCACGAGTGCAGTGACCCGTCCGGTCCATGTGCCGGCCCTTTACGCGGCCGACAATCCGGTCGAGGCGGTGGATTCGGCAAGCAAGGTGGACTTGCTTCGAACGATCGACGCCTATACCCGGTCGCTGGACCCGCGGATTACCCAGGTCAGCGTTTCGCTGTCATGCCAGCACGAGTCGATTCTTGTTGCCGCCAGCGACGGAACGCTGGCCGGCGACGTGCGACCGTTGATTCGCCTTGATGTCCGGGTCATCGCCGAGCAGGGCGATCGTCGCGAATCGGGCAACGCCGGTGGCGGCGGGCGCTATGCGTTGTCCGGCCTTATGGCGCCCGAGTCCTGGCAGAAATTCGCCGACGAGGCGGTCCGCCAGGCACTGGTCAATCTCGAGGCCGTCGATGC
>DATGCS010000052.1:0-8695 GCA_035311685.1 Wenzhouxiangellaceae bacterium
AGGATGGCCAACGGCAGCTACAACGGCCACGCAGCGCTGGAGCAAGAGCTTGCCTCGGCTTTCGGCTGGCCTTCGGCCATGGTCTTCTCGACCGGCTACCAGGCCAATCTCGCCAGCATTGCCACGCTGGCCGGCAAGGACGACTTCCTGCTGCTCGACAGCGATTCCCACGCCAGCATCTACGACGGTGCCAAACTCGGCAACGCTCAAACGGTGATCTTCCGCCATAACGATCCGGAAAACCTGGACCGCCGGCTTTCGCGCCTGGGCGCGGACGCCAGCCGCGCGCTGATCGTTGTGGAAGGGCTTTACTCGATGCTCGGCGACCAGCCGCCGCTGGCCGAATTCGTCGAAGTCAAGAAGCGCCACAACGCCTGGTTGCTGCTCGACGAGGCGCATTCGTTCGGCGTCTTCGGCGATCGCGGGCTCGGCCTGGCCGAACAGCGTGGATTGCTCGGCGAGATCGACTTCGTCGTCGGCACGTTTTCCAAGAGCCTTGGCGGCATCGGCGGATTCTGCACCAGCCCGCATGCCGAGCTGGAACTGCTGCGGTTGGCCGCACGACCCTACATTTTCACTGCATCGCCCTCGCCGGCGGTCATTGCCTCGACCCGCACCGCACTGTCCAAGGTTGTTGCTGGCACGGATCTCAGAGCCCGGCTCTGGGACAATATCAACCGGCTCTACCGTGCCCTGGAAGAGTTTGGTTACCGACTCGGAAGCGACAAGCCCGGGCCGGTAGCCGCTATCATCCTGCCTGACCGGGAGAGCGCTCTTGCACACTGGAAAGGCCTGCTGGCAAGCGGCATCTACACCAACCTGATGGTGCCGCCGGCCACACCGAAAGGTCTCAACCTGCTTCGAATCAGCCTCAGCGCCGCGCATACACCGGAACACATCGACCGGATCGTTCAGGCCTTTGGCCAGCTACGCAAGGCCGCCTGAAACGCCTCCCGACGCGCTGCCGGCAGAAAGAAAAAGCATACTGATTGCATTAGTAAGCGTCCTGGTGACGCCGTTGACTCAACCATGCCCGGAAAATCCGGCAAACAAAGGAGAATCGCCTTGCGTTTGCACCACCTGATTCAACATCCGATCAATACCGTTTTTCTGGCGATTCTTGCCATATCTTCCGCGTCTGCCCTCGCCGCACCCGATCTCGAGACCATCATGCAGGATCCCGACTGGATCGGTCCGCCGGTCGAGCAGGCCTGGTGGCAACTCGACGGAAGCGCTTATTTCTACAGGGTCAAGCGGCCCGACTCCGACATTCGCGACACCTACCGGGTAAATCTCGACAGCGGCGAAGCGACCCGGCTGACGTCGGAGGCCGCGTCGGAGACCGACGCCGCCGACCCGGTGTTCGACAGCGCTCGCGCGCGCGCCCTTTCGGTCCGCGACAACAGCCTGTTCCTGCGCAATCTCGAGACCGATTCGCTCAAGCGCCTGTTTACCGGCACGGACGCGGTTCGCAATGTCGCCTTCTCGGCCGACCAACGACACATACATTTTGAATCCGGCGGTCGCTGGTGGACGATCGATGCCGACGAGGGCGCGGCCGTACCGATCACCGACCTGCGCTTCGAAGACGACCCGCACGCCGAGCCGGAGGACGGCCTGGAAGCCGACCAGCTGCGTCTGTTCTCGACGCTCGAGCGCCAGCGTCGGCGCGAGCTGCAACAGCACGAGCAAGCCGTCCGCGACGCTCGGGAAGATGCCGGTCGCGCACCGGCACCGTGGTACCTGGGCAAGGATCACTCAGCCAGTTCCGTCAGCCTTTCGTCCGACGCGCGCTGGATGCTGGTGGTGGTCGAGAAAGCCGGCGTCGACGACGGCGAGTCCGACCATATGCCGCGATTCGTGACCCGATCGGGATACGTGGAGATCGAAGACGTACGAACCCTGGTCGGCAGAAAACCGCCATCGCCGCAATCGCTGTGGCTGCTCGACCTCGAAAACCGTACCCGCCACGAGATCGATCTCGATACGCTGAGCGGGCGCGACCAGGACCCGCTTGCCGAGCTCAAGGCGGCCCGGAATATCGACGCGCACGATGGTGACGACCCCCGCCCCGTCCAGGTCTCAGGCATCGAGTGGCATCCCGAGAACGCCCGGGCGGTTGTGCAGATCCGTGCCATGGACAACAAGGACCGCTGGACGGTGGTCATCGATGCCGCCGAGCTGTCTATGAACGAGATCCATCGTCTCACCGATCCGGCATGGATCAACTGGGCCTTCAACGAGTTCGGCTGGGTCCCCGGCAGTGAAACCGTGTGGCTGCTGTCAGAGCAAAGCGGCTACAGCCACCTGTACACGATTGCCCCGGACGGCCGGCAGAATCGGCACACCAGCGGCGACTTCGAGGTCTATGAGATCGAGTTCGCCGCCGACGGCCGGTCGGCGCTGATGATCTCCAACACCGAACATCCGACCCGCTACGACCTGTACCGGCTGCACATCGAAAGCGGACGGATGGAACGTCTTACCGAATTGCTTGGGCTGGAGACCTACGCAAGACTGCCCGGCGGTGATCTCGTGTTGCTGCGGTATTCCGAAAGCTATGTCCCGACCCAGGCAGCCGTGCTCGACACATCGCGCGGGGAACTGACGGCCCGATCCGACACGCTGACCGACGAGTACAGCGCGATCGAATGGCAGCAGCCGGAATTCGTCGGCGTGCCGTCCAGCCATGTCGACAGACCGATCTGGACCAAGTTCTATCCTGCACGCAACGACTTCGACGGGCCGCGTCCGGTCGTCGTCTTCGTTCACGGCGCCGGTTACACGCAGAATACTCACCACCGTTTTCCGTACTACTTCCGCGAGCAGATGTTCCACAACCTGCTCACCGAGCGCGGCTACCACGTGCTCGACATGGACTACCGTGCCAGTCGCGGCTACGGGCGCGACTGGCGCACGGCGATCTATCGACAAATGGGAACGCCGGAACTCGAGGACCTGGTCGACGGGGTCGCATGGCTGGTCGAGAACCACGATGCCGACCCGGCCAGGGTCGGCGTATACGGCGGATCCTACGGCGGCTTCATGACATTCATGGCGATGTTCAATGCGCCCGAGGTTTTCGCCGCCGGCGCATCGCTGCGCCCGGTGACCGACTGGGCGCATTACAACCACGGCTACACATCCAATATCCTGAACACGCCCGAGGTCGATCCCGAGGCCTATCGCCGCAGCTCGCCGATCGAGTTCGTCGAGGGTCTGCAGGGCAATCTGCTGATCAGCCACGGCATGCTCGACGACAACGTGTTCTACAAGGATTCGGTGCGGCTGGCGCAGCGTCTGATCGAACTCGAAAAGGAAGACTGGGAACTGGCCTCGTATCCGCTGGAACCGCACGGCTACGTGCACCCGGAAAGCTGGCTGGACCAGTACCGCCGCATCCTCAAGCTGTTCGAGGAATCTATCCGCGGACTTGATTGAAGGATTTCTGCAGCTTGAAAAGCAGACCAAAGGCCTGCCACGGATGAGCGCGGATTAAAACTGGAAAAAGCGGATAACCACGAAGGACTCGAAGCGCACGAAGACAAAAACGCTTCCTTGCAATAACCGGTTTAATCCGCGCCCATCCGCGGCAAGAAAGGTTTTCGTTAAACATACGCTCGGAGTCACTCGATGAAAATTCATGCTTTCCTGTTATCACTTCTGTTCGCCCTGGCCTCGTCCACGGACGCCGGCGCCAGGCCGCTGGACTACCAAGACGTATTCGGGCTGGAGTACGCCGATTCGCCTGCACTTTCCCCGAATGGCGACCAGGTGGCATACGTTCGCCGTCACATGGACAGCCAGACCGACCGCAATCTCGGCCAGATCTGGCTGATCGACCTCGACGCCGGGCAACAGCAGCCGCTGACCGGCGGCGACGGCAGCTTCTCCTCGCCGGCCTGGTCGCCGGACGGCACGCGACTCGCATTCATCGGCAATGACGGCGACGGCGACAGCCAGCTGCATGTACTGTGGCTGGATTCCGGTCGCATGACCGAAATCACCGACGGCCCGCATTCGCCATCGGCTGCCAGCTGGTCGCCCGACGGCACCCGGATCGCATTCAATCGTTTCGTGCCGACCGAGCCGCCTCGACTGGTCAAGCCGCTGAAGGCGCCGGAGGGGGCGAACTGGGCGCCAGCCCCGACGGTCATCGATCGGCCGGTATTCCGCGTCGACGGCCAGGGTTTCCTGCCGCACGGCCAGACCCAGCGCTTCGTCGTTCCCGCCGACGGCGGTCCGCCGCGTCAGGTCACCAACGGACCCTACCCCAACAGCGGGCCGGCCGCGTGGACTGCCGACGGCAAGGCATTGGTCTTCGCCGCGGTGCGTCGCGACGACTGGGAACTGGAAGGCCGCGACACCGAGCTTTATCGTTTCGACCTGGAAAGTGGCGATCTCAGCCCCGTTACCGACCGCTACGGGCCGGACGAGTCGCCGGCCATCAGCCCGGACGGCCGCCGTCTCGCGTGGCTGGGCTTCGACGACGAACTGATGAGCTATACGAACACCGAAGTCTGGTTGATGCCGCTCGATGGCGGCGAACCCGAAAATCTGACCGGCGACCTGGACCGCAACGTCGACGCGCTGGCTTGGGCCGAAGACGGCAAGTCGCTCTACATCGCCTATTCCGACGCCGGTACCGGGGTGATCGAGCGTCTTCGACTCGACGGCGAGCGAAGCCGCGTGGCCGACGATGTCGGCGGCACGACGCTTGGGCGTCCCTATGCAAGCGGGAATTTCGACGCCGGGGCAGGCAAGGTCGTGTTCACGCAGACCTCGCCGGCGCAACCGGCGGATCTCGTCATGATCGAGCGCGGCAGCGCCCGTCGCCTGACCTCGATGAATGCCGAGCTGCTGGCCAATCGCCAACTGGCCCGGGTCGAGGAGATCAAGTATCCGTCCAGCCTCGACGGGCTGGAAATCGAGGGCTGGGTCGCGTATCCGCCCGACTTTGAGGCCGGCCAGCGCTATCCGCTGATTATCGAGATTCACGGCGGCCCTTTCGCCGACTACGGCCCGCGCTTCTCGATGGAAGTCCAGCTGATGGCCGCCCAGGGCTACGTGGTTCTGTATACGAATCCAAGAGGCTCGACCAGCTACGGGGCCGACTTCGCCAACGAGATTCACCATGCCTACCCCGGTAACGATTACCACGATCTGATTTCCGGCGTCGACTATCTGATAGAACGCGGCATCGCCGATCCCGACAGGCTTTTCGTGACCGGCGGTTCCGGCGGCGGGGTCCTGACCGCCTGGATCGTCGGCAGCACCGATCGCTTTGCCGCCGCGGCCGTGATCAAGCCGGTCATCAACTGGACCAGCTTCGTTTTGACCGGCGATTTCACGCCGTTCTTCCACAAGTACTGGTTCCCCGCGCTGCCGTGGGAAGCACCGGAGCACTATTTCGAACGCTCGCCGCTGTCGAAGGCCGGCAATGTGACCACGCCGACCATGGTAATGACCGGCGAGGCCGATTGGCGCACGCCGATGTGGGAATCCGAACAGTTCTACCAGGCGCTGAAACTGCGCGGCATCGATACGGTACTGGTGCGCATTCCCGAAGCCCCGCACGGTATCGCCGCGCGCCCCAGCCAGCTGGTGACCAAGATCCAGCACATTCTGGCCTGGTTCGAGCGCCATCCCGGCTCGCAGGCGGACTGACATGCAAGTCTGGCATGTGGGTGGTTGCGTTTCGCAGAAATGCCGGCGGGCGGAATCGAGCGGCGAAGAGGCGAAAATCCGATTTCAACCTGTGTAACCTGTTACCGAACTTTAACGAAAACTGGTTATTGAGAAGCAATGAATGTACTGATTACCGGCAACTCCAGCGGACTTGGACTCGGCCTGACCGAAACCCTGCTCGAGCGCGACGCCATCGTCTGGGGCATGAGCCGGCGGGGCTGCCCCGTGCACGACAACGACGGCCTGCGCGACCGGCGGTTCGACCTGTCCAACCTCAACACGCTGCCCGAAGCACTGGAACGGCTGCTTTCGGACTGCCTCAGGCTGGACCTGGTCGTCCTCAACGCCGGCATCCTGGGCAAGATCCACGAGATTTCCGAAACCGACGTGCACGATCTCGAGCACATGATGCGCATCAACGTGTGGTCGAACAAGGTCATTCTCGACTGGATCATCGAGCGCCAGCTGCCGGTCGACCAGATCGTCGCCATCTCTTCGGGGGCCGCGGTCAACATGAATTACGGCTGGGGCGGCTACTCGCTCTCCAAGGCATTGCTGAACAACCTGGTCAAGCTCTATTCTCAAGAAATGCCTGGCACGCACCTGACCGCGCTCGCACCCGGACTGGTCGATACGACGATGCAGGACTATCTTTGCGGCGAAGTCGACAGCGAAGAATTTCCGTCCGTGCAGAAACTCAAGAACGCCAGGGGCACCGAAGACATGCCGGACCCGGCGGCGGCGGCGGCGAACATTCTGGACGTACTGGACAAACTGCGCGAAGGCGAAAGCGGTGAATTCGTCGACATGCGCAATCTCGACTGAACGGGAATAAATCCCGGCGACAGTGACGACGCTGCCCGAGGGCAGCGCGCCGCTGGCGTGATTCGCCGTTGAAATTCGTATAGATTTCATGTCGCGCAATCTCATTTCGAGCAATCTTCAGGGAGCAAGACCATCATGATGGATTTCAAGATCGGCGAGATCATCTCGCTCATGGCAAAAACCTTGCCGTTTCTGGTATTCCGGTTTCTGATCTACTTCGGCATCACGCTGGCTTACGTGCTGATTACCGGCATCGGCGCCGGCATCGGCTACGGCATCGGCACCATAGGCGGCGAAGCCGAGGCGGGGGGCCTGTGGGGCGGCATGGCCGGGTTCGGCATCGCCGGGGTCATCATGTACTTCATTCGCGAGTATCTGCTGTATCTCGTCAAGGCCGGGCACATAGCGGTGCTGGTCGAATTGATGGAGGGCAGAGAACTGCCCGGCGGCAAGGGGCAGATCGACTACGCGCAGGGCATCGTGCGCGAGCGTTTCGCCGAATCGTCGGTGCTGTTCGGCGTCGACCAGCTGATCAAGGGCGTTCTCAAAGCCTTCAACCGGGCGTTCTTCACGATCGCCAACTTCCTGCCCATCCCGGGCATCCAGGGCATAGCCAAATTCATCAATACGATCATCAATCTGTCCCTGACCTATCTGGACGAGGTCATCCTGGCCTACAACATCAAGATCAAGGCCGACAACCCCTGGGCGGCCAGCCGGACCGCGCTGGTGCTGTACGCCCAGAACTACAAGGCGTTTCTCAAAAACGCGTTCTGGCTGGCATTCATCATATGGGGTCTGACCTTCCTGGTATTCCTGCTGATTCTCGCTCCGGTCGCCGGCCTGGTCTCGCTATTTCCCGGCGCGGCCGGCCCGCTTGCGCTGATCATTGCGGTGGTGTTCGCCTGGGGCATCAAGCAGGCCGTCATCGAGCCGATCGGCATGACGGCGCTGATGCAGGTTTTCTTCAAGGTTACCGAGGGCCAGCAGCCCAACCCGGAATGGGAAGGCAAGCTCGACAAGGTGTCGAAAAAGTTTTCCAAGCTCAAGGAAAAAGCCACCGATTGGGGTAACAGCGACGAGCCGCCGGCCTCCGAGCAGCCCACCGGCTGACGGCCAGCACAGCGCCGGGTCGACCATCACGACGATCCCGCCCGGTGCTGCCGGGCGGGACCATTCGGGAGTCAATCGGCCGGGCATTCAGGCCAGCACATCCCGTGCACTCATGCGCCGCGCATAGACCAGCAACAGCACGCCGATCCCGAAGATCACCGCACTGAACGCGGCGCCGCCGCTGCCCATGATCTCCAGTCCATCGCTGAGGAACACCGTGTAGGCGGTGGATACGATCATGCCCAGCAAGGACACCGCAAACAGCGTCACCGCCCAGCGGCTGCGCAAGAGCAGTGCAAGTGACCCGAGCAGCGCGCCCCATACGCCCAATGCCCAGAAAATGCTGATCCATGCCGGAAAACCGTAGAAGTATTCCAGCTGCGTCTCGGTGAACTGGCTCATGTAAAAATCCAGCTGCAGCTTGGTCGCGAGATAGTCGAAACAGCCCATGGCATTCCACAGCAGGCTGAGAATGCCGACGACCCACAAGTGCGGCGGTGTTTGATGCGCTTCACGATTCATGCGATGACGCCCCGATCGATATCACGACCTTCGATCCTTGCACGATTGGCCCCCCCCGTAAAGCATTACTAACGGAACAGGCAGCCCAGGCCAATCGGGTATATCGTAATGGGTTGAACGCAGGATCGACATCGGGACGATGAAATCTTTTCTACGCGTGAATTTTTTGGTGATACTGATGCTCCAGGCGCCGCTCGTTCTGCATGCGGCACAGCCCGGAGCGCCTGACCGCCGGGATTCGGGCGAGGATACCGTCATCTATCCAGCCTCGTTTTTCAGCAGCTACCAGCCTGTCAGTGCGATCGACATGGTTCGACAGGTACCGGGGTTCCGGATCAGCAATGGCGATGGAAGTCGCGGCTTCGCCGGGGCCGGCGGAAACGTGCTGATCAACGGCGAACGGCCGAGCAGCAAGCAGGACTCGGTCTCGAGCATTCTGGCGCGAGTGCCCGCCTCGCGCGTCGAGAGAATCGAGCTGATTCGCGGCAACACCGGCAAATACGATGCCGGCAGCCAGTCGGTCATCGTCAACGTCATCCTGGACGTC
>DATGCS010000053.1:0-4887 GCA_035311685.1 Wenzhouxiangellaceae bacterium
TGATCGCCCAGGAACGCGCCCAGGCGGTCGTCCGGGTCGGGGCCGGCAAGCACGACGTGGGCGAGGTGGTTCACGCAATTTTCCCGGGTATCTGGAGCGCCAACAGTAGCAGGATTTGCGGCCTGTCCTGTTGGGTTATCATGCGCGTCCGTAATGGGTTGAAACGTCGAAATGAGCGAGCAGAAGCCGATCGATCCCGAAGTGTTCCCGACCGAGCAGACAGAGTTCATGCTCAGCGGTCCGGCCGGGCGTCTGGAATGCATGGCCGATGTGCCCGAGTCCGACGTGGCGCGGCCGGCCACCGCGGTGCTGTGCCACCCGCATCCGCAGCACGGCGGCACCATGCGCAACAAGGTGGTCACCATCATGGAGCGCGCGCTGCGCGAATCCGGCCTGGCCACCGTGCGGTTCAACTTTCGAGGCGCCGGTGAAAGCGAAGGCAGCTTCGGCGACGGCAACGGCGAGCGCGACGACCTGCTGGCCGTGGTCGAATGGGTGCGCAGTACGCGACCCGACGACGATCTCTGGCTGGGCGGCTTCTCTTTCGGCGCCTGGATTACGCTGCGCGCGGCCCAGGATCTCCCGGTTCGCATGCTGATTACCATCGCGCCGCCGGTCGAGCGCTACGGCTTTGCCGATCTGGTGCCCCCGAACTGTCCCTGGCTGGTGGTACAGGGCGACGAAGACGAGGTGGTTTCGCCCAAGGCGGTGTACGAGTGGGTGGACAAGCTCGACAAGAAGCCGGATCTGGTCGCGATGGAGGGCAGCGACCATTTCTTCCATCGTCGTTTGATGGATCTGCGCGGGTTGATCAAGAATGCGGTGCAGCATAATCTGCCCTGAGCCGGGATCATTCATGGCCCAACCGACTACGACGGCCCCGGGCCCCGCATCCGCGCCGTTTCGCTTCGTCGCGCATCCTCACCGTACTGGCAAGTGCGCCTCCGGTGCGCTCGGTCCCGAAACGGCCCGGCAGGACCAGGATCCGTCTCGCGACGTTCGGGCCATGAATGCTCCGGGCGAATCGCTGCAAAACTACTGCGCGCGCGGCTGGCGGCCACCGCCAGCCACCCGCTCGCGACGTTGCTCAGCACTTTACGCCCGTCAGCGACCAACATAAAAGGGTTTTTCGAAGGCGCCCGGAATGAGTGAAATTAGCGATTTCCGATCGACCGGCCCTGCCGCCGAAGGGCCGGCGGCGCGATATCAGGCGCTGGTCGATGCCGGCAGGTTGAAATTCGACGATCGCCAGGTTCATGTCGCCGGTGCGCTGCAGCAGTGCCACGATGCGTTGCTGAAATATTCAGGCGGCTGGTTCCGGCGGCCGCGTGCCGTCAAGGGGGTCTACATCCACGGCGGCGTCGGGCGCGGCAAGACGCTGCTGATGGATCTTTTCGTGCAGTCGCTGGAGGCTGCAGGCGTAAGCGTCGAGCGCGCGCATTTTCATCGCTTCATGGACGATGTCCACGCCGGGTTGAAGCAGATCGGAAAACGCAGCAGCCCCTTGACCGAAATCGCGGCCGGCTTGCGAAAGCGGGCGCGGGTGTTGTGTTTCGACGAGTTCCACGTCGAAGATATTGCCGACGCAATGCTGCTGGGCGAGCTTTCGACCCAGTTGTTCCAGCGCGGGATCACGCTGGTTACCACCAGCAACCAGCACCCCGACGATCTTTACGCTGGCGGGCTGCAACGCCAGCGATTCGTCCCGGCGATCGAGAACATCAAGCGCAACTGCAGCGTGATCGAGCTCGATGCGGCCGAGGATTTCCGGCTGCGCGAACTCGAGCGGCATCCCACCTGGTACACGCCGGCCAACGAGGAGAACGACCGGCTCCTGGCCGAGGAATTCGACGCGCTAAGCCCGGACCAGCCCGTGATCGAGGGGCTCCTGGGCGTGCGCGGCCGCGAACTACCTATACGCAAGCGTTCCGGTTCGCTTCTGTGGGCGGATTTTTCGCACCTTTGCGAAGGCCCGCGCTCGGCGGCCGACTATATCGAACTCACCTGGCGCTTTTCCACTCTGATCGTCAGCAATATCCCGGCGATGGACGACGAGCACAACAACGCCGCGCGCAGGTTCGTGCACCTGATCGATGAATGCTATGACCGCGCCGTCAAGCTGATTGCCTCGGCCGAATGCCCGATCGAGGAGATTTACACCGGAAAACGGCTGGCCGGCCCGTTCGAGCGGACGGTCTCGCGGTTGGTGGAGATGCAGAGCAAGGCGTATCTCTCCCGCCCCCATAGGTCGTAACGTCTGCCGGAGCGGGATCTGATGGCCATTTGCCATGCGGAAGCATCGCGAATCGGAGTTCGCTCCCACAGCGGGCTTCGGCTTGAGTGGGCGCGGTACCCGACCGCGAAATGGCTGGCCTGTGCGGGCGCTTCGATGCGTTTTGGCTCGCTTATTTGGAACAACCAAACTGCACTCGCCAAAGCCGCAACGGAGCATCCCGCACAGACTCGTCGCGCCCGCCCAGGTTTGTTCAGAGGTTCCCAGGCAGCGCTACGTCGACGATCGGCCGGAATTAAGCGGGCAAGCCCGGCTTTTCTGCCGGGGCGTTGTAGCGAGGGGGTTCCAGGCAGTGTGGCTGTGAATTTGCGCGACCGAGCCCGCCGCAGGCGTAGCCATAGCTACGTCGAGGACGCGCGACCGAGTGGAAATTTGCAGACGCGCTGCCTGGGGCCGCCGCAGTAAACGCCCCGGCAGAAAAGTCGGGCATAAAAAAGGCCCCGGGAGAGGGAGAAACCCGGGGCCTCAGGTTTGGATCCGGTTTGGGGACGTTACCGAATCCAGGGTGGGTTCGCTCAGGGAGGAAAGCGAACCCTTGCCCTGCGCAGGGCACTCAATAAGACCAGCCGATGTTTCAAAAAGTTTCGGCGAATTGAAAATTTTTTTTTACCGATGCGGGCGGCAATCGAGCTTGTATCGCATTACAGCTTGGTTCATCATATGGTTTGGAGGCCGAGCCTCTGAATTTTCTGGTCCGAAAAGAAACCCCCATACGATCACGGAGACATCAATGAACGTCCGCAATTCAAAAATCTTGCTCAAGAGCCTCGTTGCCGGGTGTGCACTCGCCCTGGCGGCTGGTTGTGCGACCACAGCGCAGCTGGAAGAAGTCCGCGCTGAAGCGGCCGAAGCCAAGCGCGCGGCGGAACAGGCCCAGAGCCAGCTTGCAAATGCCCGCAGCATGATCGAAGAAGCAATGGCTGCCGCGCGCGCCGCCCAGTCTGCCGCAGATGCCTCGCAGAACTGCTGTACCGATCTCGAGCGCAAGCTCGATCGCGCGCTGCAGGACATGCAACGCAAGTAATATCGGTCAAATAATGCCGGGCACAGCAAGCGTGCCATCGAAAACGCCGGGTTCGCCCGGCGTTTTCGTTTCCCGACCGGCATCGCGTCTCAAGACCAGGCTCCAGTCGACCGCAAATCAGAGCATAAAGCCACTGGATCCCGGATCAAGTTCGGGACGACAGACCCTCGGAAGCTCATTTCAGGTCGCTCCGGACTTGAGCCGGGGCCCAACGGCTTTTCTGGTCGACCACGACCCGAACCTCGGAACCCTGCCGATACCCGGGGCCAGTCAGGTTTCTTTTTGCGCGCGCTCAGCGTGCGGTGGCCACGATTACGGGTACGCCGTCGGCCTTGTCGAATGCCGCGCGCGCCGCTTCCCACTCCACTTCGACGCGACCGGCGGCCCGACTTTCCAGTTGCGCGCGCAATTCCCGCCAGACCGCCTCTTCGTGCCGGGTATCCGGCTCATCGCCGGCTGGATCGACCTCCAGGTAAAGCGATTCGCCCCGCCAGCCCGAGCGTGCCGGCTGATCGATGATGCGTACCCGTGTGCCCACCGGCACCTGCCCGATCAGATTGGAGATGCTTTCCGGATAAAGGCGTATGCAGCCCTGGCTGACCCGCATGCCGACGCCGGCCGGCCGATGCGTGCCGTGGATCAGCAGGCCGTCGGCATCCAGGATCAGCGCGTGCTGCCCGAGCGGGTTTTCCGGCCCGGCCGGTACCACGGCCGGCAAAATCTCGTTTTTCTCGCGCCGATACCACTCACGCGTGTTTTCATTCGGGTACCAGGCCGGATTGTCGACTTTCGCCGTCACGCGCGCCTGCGTGACCGGTGTTGCGCGTTCCAGCAAACCGACGCCGACTGGATGCGTGCTGACCACGGCGCCGTCGCGGTCGGGCCAGACGTCGGCGAAATAGTAAAGCCGACGCTCGGCCAGGTTGACGACGATGCCCTCGCGCGGGGCGTCGGGCAGCACGTGCAGCTGGGGAATCAGCACCTCGGCGCCTGCCATCGGCAGCCACGGATCGAGCTCCGGGTTGGCCGCGCGAATCTCGAAATGCCCAATGTTGTGCATGCGCGCCATGTCCACCAGCGTGTCTCCTCCGCGCAGGCGATCGATGATCAATTCGCCCACCACCTGTTCGTCTTCGACAAGCGGCCACACCACGGCGTGCGCGGGCAATGCGGCTGCAAGCGCCAGCAACAGTGCCGCCGTCCGAGCCATCAGGCCCAAAAACGGGCTCGAGCGTGGGGAACGGCGCTCGCGTGTGTTCATGTCCGTGGTCCAGTGTTGAAAGGGTTGAGGGTATCCGAAATCCGGACTTGCGGGCTTGCCGGCCGACGCTGTCATGCGCCCGATTTCCGGGCATCGACAAGGCGATGCGATTGGTTTGAGGCATGCCATCCCGGCGCGGCAATCCGGGCAAGGCTATAATGCCAGCCATCACTTCAAACGTTCGGTCAATCATGGACTTCAACCAGATCAGCCCCGGCGAGAATCCGCCGGACGACTTCAATGTAGTCATCGAGATTCCCACCGACGGGCAGCCGATCAAGTACGAGGTGGACAAATCCACCGGCGCGA
>DATGCS010000054.1:0-2110 GCA_035311685.1 Wenzhouxiangellaceae bacterium
AACTGTCATACGCGCCTGCATCCGCTCGAGGTCAGTGAGCTCTACCGCGGCGAGAAACTCGACTGTCACGTCTGCGGCTATCGGCTCAAGGCCGTTGCAACCGGTGCGTGGACCGCCGTGGCCGCTGTTATGGCCGGGTCCGGTCCCTGGCTGTCATCCCTGTTGTTTCAGCACGACAGCTTTGTCGCCGAGATCCTGATCGTCATCGCTGTCGCAGCCCTTGTGTGGCTGGCGCCGCCGGGCTTGATCGCCGGTGCGCCGTGGGTCAGCATCAAGGCCGAAGCACCCAAGCTCACGGGCGTCAAGCGGCGCCGGGAGAACATCGAACGCCAGCAACGCCGGTGATCCTTTTCACAAGGCCATCAAGTGTTTTTCGTGATTGTTTCGGGGGTGGTTCATGACGGACGGCTGAAATTGACCGGCGGCTCTGTTGCTGGTACCTTGGTTCCAGGAGACCGAATAGGAGTCGGGCATGATCAGGGCGGTTACAGCAGGGTTCGCGCTTGTTTTTATCTCGGGTTTTCTTTCTGGTTGCGGAACTGCTCCGCTGGTCAAGGGCGTCGAAGCGTTCCACGACGGCGATCTTTCGGCTGCCGAAGCACAGTGGAAACCGCTCGCCGAAGACGGCAACGTGCATGCCCAGCACAATCTCGGTGTGCTCCACAAGGCCGAGGGAGACTTGCAGACGGCCGCCCGTTGGTGGGAGCGGGCGGTTGCCCGGGAATTCGTTCCCTCCATGCTCGAACTCGGTGCGCTGAAACTGGCGGTAGCTGAAACGATCGAAGCGGAATCGCTTTATCGACGCGCCGCACGCTGGGGTAGCGACGATGCGGTCGCAGTTCTCGAAGCCTGGCAAAAGCCTGTTCCGCGCCCGGATCTACAAATGGCCCGGACACGATCGATCGAATTCCAGCAGCGTCGAATTGCCAGGCAGCTTGATCGTCGCAAGCCGAATGAACACATCAATCGGGTTCTCGACTACTACGCCGCCATGGACGAGAACGAGGACTGAGGGCTTAGCGGCTGAAGTCGGGTTTCAGAGGCAGGGATCGGAGGCTTGAACAAGTCCTTCAAATGAATCCGCGCCGATTTTCGCCAGGCTTGAATGCGAATACATGCAGTTTTTAAACTGATTCTAAATATCTATTAAGTTATTGTTCTATATCATTTTTTGACATTTTTCCGATTCGGGCGTAAGCTGAAATATAAATCCGAGCGGGAAGAAATCAATGAAGCCCAATCGAATTGCGTTCGTATCCTCAATGTTGCTGCTTGCCGGGATATCTTCCGGCGCCTTCGCTCAGGAGCTTTCCGAACTCGAGCAGCGCTGCATCGATTGTCATGATCGAAATCAGCCTGCCATGGTGGCCGACTGGCGCAGCAGTCATCACGCCGAGGAAGGCGTGACCTGTCTCGATTGTCACGAGGTTGCCGAGGATGCGCCGATGGGCGCGCGCCACAAGGGCACTTACGTTTCGGTGCTGGTGCCGCCGACGGTATGCGGCCAGTGTCATGAAGACCAGGTCGCGCAGTTCAACCAGAGCGGACACTTCCGCGCCTACCGGCAGCAGATTCCCAAGGACAGCCTGCACGCGCTGACCTCCATCCATGAAGGTCGCGAACATCCGGAGTTCGGCGACGCACCGAACGAGACCGGCTGCATCCAGTGCCACGGCACAGAGATCAAGGTCGACGACGACGGGTTGCCCACCCCGGAAACCTGGCCCAATTCGGGCATCGGCAACATCTATCCCGACGGCAGTACCGGTAGCTGCGGCGTATGCCATACGCGGCACAAATTCTCCAACGCCGAGGCGCGCAAGCCGCATGCCTGTGCGTCCTGCCATCTGGGACCCGACCACCCGAACATCGAAATCTACGAAAACAGCAAGCACGGCCACATCTACCTGACCGAAGGCCACACCTGGGATTTCGAAGGGCCGAGCGGGGAATGGAAGCCGGGTGAGGACTATCGTGCACCGACCTGCTCGACCTGCCACATGAGCGAGGTCGGCGACGTCGAGGCCACGCACAACGTGACCGAGCGGCTTCACTGGGTGCAATGGGCCAAGCGATCGAACGTGCGCGATTCCGACAACATCATGAGCCC
>DATGCS010000055.1:0-18524 GCA_035311685.1 Wenzhouxiangellaceae bacterium
GACAACGGCACCCAGCGCGGTGGGACAGAATACGTCTGCGTCGACTTCGTAGATATCATCGAGACCCACGGCCTCGCAGCCCAGTTCGACGCACTGCTTGACCGCCTCTTCGTTGATGTCGGTGACGAAGACCTTGGCGCCCTCATTGCGCAGCAGCTTGACCAGTTCGAAGCCGACGTGCCCCACGCCCTGAACGGCGTAGCTGTAGTCGCCGACTTCCTCGTTGCCGAACTTGTGCTGGAGACTGGCGCGGATGCCCTGCAGGGTACCGAACGCGGTGAACGGCGACGGGTCGCCGGAACCGCCGTGAACCTGGTGCACGCCGACGCAGTTGTCGGTTTCCTGAAAGACGTATTCCATGTCGTTGACGTCGATGCCGACGTCTTCGGCCGTGATGTAGCGACCGTTGAGCGAATCGATGAATCGCCCGAAGGACCGGAAAAGGGCCTCGGACTTGTCGGTGCGCGGATCGCCGATCAGCACCGACTTGCCGCCACCCAGGTTCAGGCCGGCGACCGCCGCCTTGTAGGTCATGCCGCGCGACAGGCGCAGCACGTCGTCCAGCGCTTCCTGCTCGGTCGCGTAAGGCCACATGCGCAGGCCGCCCAGCGCGGGACCCAGCGTGGTGTTGTGGATGGCGATGATGCCCTTGAGGCCGGCATCCTTGTTGTGGCAGAAGACGACCTGCTCGTGCTCGGTCGTGTGGATGGTTTCAAAAAGATTCATTCAATCCTCCAGGCTTCGTGCTTCTTGCGGCACGAATTGTGAAAACTCATGTAACCGGCCCCCGAGAACCGGCAGGGAAAAACTCGTACGTGTAGACAGCGAGACTCAGCGGCGTATTTTAGCGGATTTGGCGCGCGTCGATGCCGGGCGGGGAGTCGGGCAGTCGAGGGTCGCCGAAGTCACGGCCAACGGCGGTCTACAGTAGACTAGGGGAAATGAACTGCGCTGCGCCAGCGGATTCCGGGCCGGCCTTGTCTCATCGAGCCCGCGTTGGGGCCAAATGCCTCGTCGATTCCGTTGATCAACATCAAGGCCCTGTGAGCAGCACAGACATTAGAATGCAGTAATATTGCCTATCTGTTTTGTGGAGCCCGGCACATGGAACTCGATCCGCTTTTGTTGTCTCGAATCCAGTTCGCTTTCGTTGTATCTTTCCACGCGATTTTCCCGGTGTTCACCATCGGTCTGGCGGCTTATATCGCCGTCCTGGAAGCAATGAACTACCGCCGGCCGGATCCGGTTCGCGAGAAGCTCAGCCAGTTCTGGATCAAGATCTTTGCGCTGGTGTTCGGACTGGGCGTTGTCTCCGGTATCGTGATGGCGTTCCAGTTCGGGACCAACTGGTCGAATTTTTCGTACGCATCCTCGAATTTCCTGGGCCCGGTGCTGAGCTACGAAGTGGTGACCGCATTCTTTCTCGAAGCCACGTTCCTCGGGGTGTTGCTGTTCGGACGCGACAAGGTGCCGCGCGGCCTGCACCTGCTGGCCGCCTGCATGGTGGCGCTGGGCACCTTCATCTCGTCGTTCTGGATCCTGTCTGCCAACAGCTGGTTCCATACGCCGGCCGGCGTCGAACTGGTCGACGGCCACTTCCAGATAACGTCGTGGCTGCAGGCGATTTTCAACCCTTCGTTGCCGTACCGCTTCGCGCACATGGCCCTGGCTTCGTTCATCACCGGCGGGTTCGTCGTCGCGGCGGTCAGTTCCTGGTACCTGCTGCGTGGCCGTAATCCGCGGTCCAGCCGCATGGCGCTGAAGATGACTGTGGTCATGCTCGCCGTGGCCACGCCGCTCCAGCTGGTGGTCGGCGACCTGCACGGCTTGAACACCCTGGAGCACCAGCCGATCAAGGTTGCGGCCATGGAAGGGCACTGGGAGACGAAGAAGGGCGCGCCGCTGGTCCTGTTCGGACTTCCGGATTCCTCCGCCGAAAAGAACCACTTCGAAATCGCAATTCCGTACCTGGGCAGCCTGATTCTGACTCACAGCCTTGACGGCGAGGTGCAGGGTTTGAAGTCGGTGCCGGCCGAAGACCGGCCGCCGGTGGCGATCGTCTTCTGGAGTTTCCGCATCATGGTCGCGATCGGCGTGCTGTTCATATTGTTGTCGTGGGCGTCTCTGATCCAGATGTTGCGGGGGCGCCTTTTCGAATCGCGGCGCCTGCTGACTGCGCTTTCGTGGTCCTATCCGCTGCCTTTTGTCGCCGTCGTCGCCGGCTGGTTCGTCACCGAGATCGGGCGCCAGCCGTGGGTGGTTTACGGCATGATGCGGGTCTCCGAGGCGTTGACCCCGTCGCTCACCGGCGGCATGGCGCTGGCAACGCTGACCGGTTACATCGCGGTTTATACCGTGGTCTTCGGTGCCGGCGTTTACTACCTGCGCCGGGTGATACTGGACGGCCTTGAGCCCATCGAGAGTACCCGCGACGCCGATTCGGCCCGGCCGAAACGACCGCTTTCGGCCTTGAATACAGGCTTCGACGGCGAAACGCAGACGGCAGGGAGCTGAGCCATGGAAATCATCGATCTGACAATGATCTGGGTCGTCATCATCGGCGTGGCGGTGTTCATGTACGTACTCATGGACGGCTTCGATCTGGGCGTAGGCGTACTCTTTCCTTTTGCCCCCGACGACGAATCGCGCGATTTGATGATGAACTCGGTCGCGCCGGTCTGGGACGGCAATGAAACCTGGTTGATCCTGGGCGGCGCCGGGCTTCTGGCGGCATTTCCGCTGATTTATGCGGTATTCCTGCCGGCGCTCTACATCGGGGTGTTCCTGCTGCTGGCCGGACTGATTTTCCGCGGCATCGCGTTCGAATTCCGATTCAAGTCCGGCGCCTCGAAACACTGGTGGGACAAGTCGTTCAGCATCGGATCCACCGTTGCCGCGTTTGCCCAGGGCGCCGTCGTCGGCGCCTACATCCAGGGTTTCGAGGTCGTGGACATGAAGTATGCCGGCGGAGCTTTCGACTGGCTGACGCCGTTTACCGTCATGACGGGGCTGGGCGTGGTGACGGGCTACGCTCTTCTGGGCGCGACCTGGACCGTGCTCAAGACCGAGGGGAAGACACGCGATTGGGCCTTCAAGATGAGCGAACGGTTGCTGCTGGGTGTGTTCGGTTTCTTCATCATCGTGAGCCTCTGGACGCCGCTGACAAAACCATTCGTCTACGACCGCTGGATGAACAACGTGGAGTGGTTGTGGCTGTTTCCGCTGCTGACCGCAGTGGTAAGCCTATGGGTGTGGCGAAGCATCCATCGCCGTCACGAGGTCATACCATTCGTCGGATCGATGCTGTTGTTCGCCTTTTTTTATGTCGGTATTCTCATTTCAATGTGGCCGTATGCAGTGCCGCCGGATTACACCTTCTGGGATGCCGCATCCGCTCCCGGCAGCCAGCTCTTCCTGCTGATCGGTGTGCTCTTCCTGATCCCGATCATCCTGGCCTATACCGCGTTCAACTACTGGGTCTTCCGCGGCAAGGTCAAGCCGGGCAGCGGCTACCATTGAGCGCGATCTGAAAGCTAAAAACGACGCCTGGTTGAAGCGACAGGCGCCGGGCTGGCTTCTTCCGGGCATGGCCGCGCTCTCGACGGTCGACGCCGGGATCGTAATTGCCCAGGCCTGGTTGATCGCGCTACTGGCTTCCGGCATGTTCATCGAGCAGCAGCCCCTGCCGGCGCTGATGCCGCTGATGTGGTTTTTGCTGCTCGTGCTGGTCCTGCGCGCGCTGTCCGGCGGCCTGCGCCAGTTGCTGGCGGGTCGAGCGTCGGCCCACGTAAGACGCAAGACGCGGGTGCGGCTTCTTGAACGTTTCGAGCAGGCCGGTCCCGCGGTTTTACCACCGGGCGGCGAACTGATCGCCGCGTTCGACGAGCAGGTCGAAGCCTTCGACGCCTTCTACAGCCGCTTCTTTCCACAGAAAGTCAGCGCGACCGTGGTGCCGCTGGTGATTCTCGTTTTCGCATTCGCCACCGACTGGCTGGCCGGTCTGCTGTTGCTGCTGACCGCGCCCCTGATCCCGCTGTTCATGATTCTGATTGGTATTGGCGCCGAGAAGCTCGCGCGCGAGCAGTTCCGAAGCCTGGCACGCCTGGGCGGCTGGTTCCTCGACCAGGTCCAGGGCGCGGCAACGATTCGCCTGTTTCGCGCCGAATCCGGAGCGCGGCGCCAGGTCGAGCGGCGCACGCATGCGCTCCGTCGCGAGACCATGCGCGTGCTGCGCCTGGCCTTCCTGTCCTCGGCCGTGCTGGAATTCTTCTCCGCGGTCGCGATCGCCAGCCTCGCGATCTACATCGGACTCGGCCTGCTCGGCTATCTGACGTTCGGCCCTGCGCCCGATCTGACGCTGAAAAGCGGGCTTTTCCTGCTGCTGCTGGCGCCTGAATTCTTTCAGCCGCTGCGAGCGTTGTCGCAGGGCTGGCACGATCGAGCCGACGCCGGCGCAGCGGCCGGAGAAGTGCGTGAGCTGCTGGCGCTACCGCCGGCCCGACCCCGTGCCGAAGAGGCGTTTGCCCCGGCAGCGCCGCGCCGGTGCAGGGTCGAGTTGCGCGGCGTGAGTTTCGCCCACCCCGAGCGAGAGGCTCTGCTGCACGATCTGGATCTTGAGATCGGGGCCGGCCGAAAAATCGTTCTCGTCGGTGCCAGCGGCAGCGGCAAGAGCAGCCTGATTTCGCTGTTTGCGGGTTTTGCCGAGCCTTCGTCGGGCGAGATATTGCTCGACGGCCAGCCGCTCGCACGCTTCAGCGATGCTGCATTGCGCGCCCACGTGGCCTGGCTGGGTCAGCGCCCGGTGCTGTTTGCCGGCACGATTGCACAGAACATTGCGCTGGGCTGGGCGTCCGCGTCGCGTGAGCAGATCGAGCGCATCGCCGATCAGGCCGGAGTCGGCGAATTCGCCGGACGTCTGCCCAGCGGACTGGACTCACCGTTGGGCGAAAACGGTTACGGGCTCTCGGGCGGACAGGCGCAGCGGGTCGCGCTGGCGAGGGCGTTGCTGCGCCCGCGCCCGCTTGTTCTGCTGGACGAGCCCACCGCGAACCTCGACGGCAAGTCAGAAATGATCGTGCTGCAGGCGCTGGAAAACCTGTTATCCGAGCGCAGAGCAACGGTCATCTGCGCCGCGCATCGCGCCGCGACGATGGCCTGGGCAGACCGGATTCTCGAAATTGACCGGGGACGACTGAAATGGCGGCGTTGATCCGTCTGCTGTGGCCCGGCGGCGCAACCGCGCTCTGGATGCTGATTTCGGCGTCGATGGCGCTGGCGGCGGTCGTGCTCGGGGTAGTGCTGCTGGCCGTTTCAGGCTGGTTGATCACGGCCAGTGCGCTGGCCGGCATCGGCATGCTGGCCGTTCTGGACATCTTCGCGCCCGGAGCGATAATTCGCGCAGCGGCTGTCGGTCGGACCGCCACGCGTTACCTGGAGCGCCTGCTCGGCCACGAGGCGACTTTCCGCCAACTGACCGAAATTCGGATTCGGGCTTTTTCCCGATTGCTCGCGCTTCCAATAGAAAGGCTCGAGTCGCTCGGCCGCGGTGACACGCTGACACGACTCACGCGCGACGTCGATGTGCTCGATCATCTTTTTCCGCGGCTCGTGTTGCCCAGCGTTGCGGCGCTCGGCGCGACGTTGCTGGCGATCGTCGTGTTGTTGGCGCTTGCACCCTCGGCCGGCCTTGCGTTTGCAGCAAGTCTGGCAGGTGGCGGGACGCTGGTGCTGGTGCTCGGCAGTCGAATGGCGCGCGGGCCGGGCCGCCTGCTTGCCGGGGCCACGCCCCGAATGCGTTCGGCTACCGCGGAGTGGCTGCAGGGGCTGGCCGAGCTCGTCAGTGTCGAGCGGGCGGGTCACCGCGCTCGAGGCGTCATGCGGCGCGTGGAGGACCAGATTCGGGCGCAGCTTGCCCAGCGGCGCGTAGAGGCCTTGATGCAGACGGGTATTGCACTGGCCGGTTATCTTGCGTTCTGGCTGGTTCTTCTGACCGGCATGAAGCTTTACGCCGACGGGCTGCTGACCGCGCCAGTAGCCGCCGGGCTTGCACTGGCCGGCCTGTCGCTGGTCGATGCGTGGGTGCCGCTGGCGGCCAGCTGGAGCTTCTTCGAAACCTGCCGGCAGGCGGCCGGGCGGATCGATACGCTCGGCGGCGACAACCCGTCGTCAGAGGACGGTACGATCCGCGCGGTGCCGGATTTCAGCCTGAACGCACGCGACCTCGTTTTCCGTTACCCGGGCGCCATCGATCCGGTAATTACCGGCATCGACCTGAAGATCTCGGAAGGCGAACACGTGCTTGTCCAGGGCGCGAGCGGCGCGGGAAAGACAACGCTGGGCAAGTTGCTGGCCGGCATTCTCACGCCCGGCAGCGGCACGATTTCGCTGGGTGGAATCGATCTCCAGCGGCTGGATGCAGCGTACCTGCGCGGAAATGTCGGCTTTCTTTCACAGGCCCCGATGCTGTTCAACGACACGCTGGCCGCAAATCTTCGGCTGGGCGCGTCTTCGGCAACCAACGAACAATTATTGCGAATGCTGGAGGTCGTCGGCCTGTCGGCGTTCGTCGACAACCTGCCGAACGGCCTGGAAAGCTGGATCGGAGAGCACGGACGCGGCGTTTCGGGCGGGGAAGGGCGCCGGCTCGCGCTGGCGCGCCTGCTGCTTGCCGATTTTCGGCTATTGATACTCGACGAGCCCATGGCCGGCGTGGACGCCGAAACGGCCGCCGGTATTTCGGCCCGGCTGGCGCCGCTGCTGGCCGGGCGCGGCGTGATCGTGCTGTCTCACGACCCGGTGGTTCTGCCCGATTACGACTGTCGATATCGGTTTATCGACGGTCGCATCGCGGCCGACTGAGACTTGCGGGCATCAACCGGGGCGGTAACCTTGCGTCAGTCTGTCGCGGGAAGTTCCACGGTTACCGTAAACGCACCGCGAAGGTCGCCCGGCGCAAAGCCGGTGGCCTGGTCGTCCGGGTAAAGGCGCTGAATCGTTTCCGCAAGGGCCGGTGCAACGTTTTCGCCGTGGCAGACCACGCACTGCGGGCCGGTCGGAATCGCCTTCATGTAGCGGCCCACTCGTCCCTCGTCGGTCATTTCGACGCGCCATTCTTCGGATACCGGCTGCTTGTCGTCGCTATCGGCGCCGAGACTCATGCTGTTGGCGAAACGCTCCAGAACCGACTTTTCCCACGCGTCCGGCGCATTGTCCGGGTTGCGCACGCGCAACGCGGTTCGACCGACGTCGAACCGGTCGCCCGATACTTGTGCCGCGATTTCAGGGGCGCGGATCTTGCACACCTCCACACCACCCATCGGACCCCGGGACGCAAGCGCCTCGCGCAAGGTGCTTACCAGACGCGATCCCAGCTGAGCGCTTTTCTGGCGAGCTTCACCGACCCATTCGGGTGTCCCGGCGTCGCTCAAAGCGGCCAGAGGAAATGCAATCGACGCGGCGAGCAGAACGGTTCGCGCAATCATTCGAATGCCGTCCCGGGGCGCTTGCCGAGCCCCGACAGGATCTTCGCCAGCGGACAGAATCCGGTGAACGCCGCCTGAAGCATATTGGCGCCGACAAAGGCGGTGAACCAGAGCCAGTAAACGCTGTGGAGCTGGGACAATGCGAGGCTGATCAAGATGAAAAGCCCTGCGAACGCAAACACGAGTCTGTCGATATTCATGACGATTTCCCTCCTTCGGGAATTTTCACAGGTGGACTTGCGTTAAATATAAGAAAGCTCTAATATATTGTCAAGCAAAAAATCCAGTTTCGTCCCATTTTCGCAGTTCGAATCCCGATGAGCCTTGGCAATGAGCAATAGAAAAACACTGGAATTCTTCTCGGACAGGGTGACCGGGCTGGCAACACGCCGCTCGGGTGCGGTCAGCATGATCATGGTCGCCAGCCTGGTCGTGCTTCTGGCGCTTTCGGTCGTGCCGAGCCTCTGGCCGGCGACTTTTGCCCCGTTGCACGCGGTAACGGTCGATACCGATCCGGAGAACATGCTGGCCGAAGACGAGCCGGTGCGCGTGTTCCACGACCACGCCAAGCAACGATACGACCTGTACGACATGATCGTCGTCGGCGTCGTCAACGAGAGCGATCCGAACGGTGTGTTCAATCCGGATACGCTGTCTCGCGTCTACGCGCTGACGGAATTCGCCCGGGGACTGGATTTCCCCGACCCGCGCAATCCGGATCAGCGCCGCGAAGTGGTCGGTGTGGATGTCATCGCGCCGTCCAACGTCGACGATATCCAGCAGGCCGGCGTCGGCCAGGTCGAATTCTCGTGGTTGATGCCGCAGCCCCCCGAGACTGAACAAGACGCGCGCCGGATCTTCGAGCGTGCCAAGCGGATTCCGATGCTCGACGGGACCATGGTCGGCACCGACGGCCAGGCGCTGGCGATCTACCTGCCGATCACGCACAAGGCCATCTCCTGGAACGTTCGCCAAGCGATCCTTGAATTCACCGCCGACTGGCCGGCGGCGGACCGGGTCCACGTTACCGGCTTGCCGGTCGCCGAAGACACATTCGGCGTGGAGATGTTTTACCAGATGGCGATTTCGGCACCGCTGGCGATGCTTGTGATCTTCATCCTGATGTGGCTGTTCTTCCGGAATCTGGTGCTGGTGATTTCGCCGATGATCGTTGCGCTGGTCACGTCGCTTTCGACCATGGCCCTGCTGGTGATCTCGGGCAACACGATCCACATCATGAGCTCGATGATCCCGATCTTCATCATGCCCATTGCGGTGCTCGATTCGGTTCACATACTCTCCGAGGCGTTCGACAGTTACCAAAAGCACCGGGACCGCCGCAAAACTATCATGGCGGTCATGCGCCAGTTGTTCCGGCCGATGTTGTTCACGTCGCTGACAACCACGGCAGGCTTCGCGTCCCTGGCGCTCACCCCGATTCCGCCCGTGCAGGTCTTCGGTGTGTTCGTCGCGATCGGCGTGATGCTCGCCTGGTTCTGGAGCATCGTGTTCATTCCGGCTTATTTCATGTTCATTCCGGAGCACCGGCTGGCGACGTTCGGCCACGCCGAGGGTGAGGATCCGCGATTGTCTTCACCAGAGGCGACCGTTATGGGCAGACTGCTGCAGGCCACCGGCGGTTTTGCTGTGAAACGTCGCGGCATCGTGCTTCTGATCGCGATTGCTCTCATCGGTGCGGCGGCGTGGGGCATCAGCATGATCCGGATCAACGACAACCCGATCAAGTGGTTCGAGCCGGACCATCCGATTCGCGTCGCCGACCGGGTGATGAACGATCATCTGGCGGGCACGTACATGGCCTATCTCGAATTCAGGGACGTGACGGCCCGGTCGCTGTCTACGCTGCGCGAAGAACTGGCCGGCACCCTGGCCTCGGAGGCCGAGTCGCGCGACGGGGCGACGGGCGCGGCCTTCGAAGAAGCCTCCGGGCTTGCGCGATCCGTGGAAGCGGGCTCGGTCGATGAATTTTTCGAGGGTATGCTTTCGCGCATCGAGGCGCGCCAGTCCGAAGCCGACGACCCGTTCGCGTGGGACGATGTCTGGCTGACGGTGGATGAACGTCGCGCTGCGGGCGAGACGTTCAAGCAGCCCGAAGTGCTCGAGTGGATGGACGCCCTGCAAGCCGATTTGCGTGATGATCCAAGGGTCGGCAAGGTCAACTCGCTGGCCGACATCATCAAGGTGGTCCATCGAGAACTGCTTGGCGGCGGGCAAGAAGAGTTCAGGATTCCCGACCGCGCCGATATCGTGGCGCAGACGATTTTCACCTTCCAGGGCAGCCACAGGCCGCAGGACCTCTGGCACTTCGTCACGCCGGATTACCGCTCGGCAAATCTCTGGTTGCAGCTCAACAGCGGCGATAACATGGACATGGAAGCGGTACTTGCGCACGTGGATGAGTTCGTTGCCGACAATCCGCCGCCGGTCGAACTGGAAAAGAACTGGTTCGGCCTTACCTATATCAATGTCGTATGGCAGGACAAGATGGTGACCGGCATGCTGTTCGCATTCATGGGCAGTTTCGTCATCGTGCTCGCCATGATGGTGCTGCTGTTCCGGTCGTTCCTGTGGGGGCTGCTTTCGATGATTCCCCTGACGCTCACCGTCGGTCTGATCTACGGCGTGATCGGCCTGATCGGCAAGGACTACGACATGCCGGTGGCAGTACTCAGCGCGCTCAGCCTGGGGCTGGCCGTCGATTTCGCGATTCATTTCCTGGCCCGGGCAAGACAGTTCTTCGACGAGATCGGTGACTGGAACGAGACCGTGCGAAAGATGTTCGGCGAACCGGGTCGTGCGATCAGCCGCAATGTCATCATCCTGGGCGCCGGATTCCTGCCCCTGCTGGCAGCACCGCTGGTGCCCTACCAGACGGTAGGCATATTCATTGCCGCCATTATTTTTGCCGCAGGCCTGATCACGCTGGTGTTGCTGCCGGCGTCGATGAGCTACCTCAACAAACTGCTTTTCCGTCGGAGGACCGAGACATGAAATTCCTGATGGCAGCATTGCTGTTCGCATTTGTCACGTCGACCGCGGCACAGACGCCGAGTGTCGAGGACATCGTGCATCACGCAAATCTTGTCGCCTACTACCAGGGCAAGGACGGCCGTGCCGAAGTCCAGATGACGATCACCGACAGTCAGGGCCGGGCACGCGACAGACGCATGATCATTCTTCGCCGTGACCAGGCCGACACCGATTCACTGGAAAACCGGGCGTACTGGAGCGAGCAAAAGTACTACGTCTACTTCCGTCGGCCGGCCGATCTGAATCGAACCGTGTTCATGGTCTGGAAACACCTCGAGTCGGACGATGACCGATGGTTGTATCTGCCGTCGCTGGACCTGGTGCGACGTATCTCGGCGACCGACAAGCGCAACAGCTTCGTCGGATCGGATTTCTTCTACGAGGACGTGTCGGGCAGAAACATCGATCTGGACGAGCACGAACTTACCGAAACCACCGACGTGTATTACGTGGTCAAGTCCACGCCGAAGAATCCGGACAACGTGGAGTTCGCCTGGTACGAGAGCTATATCCACAAGGACAGCTTCATTCCTGTCCAGATCGACTTCTTCAGGAAGGACGGCGAGAAGTACCGCGAGGCCAAGGCGCTGAAAGTCGAGAACATCGAAGGATACCCGACGGTTACGCGCTCGCAGATGTCGTCGCTGGCGTCCGGTTCGAAGACCGTCATGGAATACGTGTCGGTGGACTACGATGCTGGCTTGCCCGAAGACATCTTCACCGAACGCTACCTGCGCCGCGCGCCGCGTGAATACCTGCGTTGAACGGCAGAAAAGAATGTTCCTTGAGCAGATCTGAACATGAAGCATCCAGTTCTAGTCATGATTCTGGGAATGGCGCTGTCATCGCAGCCGGCGATCGGGCAGGACGAGCCGGATACTGCAACACCGGAACGCGAGAAGCCCGCGCTCCCGGAGGGTCTGGACGATGACTCCAGCAAAGAAGGCAAGCGCACAGAGCAGGCGCCGGCGTTGCCGCCGGGTCTGGGTGGAGATGCTGCCGCCGAGCAGGCGGGGCCTGCGCTTCCGGCCGGTCTCGGCGGGGAAACACCTGGTGAGAAGGCGCCAGGGGAGGCTGAAAAGGCCTCTTCGACCGGTGCGCTCGCCGACAGCATCACCGGCTTCTGGGACGTTCGCGCGGGGGTGCGACTGCGCGAAGATCCGAACCAGCGCGCGACGTCGCTGGGCGAGACGCGCCTGCAGCTGTCGCGCGACCAATACGCCGGCGGCGCGGTGTTCCGGGTGACCGCAGACCTGGTCTACGACAACGTTGCCGACAGCCACAAGCTGCAGCCGGAGCAGGGACGCGGGTGGCTGGATCTGCGCGAAGCCTACGTCGGCTCACCGGTGGGCGAGTCGCTGGATGCGCGCATCGGCCGCCAGGTGCTCACCTGGGGGGTGGGCGACCTGCTGTTTTTAAACGACCTGTTTCCCAAGGACTGGAACTCGTTCTTCACCGGGCGCGACGTCGAGTACCTGAAGGCGCCTTCCGATGCACTGCGCCTCGCGTTTTTCGGTGAAGCCTTCAACCTCGACGTGGTCTACACGCCGAAGTTTGACCCGGATCGTTTTATCGACAATCGCAGGCTCTCCTTCTTCGACCCCAGGGTTGGTCGGGTGGTGGGCCGGGACGCGGTATTCGAGCCGCAACGCCCAAGCGACTGGTTCGGCGACGACGAGTGGGCCTTTCGGCTGCATCGCATCGTCGGCGGCTGGGAACTGGCCGGATACGGCTATCGGGGCTTCTGGAAAAGCCCGGAAGGGTTCGATCCGGTGTCCGGACAGCCGCTGTTTCCGCGCCTGGCAGCCTGGGGCGGCAGTATCCGCGGCCCGGTGCATACCGGCATACTCTCGGCGGAAACATCATGGTACCGATCACGCGACGATTTGTCCGGCACGAATCCGTTTCTGCCCAACAGCCAGTTCCGTTTCCTGCTCGGCTATGAGCAGGAAATCGTTCCCGACTTGACGCTGGGCGGGCAGTATTATCTCGAGCGGACGCTCGATTTCGATGCGCTGCAGGCAAATCAGCCCACGGGTCTTCGCGCGCCCGACGAGAACCGGCACGTGCTCACGCTGCGCGCGACGCTGCTGACGCACTCGCAGAACGTCACCTGGTCGCTGTTCACGTTCGCCTCGCCGTCGGACGAAGACGCCTATATTCGGGGCTTGTGGGAATGGAAGGCCACCGATGCCTGGGCCCTGTCGGCTGGTTTCAATCTGTTCGAGGGGCAATCCCGCAAGACCTTTTTCGGCCAGTTCGAGACCAACTCGAACGCCTATGCTGGGCTCCGCTACGGATTTTGAAAGCGCCTCTGAATGCCCCCTTGGGCATCAGGTCAATTCAGGGCTGGCGTGGAAGATTCGGAATCGAACTGCGGCGTAGCGGTGATCTCGGTGTCAACGCCCGCTTCACGCTTGATCCGGTCATAGTTTGCGATGAAGGCCTTGACAAGTTGCGGATCGAAATGTCGGCCCGCCTGGTCGCGAATATGATCCAGGACGTTGTGTTCCGGCCAGGCATCCTTGTAGACTCGCTTGTGGGTAAGGGCGTCCCACACGTCGACGATTGCGAATAATCGAGCTGGCAAAGGGATCTCCTTGCCGCGCAGGCCCCTTGGATAACCGCTGCCGTCCCACCGTTCGTGGTGGCACCAGGGAATGTCGATGCACGGCTGGAGAAAGGAAATCTTTTCCAGCAGGCGACGCCCGATATCCGGATGAGTCTTCATCAATTGCCACTCGTCCGAGTCGAGTCTCCCCGGCTTTATCAGGATCGAATCAGGGATGCCGATCTTGCCGATGTCGTGCAACGTCGCGCCGCGCTTGATGCTTCCAAGCCGCTCCGCTTCCACCCCGGCGAGCCTGGCAAAAGCCACGGTCATTCGAGTCACGCGTTCGGTATGGTTGCGGGTTTCGTGATGGCGAAGATCCATCACCTCGATCCAGCCGCGGATCGTCTGGTCGTAGCTTTTGATGAGTTCGCGATGCTTTTTCTTCATCGCGCGAAAGTGCTGTTCCACAAGCAAGTAGAGCATTACGGAGGTGATCAGGATGAACAGCCAGCCCTTCACGCTCTGGGCCCTCGTAATGGCCTCCGGACTCGACAGACTGACTGCGATCAATCGGTCGGAGAAATAGATCCACAGAACGCCCACCACCAGGTAGACGAGAACGATTCTTGTCTGCGGAGATCCCGGAATTTTCACGCCAACTGCCCCTCTGCACAAGCCCGATACTTCTATCCTTCTGGTTGCGTCTCTTAAATTACCCTGTTCTACAGCGTTTTACAATCCTCTCGCTGAACAAGTCTGGACAGCAACGCCGGGTCCGAGCGAAACTCGGATCAAAGGCTCGCTTGTTCGGCAGATGCCTGGGCTCAGCTGGCAGTCCTAGCCTTGAGCGATTCGGTGAGGTGGGGTTCGATGGCCTTGCGCATCGGGGTTATCAGCTTGAAAGGCGCTGCAATGATATGGCCCGATTTCAGCCAGTTGTCGCCGCCGGCGATATCCATGACCACGCCGCCTGCTTCCTGGACCAGCAGGGCGCCGGCAGCCGTGTCCCACGGTTTCAGCGCGAGTTCCCAGTAGCCGTCCAGCCGACCGCAGGCGACGTAGGCCAGGTCCAAGGACGCCGCTCCGGCACGCCTGATGTCTTCGCACTGCTCGAAAAGGGTATTGAACATTTTCATGTAGGCCGGTGTCAGTCGGCGGTTGCGGAATGGAAATGCCGCACCCAGTATGGCCGTGGATAGCATGGAGCGGCCCGAGACGCGCACGCGACGGTTGTTCAAGGTCGCGCCCTGGCCGCGACTGGCCGCGAACAGTTCGTCGCGAACCGGATCGTAGACGACCCCGTGTTCGACGCGGCCCTTGACCGACAGCGCAATCGAGATTGCATAGTGCGGGATGCCGCGGAGGTAGTTGCTGGTGCCGTCGATCGGGTCGATCAGCCAGACGTTCTCGCTGTCACCGCTCTTGCCGCATTCCTCCCCGAGTATCTCGTGGTCGGGATAGCGTCGCGCGAGTTCGGCCCGAATGACTTCTTCGCAGGCCTTGTCGATCTCGCTGACATAGTCTCCCCTCGCCTTGCGCTCGACCGGGATCGAGTCGACCCGGTCCCGATACTTCATGATCAGGTCACCGCCCTTGTGCGCGGCTTCAATGGCGGTATTGACGAATGGGTGACTCAAGGCAGAAAAAATCCCGGAATAACAAGCTGGAATGGTATCAGATAGCGGCGATTCGGTATTCCCGAGGGCCGGGACAATGAGTGGCCGCGGGATGGACTAGAATCCCGGTCATGAATGCACTCGACAATATCCGGATCGTGCTGGATCACACCTCGCATCCGGGCAATATCGGCGCCGCGGCTCGCGCCATGAAGGTGATGGGCCTGGATGAGCTGCACCTGGTGAATCCACAGCGATTCCCGCATTCCCAGGCCACCGCGCTCGCCTCCAGCGCCGACGACCTCTTGAACGCCGCAAACATCCAGCCGACGCTCGCTGCAGCGCTGGAAGGCTGCACGCTGGTGATGGGCACGAGTGCGCGCCGGCGCAGCATTGCCCAGGAAGTGCTCGAACCCCGCGAAGCCGCCGCACGCGCAGTGGCCGAGGTCGGCCCGGTGGCCGTGGTGTTCGGGTGCGAAAAAAGCGGCCTCGACAACGAAGCGCTTGATCGCTGTCATGCGCTGGTGACAGTGCCCACCAGCGATCGCTACATGTCGCTGAACCTGGCCCAGGCGGTGCAGGTGCTTTGCTATGAACTGCATCTTGCCGGTCGGCGCAATCGGGTCGCCGTCGACGGCGACGGCGAAACCCGACTGTTGGCGACCGCTGACCGGATGGAAGTGTTCTTCGAGCGAATGGAGCTCGCCATGCAGGCCATCGGTTTTTCGACCCCGGGCCAGACCGAGACGCTGCACCGGCGCATTCGTCGGCTTTACCAGCGAGCGAGGCTGGACGACGACGAACTGAACATGCTCAATGGTATCCTTTCGCGCACGCTGAAGATTGCGGCTGCCCGGCAATCGCACCGCGAGCCAAATCGTGACCAAGAAGACACCGAATCCGACCAGTAGCGACAACGATGACCGCTATCGCCGCATCTGGGATGTCGTGGCCGGCATTCCCGCCGGCTGCGTGCTGAACTACGGCGAGGTCGCGCGGCTCGCCGGGCTTCCCGGCCGTGCGAGGCTCGTAGGGCGTGCGCTGGGACTTGCGCCGAAAAAGATGAAGTTGCCGTGGCATCGAGTGGTGAATGCGCAGGGCCAGATCAGTTTCAAGCCGGGCGGCGCGAAGCATCGCGCGCAGCGTGAGCGGCTAAAGGCCGAGGGTGTCGAGTTCGTCGAAGGAGTCATCGATCTGGAAGAGCATGCGCCGTCAAGGGCTTTGGACCGGATGCTCTGGGGACCCTAGAAAATCGGTCCAGGGCTACTGCGCGAACCACTGGCGGCGTCCGCCGGTGCTCGCAATCCTCATGTACAAATTCGCACATTGCGGTTGCTGTGCGCCGGCGGCCACCGGCAGACGCTCGCTCGCTACGGTCTCAGACGATTTTCTGCGTCGCTGTTCTTGCGGTGCACACTCACCCCGTCGTCGAATGGGCTGCGTTCAGGACGAATTCGTCTGCAAGGCGCGCGCTACACCCTGCAGCGACTTTCTGCGTTGCTGTTTCTGGTGGCGTGCGGCGAAAGACGGGTCCCGGGTTCCGGTTTCGGGTTTCCGGAAAACCGAAACCAGAACCCGGAAACCGCGAGTCTCGCTTACGCTGCCTCGCTGGACTTTCCGACCTCGTGCAGGTGCACGTCGCGCTGGGGGAAAGGGATGCTGCAGCCGGCCGCCTCGAGTTCGGTTTTCAGTTGTTCGAGCAGTTCGTTGCGGACCTGCCAGTAATCCGCCGAAGCGACCCAGGGCCGTACGGCAAAATTGACGCTGGAATCCGCCAGTTCCATCACCCAGACCACGGGTTCGGGCTCGTCGAGCACCTTGTCGTGGGCCTTGATGGTTTTCTCGATTGTTGCGCGTGCGGACTTGAGATCGTCGCCGTAGTCGACGCCTATGATCAGGTCGATGCGGCGCGTGTCGTGGGCCGAATAATTGGTGATGGTGTCGTTGGTGATCTGGCCGTTCGGCACGATCACGCGGCGATTGTCCGGGGTGTTGAGCATCGTGGTGAAGATGCCGACCTCGTCGACCGTGCCCGAAGTGCCGCCGGCTTCGACGAAGTCACCCTTGGTGAACGGACGGAAGAGCACCAGCATTACGCCCGATGCGAAATTGCCCAGGGAGTTCTGCAGCGCCAGGCCGACGGCCAGGCCGGCCGCACCGAGCACCGCGATCAGCGGAGTGGTCTGGATGCCGAGCTGTCCGATCGCTGCGATGACGACGGCCACCAGCAGTATGGCGTAGAGAATGGCACCGAGGAAGGCGACCAGCATGGGGTCCAGGCCTCGAGCGGCCATCAGTTTCGAAACCGATCTGCGCACCAGCTTGGCAACCCAGCGGCCAATGATGAATATCAGCAGCGCGGCCAGAATCTTCCAGCCCCAGGCGATGATCGTCGCCATATCGATGTTCTGAATGTATTGCTGAATCGCTTCCATGTCGTGCCCTTGTTTGAGTTGTCGATACCATGATCTAAATATAGCGTGACCCGGCGTTTCCGTGATTCATGTGAAACCCATCACGGCGCTTTCCGATCTGAGTATAGCGGGCACTGCAAGCCAGATGCGTGGCAGGAATGAAAACAATCTTTAAACACGGGCCTGGGCGCTGGCCGGCGCGCCCGGAAGCTTTCTTTGCCGGAATACGCGCCCCAGAGCGCAGTGAGCGCTCGGTGGAGTACCACTGAAGCGACGTTCCAAGCCCGCCTTGGGCATCAGGACGGGCTCAAAACCAGTCGCCGCCATGGGTCAACGTCTGCTCCATCTCGTCCCCCAGTTCAGCCAGTTGCCGCACCGTTTCCAGGAGCAGTTCCTGCCCCAGGTAACGATAGTCGATGTTCTCGCAGAGTTTCAGGAACGGCACGCTCTCCAGGTCGCCGACGGCCAGGTAGCCCACCCGCAGCATCAGATTGATGCGCAGGACCTTGAGCGGGTCGTGCTGGCCCAACGGTCCGACGGTGGTCTCGAGATGTAGATAGCGCCGGTCGTTGTCGTCCTTGATCTCGGCCAGAAACACGCTCTGGTGTCGGCCTGCGCGGCCAGTCGGAATCTCGAGGCCGAGGACAAACTTTTCATCGTGCACCGCGTTGAAGTGCTCACGCGCGAATTCGGCGATTTCGGAGAAGGTTTCCATTATTTCGGTTCCAGTCGTATGGCGCCGTCCAGGCGGATGGCGGTGCCGTTGAAATAGGGGTTCTCGACAAGGTGCACGCACAGGTCGGCAAATTCTTCGGGCTTGCCGAGGCGCTTGGGAAACGGCACCGAATCGCCCAGGGCCTGTTGGACCTCGGCCGGCATGGTGTCGACCATGGGGGTGTGGAAAACGCCCGGCGCAATCGTGTTGACGCGAATGCCGAAGCGCGTGAATTCACGGGCCATGGGCAGCGTCATGCCGACGACGCCGCCCTTGGAGGCCGAATAGGCGGCCTGGCCGATCTGGCCTTCCCAGGCGGCCACCGACGCGGTGTTGATGATCACGCCGCGCTCGCCGTCTTCGTTGGCTTCGTTGTGCTGCATGCGGTCCGCGACGGCCTTGGCCACGTTGAAGCTGCCGACAAGATTCACCGTGACCGCGGACTTGAACCGGTCCAGCGGCATCGGTCCGTTCTTGCCCAGCACGCGACCGGCGCCCAGGATACCGGCGCAGTTGACGAGGACAACGATGCGACCGAGAAATTCTTCGGCCGCGGCGACCGACTCGCTGACGTTCCGTTCGTCGCTGACGTCGGTCAGAAAGAACTTCGCGTTGTCCGCGCCCAGTTCGGCAATCGCGGCTTCGGCCTGGTCGGCATTGACGTCGAACAGCGCCAGCCTGCCGCCGCCGGCG
>DATGCS010000056.1:0-5507 GCA_035311685.1 Wenzhouxiangellaceae bacterium
ATCTCCCTGGCCCCATCGATGGAATCGATCTCTTCCCCCTGGTTGATCCGCAATTGTCTACAGCCGTCATTGTACTGAACGGTCCGATGATAATTTCCCGCCACCGCGTGTAACGGGCATGAGCACGGGACCCAGGGGACCCGCGCCGCGACGGCGACCTGCGTGAGCGACGTACTCTGAGGCTGACTACGGCCATGCTTGGCGAGCGCCCGGGCACGGCGGCGGAATAAGCATGCTGTCCCCGCGTTAGAGCGCGCACAAAGAAATACAACGACGATTCCAAACTTCCTGCTATCCCGGGAGAGAGAGTGATGAACCGAATGCATGGACTGGTGGCCTTGTTCACCTTGTTGATCGCTGGCGCAGCGCACGCGGAGGACGCGGAGCGGCCCAACATCCTGGCCATCTGGGGTGATGATGTCGGCATGTGGAATATCAGTGCCTATCACCGCGGCATGATGGGCAACACCACGCCCAATATCGATAGCATTGCCGCCGACGGCATGATCTTCATGGACCATTACGCGCACGCATCGTGCACTGCCGGTCGGGCTGCGTTCATCACCGGCCAGTATCCGATGCGAACCGGGCTGAGTACGGTCGGCCTGCCGGGGGCTCCGCAAGGCCTGCAGAAGGAAGACCCGACGCTGGCCGAACTCCTGAAACCCCTCGGCTACGCCACCGGTCAGTTCGGCAAGAACCACCTCGGCGACCTCGACGAATACCTTCCAACCTCGCACGGTTTCGACGAGTTCTTCGGTATTCTTTACCACCTGAATGCCGGGGAATATCCGGAGCAGGACGACTACCCGAGAGATCCCGCAACCGTCGCCCGCTTCGGCTTCGACAAGCAGCGCGGCGTGATCCATTCCCGCCGTCTGCCCGACGGCAGGCACGATGTGAAGGACCTTGGTCCCTTCGGCCAGGAGCGGCAGCGCGTACTCGAAACTGAAGTGCTCGAGCAGTCCAAGCGCTTCATCCGCGACGCGGTGGCCGAGGGCCAGCCTTTCTTCGTCTGGCACAACACCACGCGCATGCACTACCGCACCAACCTGTCACCCAAATACGACGGGAAGACGGGCCTGGGCGTCTACGCTGACGGCATGGCCGAGCTCGACGATATTGTGGGCGAGCTGCTCGGTCTGCTGGACGAGCTTGGTGTCGCCGACAACACCATCGTGATGTTTGCCACCGACAACGGAGCTGCATCCAATTCCTGGCCCGACGGCGGCAATCATCCGTTCCGGGGTGAAAAGGGCGCGGGCGGCTATGAAGGCGGCTATCGCGTGCCAGTGCTGGTCAAGTGGGACGGACGCATCCCCGCCGGCGTGGCGACGGGTGAGTTCATGACCATGGAAGACTGGGTTCCAACCTTCATGTCGTTCCTCGGCCAGCCTGACCTGAAGGACGATTTGCGTTCCGGCAAAAAGATTGGCGCGCGCCGTTACAAGGTGCACCTGGACGGCTACGACCAGAGCGACCTGGTGCTGCGCAACGGCGCATCGAAGCGCATGGACTACTACTACTTCACCGAGACCACTTTCCACGGGCTGCGGTACGGGCCTTGGAAACTGATGTACACGGACCAGGAGCGCTGGTTTCACGCCGAACAATCGATGTTGAGCTCGCCGTACATCACCAACCTGAAGCTTGATCCGTTCGAGCGCTTCCATGAGGCCCGCGGCTACGACGAGTGGCAGGAAAACCGGGCGTGGCTGTTTGGCCCAGCGATGATGCAGTTGGCGAGCTTCGTGGAAAGCTTCAAGGAGTTCCCGCCGCGGCAGCCTAGTTTCTCGCCCAAGGTGGATGACCTGAATTCGGTCCTGCAGGGCATGCGGAAACAACCTGGGGCACGCTGATGAAAAAATACGCGGCAGAGGTTGTCGGCACGTTCTGGCTCGTTCTCGGGGGTTGTGGCAGCGCAGTGCTCGCCGCAGCGTTCCCTGAACTCGGCATAGGTCTCCTCGGGGTGTCGCTCGCCTTTGGCCTGACAGTCCTCACCATGGCCTATGCGATCGGGCACATCTCGGGCTGTCACCTCAACCCGGCCGTTTCGATCGGGCTGTGGGCCGGCGGGCGGTTCCCGGCGAAAGACCTCGTCCCCTACATCGTCGCGCAGGTGCTCGGCGGCATCGTGGCGGGCGGCGTGCTTTACCTGATCGCCAGTGGCAAGGCCGGCTTCGACGTCAGCAGCGGGTTCGCTTCGAATGGCTATGGCGAACACTCGCCGGGCGGTTATTCGATGCAAGCGGCGCTGATCAGCGAGATCGTGATGACTATGATGTTCATCGTCGTCATCCTGGGCGCGACGGACAAGCGCGCGCCGGCCGGCTTCGCGCCGATTGCCATCGGCCTGTGCCTGACCCTGATCCACCTGATCAGCATCCCGGTCACCAATACCTCGGTGAACCCCGCACGCAGTACGGGCGTCGCTCTGTACGTCGGCGACTGGGCTACCGCACAGCTGTGGCTGTTCTGGGTAGCGCCGCTGATCGGCGGCGCGCTCGGCGCGGTCGTCTATAGGTTCATTGGGCGGTCGGACGACTGAGTTCTATTCGCCCGGCGAGATTCGCCTGAAACAGCAAGGCAGGAAGCACATGACCTACAAGTCCTCGGCGCGGATGATTGCCGTGGCCACATTCGCCGTTCTCGTCCAGCTGCTCGCTACGGCCTGCTCCCAGGAGCATGAACCCGCTTATGTATTCGAGCGCAATTCCAGCGGCGAGATTCTCGTGGATGAGCGGAACTTCACCATCGCTGAGACCGATCTCTACATGGTCAATCACTCGAAGGAGCATCCGGTCAACACCTTCAGGCATGCCCGGAAGATGTCGAGCGTCGAGAACCAGTTCGTGGTGCGGGAAAACCGGGATGTGCTGTACAGCCACGCCGTGGTGGACATCTCGCAGGGCGCCACGCTGGTTAATCCGGACTGGGACGTGTTCTCCGTCATCCAGGTCATCGATGAGAACCAGTACACGATCGCCTCGATCTACCCCGGGGAGCGGAAGACTTTCACGCCGGATGATGCTGCGTTGGGCAATCACCTCTTTCTGAACATGCGAACCGGGGTCCGTTCACTGGACGAGGCGGGGTATGCAGAAGCGCATCAACATCAGGACAGCGTCCTGATCATTGCCAATTCGGCCATGGCCTACCGGGCCAAGGGCTTCGAAACGCAGAGCCTGGATGAAACCCGGGCTCGTCTCAAGGCGCGCGCGGATGAAATTTCGCGCCCGGACCTGGCGATGGGCACTGCCGACGAGGTCGAACCGGAATCGTTCCTGATCGCTTCCGCAGTCGGGATCTTCGGGATGCCGATCGGCGACGCGGCGTACCTGAACACCATCCAGCCCACCGGCGCAGCGAGGGCAGGCGCCCCCTCGCGGATCACCCTGCCGGTTCCGCCGCTGAACTTCGACAAGGGCGGTTTCTTCTCGGTGACGACCTATGACAGTGCGGGCTGGATCGTCACGGAGAATTTCGCTCTGAACCACCGCACGGCCGAGCCGAACGAGGACGGCACCTACACCTTTCATTTCGATGCGCCCGGCCAGCCGAACAACATCGACGTGGTGGACGGATGGACCGTGCTGATCCGCCTTTACGCCCCGGAAAGCAGGGAGGCCATTCTCCAGTACATGCAGGATGCCGAGCGCAACATCCAGATCGAACTGCTTGCAGACGATAGCGAGGCCGATTCCAGCGTCACTGCTGAAAATTACATTCGGGCCGAGACCGACTTCGCTTTCGCCGATTTCCAGAGAAATGCCGGCAACCGGATCAACACGTTCTACTACATTACCGAGCCGACGCCCCTGGATGAGCAGCCGGTGGTGCGGATGAACCGCGACACCCTCTATAGCGCGGCAGTCGTGGATACGCGGGGCGGTGCGACGATAACCATTCCCGAATTCCCGGATGACCGCTATTTCTCGATTCTTGTCATCGACAATGATCATTATGCGCCCGTAGTTTCTTACACTTCAGGCACGCACGAACTGCCCGGCGACACCCGCTATGTTGCGGTCGTACAGCGCATACAGCTGATGGACCCGACGGATCCGAATGAGTTGGCACTCATCAACCGCCTGCAGCAAGAATTCATCATCAATGCCGACAGCAGTGAGCCGTTTCCCGAGCCGAGTTGGGACAAGGAAAGCCTGCTGGCGCTGCGCGGCGAGTATGAACTCGAATTCCAGAAGTTCGATCAGTATGAAGCCGATTGGATGGGCCCCCGCGGTGAAGTCAATGAACAGACCCGGCATGTTGCTGCGGCCGGCGCCTGGGGCCTGTTCCCGGAGAAGGATGCCGTCTACATCAACTACACCGGCCCCGCGGATGCCGACCAGTGCTACACGGCGACCTACGAGGTGCCCGACAACGACGCCTTCTGGTCCATTACGGTCTACGGCGCGGATGGTTTCATGCAGTCCGATAACAATATCGTGAACGACCGCAACGTCATTTTGGACGAGGATGGCAGGTTCACGGTTTACTTCGGGTCCGCGGAGCAATGCGGGAACAAGCCCAACCGGGTCGACATCACGACCGGTTGGAACTTCCTCATGCGCGTTTACCGCCCGGGCCCGTCGGTTTTGAGCCGGGAATACAAGCTGCCTGAGGTAGGCACCGCCAACCAGGCCTGGTTTCAAAAGCCGGGAGGGTGAGATGAAAACAGTGCGTTGCCTGGTCCTGCTGGCTGCTGTCGGCCTGGGCGCTACGGCCCAGGCCGACCCCCTGCCCTCCTGGGCCGACACCGAAGCGAGGACGCGGATCATCGATTTCGTCACGCGGGTCACCGACCCCGGCTCGCCGGACTATGTCACGCCCTCCGCCCGCGTTGCGGTGTTCGACAACGACGGCACGCTGTGGTCGGAGCGTCCGGTTTACTTCCAGTTCCTTTTCGCCGTCGATCGGCTGCAGGAGATGGCCGCAGACGATCCCACGATCCTGGACTCCGACGTGCTGCGTGCTGCCGCGAGGGGCGACATGAAGGCGGTCGTCGCAGCCGGCGAGCAGGGCCTGCTCGAGATCCTCAAGGTCACCCATGCCGGCATGACCGTGGCGGCGTTCCAGCAGGAAGTGAGCGACTGGATCGCCGGCGCCACCCACCCGGAGACGGGCCTGGCCTACAGCGCGATGGTGTTCCAGCCGATGCTGGAACTCCTGCGCTACCTGCGCGACGAGGATTTCTCAACCTACATCGTCTCGGGCGGCGGCCTGCATTTCATGCGCGCCGTGACCGAAACGCTCTACGACATCCCGCCCGAGAATGTCATCGGCAGCGCGGGCGAGACGCGCTACGTCGTCGTGGACGGCGTACCCCAGCTGATGAAGGACCCGGCCATCGCCTTCATCGACGACAAGGAAGGCAAGCCCGTCGGGATCGACGCAAAGATCGGCAGGCGCCCGATTTTTGCCGCCGGCAATTCGGACGGCGATTTCGCGATGCTCGAGTACACCATGGCCGGCGACGGGCTGCGCCTCGCCCTGCTCGTCCATCA
>DATGCS010000057.1:0-3514 GCA_035311685.1 Wenzhouxiangellaceae bacterium
CATCATTTACGCGCCCGATTACGCCGTCAACGCCGGCGGCCTGATGAACGTCTCGATCGAATTCGAAGGCTACAACCGCGAGCGCGCCAAGCGCATGATGCGCACGATCTACTACAACGTCTCGAAGATATTCCAGATCGCAGAGCGCGACAACATTCCGACCTGGAAAGCCGCCGATCGCATGGCCGAGGAACGCGTCACCACCATCGGCAAGCTCAAGCTCCCGTTCATGGGTCGTGCCCACCGCTTCCCGGGGCGCGAACGCGGCAATCATTGAGCGGAGCGTTATGCGGGTGGGGCGTGCAGACATTAGTGGCACTTGCAGGTCCCGGGTCATCGCATGGTTTTCGTAAATCGTAAATGGTAAATGGAGAAGTATCCAACGATCTGCGCGCCGGGGGTTCCGGTTTTTCCATTCACGATTCACGATTTACGATTTACAGAAGTCGGCCAAGTTGCAGGATCGACAAATCAAGCAAGCCAACGCTAACGAAGGCACACGATCAATGAGACTTTCCGACGACATCGAACTGCTGCGCGAGTCGGTGCGGCGCTTCGCCGACGACTCGATCGCACCACGTGCAGCGGCCATCGACGAGACCAACGAATTTCCGCAGGAACTGTGGACGGAGCTCGGTGAAATGGGCCTGCTGGGCATCACCATTCCCGAGTCGCTGGGCGGCTCGGGGATGGGCTATCTGGCCCACCTGGTCGCGATGGAAGAAATCTCTCGGGCATCGGCGTCGGTGGGTCTTTCCTACGGCGCACACTCGAACCTGTGCCTCGACAACCTTTACCGCAACGGCAGCGACGAACAACGCGAACGGTTCGTGCCGAAACTGGTATCCGGCGAGTTCAAGGGCGCGCTTGCGATGTCCGAGCCGGGCGCCGGCTCCGACATAGTCGGCTCCATGGCCTGCCACGCCGAAAGACAGGGCGATGTCTGGGTGGCCAACGGCTCCAAGATGTGGATCACCAACGGCCCCGAATGCGACGTGGCCGTGGTCTACATGCGCACCGCCGGCAAGGACGCCGGCTCGAAGTGCATGACGGCCTTTATCGTCGAAGACGGCATGAAGGGCTTCAGCAAGGCGCAGAAGCTCGACAAGCTCGGCATGCGCGGGTCGAATACCTGCGAGCTGGTCTTCGACAATTGCGAAATCCCCGAATCCAACGTGCTCGGCGAAGTCCATAACGGCGTGAAGATCCTGATGTCGGGCCTGAACTCGGAGCGGCTGGTGCTTTCCGGTGGGCCCATCGGCATTATGCAGGCCTGCCTCGACCAGGTCCTGCCCTATGTCCGAGAGCGCAAACAGTTCAACCGGCGCCTGGGCGATTTCGGCCTGATGCAGGCCAAGATCGGCGACATGTATGCAGCCCTCCAGTCCTCGCGCGGATTCGCCTACCAGACCGCAACGGCCTTTGATGCCGGCGCGAAATCGCGCATCGACGCCGCGGCCTGCCTGCTGCATTCCTCGACCAGCGCGGTCAGCGTGGCGCTGGAGGCGATTCAGGCGCTGGGCGGCAACGGCTACATCAACGAGTACCCCACCGGCCGGCTGCTGCGCGATGCCAAGCTCTACGATATCGGCGCCGGCACCAACGAAATCCGGCGCATGCTGATCGGCCGCGAGCTGGTCTGCGAGCGCACCTGAAATGACCAGTTGCCATCCCGCCCGGCGGCGCGCCAGGCGGGCGTCGGTCGGTGCCGCGAAAATGGGACGCGCGCCCCCAAAGCCGCTACACTTTCCATTCAATCGACGATCGGGTCATCTCCATGACTGTTGAAATCGCCGTGGTATTCGTCATCATCGGCTGCGCGCTGTACCTGTTCGCGACCGAGAAGCTGCCCGTGGACGTGACCGCGCTGGCGATTCTCGCTACCGTGATGGCCATTCCGATCCTGTTCCATTCGGAATGGCTGCTCGAGCGCGGTGTCGATCTGAAGTCGGCCTTCCCGAACGTATCAGAAAGTCTGTCCGGACTTTCCAGCACGGCAACAGTGACCGTCCTGTGCATGTTCATCCTGTCCGGCGGCATCCAGCGATCCGGCCTGATTCACATGCTTGGCAAGCGGCTTTTTCCGCTGGTCGGCAATTCCGAGACCCGTCAGATCATCGTCATCGGCATCATGGTCGGCCTGGTGTCGGGATTCATCAACAATACCGCGGCAGTGGCGATCTCGATTCCGCTGGTACTGGACATGGCCAGGCGCAGCAAGTTGCGGGCTTCACGCGTGCTGATCCCGGTGAGCTTCTTCGGCATGCTCGGCGGCACGCTGACGCTGATTGGAACGTCCACGAACATTCTGGCCTCGGCCATTCTGGCGGAAGATCCGCGGGTGGGGCGGGAGCTCGACATGTTCGAATTCGCCCACCTGGGCTTGATCATGCTCGGCGTCGGCGTGCTGTACTTCCTGACGATAGGCCGATGGCTTCTGCCCTCCAGCGATGCCCGCCCGTTGCAGCATGAAGAAGAGGAATCCTTCATCATTGAATTGAGCGTGCCCAATGACAGCCCACTGGTCGGCAAGACCCTGCAGGACGGGAAATTCGAGGCCCACGCGGGCGCCGAAGTCATGAAGCTGACGCGCGGCGAGCAGACATGGATCAAGCGAGCCAGAACCACATCCATAGAGTCCGGCGACATCATCATGGCCAGCGCCACGGTCCGCCAGATCATGGACCTGATCAAGGAGAACCACGTCGACGTGCTGTCGGATTTCGGCGACACGCGCAAGGCGCGAAGCGACGGTCAGCTGGTACCCATTCTGTTGCGCAACCGCGGGCTGTTCAACGGCAGAACAGCACGCGCGGTCGACTTCTGGAAACGCTACCAGGCAAGACTGATCGGACTGGATACCAAGACCGTGCGCTCACGTCGGCTGGGTCAGGAAAAGCTCCACGTCGGCGAGATCGTTCTGCTCGAGATTTCCAAGACGGCGCTCGCGCGACTCCATCGCAATACCGATATCGTCGTGCTGGACGAATACAAGGACGATTTCGATACCCGGCGCATGCTCGTGGCAGGCGGCATCGTGGCGGCGGTCGTCGGCCTCGCGTCGCTGACGACGATGCCTATCGTTCTCACGGCGATTGCCGGCGTGATTGCAATGTTCGCGACCGGCTGCATCGGCAAGACCGACATGTACGAAGACGTCTCCTGGGACGTGATCTTCCTGCTGGCCGGCATCATTCCGTTAGGTATTGCAATGACTAAATCCGGCGCAGCCGCGTGGCTCAGTTCGCTGCTGGCCGTCTACGCGGTCAACTGGGACCCGGTTTATATCGTCATGGCGCTATACGCCGCCACTGCCCTGCTGACAAGCATTCTGAGCAACAACGCATCGGTGGTCATCCTCGTGCCGGTGGCAATTTCGCTGGCCCAGATGCTCGAGCTCAATCCGATCGCACTCACGATTGCGGTGATGTTCGCCGCGTCCAACAGTTTCCTGACACCGGTCGGCTACCAGACCAACACGATGATCTTCGGCACCGGTGTGCTGAAGTTCTCC
>DATGCS010000058.1:0-6790 GCA_035311685.1 Wenzhouxiangellaceae bacterium
GGCCGGGATCTCGCGACCCCGCACCCAATCTCGTCGCCCCGGACTTGATCCGGGGCCCAGCGACTTAATCGCCGATCTTTCGCGTGCCCCGACACATAAGAAAATCTGAACAGCCCGGCGGCCTCTGGTACGCTCGCCCAAATCGAACCGTAGCATCCCGCAAAGACCCGTCGCGCCGATGCAGGATTATTCAGAGGTTGTCCAGGTTGATATACAATCGAGAGATGAGCGAATCTCCAACGGCAGCGGATTCCAATTCTGGACAGGACATCTCGCTGGTGCGTTGGTTTGCCGGCCTTTCCCCCGATCAGAGACTTGCCGAACTGGATTCCCGAGTCTCATTCTTCCACTCCCTGAGGTCGGAGCATGACACCCAGCTTCCGCCATATCCTGGAAGTTCTCAACAAGCATAACGTCGAGTACATCGTTGTCGGCGGGGTGGCTGCAGTGATCCACGGCGCACCCATGACGACGTTCGATTTGGATACCCTCGTCCAGGTCAACGGCGCGAACGCCGAGCGCCTTGTCAGTGCCCTCTCGGAACTCGAAGCACATTTTCGCGAACACCGGAACCTGCTGAATCCCACGACGGAAGACATTCTTGCCGGTGGGCATCTGCTTCTGATGACAAGCGCCGGGCCATTGGACGTGCTGGGCTTCATTGGCGACAACCAGCGCTACGACGATCTGGTCGATGCCTCTTCCGAAATACAGACCAGCATGGGTTCGCTGCGACTGTTGAATCTGGAAGAGCTGATCGAACAAAAAAAGCGCATGGGCCGACCGAAGGACCGCGCAGCCGTCGATTTGCTCGAAGCCGTCTTGCAATATCGTCAACAACAGGATTGAGAGTCACTAATGCAACCGGGGGAGGGCGCTACGGGCTGCTCTCGGCATGGCTCTTGGCCTGACGCAAGAAACAAGACCTGACCCGCCGGCCTGGATTGAGAGTCACTAATGCAACCGGGGGAGGGCGCTACGGGCTGCTCTCGGCATGGCTCTCGGCCTGACGCAAGAAACAAGACCTGACCCGCCGGCCTTTAGTTTCCGGTGCCGGGGTATAACCTGGAAGGTCGAGCCTGGACACCCAACGGGCTGGAACCCTTCGACGGCGTCAGTCCTCGACGAGTCGAAAATCCACAAGCTCGGCGTCGTCAGGGATTTCCAGGCGCATCGGCGGGCAATTGCCTTCGACGCATTCTCCGATCGTGAATTCGATGACGCGCTCTCCGTCTCGGTTCAGACATGGGCCGAACGTGGCGATATTGACCTTCATTTCCATCAGGCCGTCGTCGCGCTGTTGCGGTCTTGGGTCTCGCTCGGGCCGCGGCAGCGGCATTGGTCCGCCGCCGCTCAGCATCGATGAGCCGACGACGTTGTAGCGCACGTCGCGAGCATGGGGCGCAACATCGGGCGGATAGATGTAGTGCCACCCAGCCGTGCAGCCGGCGTTCGGATCGCCGGGATCGCTGAGCACCTCGAAAGCCTGTAGAACGATGACATTGTCGTCTACCGGCTCAGGCCCGGGTGCGCTTGCACAGGCAGCAAGCAGACCCAGGGATGCCATCAGCGCAGCCCGTGGGATAGCCGAGCTCGGAAACCAGGATCCCGGTGTTTCGATTGGAGCCGTATCGTTCATCGAGTTCTCCTTTGGCTGGTTGAACATATCTGGATCGGCAAAGTACTGAAAATCCAGCTATGAAAATGCAGGTTAATAAAAGAGCGCCGTTGAAAAACGCGCTGCTTTGACCTCGTTCATATCATCAATACGAAAGTTCTTGAGATAAGTGGTCAGACAAAACGGCGGATTGGAGCAGCCGCTGTCGGATCGAAGCGAGCCAACCGTGAGTTCGATGGTTCGCTGAATGTTTCCATCACGCGCTGGCTGGTCGACGCGTAGACCGTCGAGTTTCGCCTGCAGTAGTGAGCGCCGATCAATCCGGCGAGCAGACGTCAGCCATCCTGCAGCCAGTTCTCGACGGGTAGACCTGGTACTCGGGAAAACTCTCTCGCATTGGCGGTAACGACCGCCACGCCCTCGGCGAGCGCGTGGGCGGCGATCAGCAGGTCGTTGGGCCCGATGGGCGGACCCTGTCGGGTCAGATGATGGCGTAGCTCGGCGTACTTGCGCTCTGCCGGCGGCTCCAGCGGCAGCACCTCGATGGCGGAAAGCAGCAGATCGACCCGGTCGGCGAGTTTCTCGGAACCTGATTTCACGGCGCCATAGCGAAGTTCCGCGGCCACGACAATGCTGGTGCAGACGCTGTCCTCGCCCGCCGCGGCAATCCGGGTCGCGACCGCGCCCTGCGGATTGCGGACCAGATCGGAGAGCATGTTGGTATCGAGCAAATACGCCAACCGACCGCTCACAGCGCCACATCTTCCAACTGAGGAAGGTCGTTATCCACATCGGGGAACGGCTCGGCCAGCGGCTCCATCGTTGATAACAGCGCCAGCAGCCGACCCTTGCGGACCGGTTCCACGATCAGGCGGTCGCCCTCCTTGTGGAGAATCGCTTCCTCGCCTTCGAGCTCGAACTCTCGGGGGATGCGCAGTGCCTGATTGCGCCCGTTGCGAAAGAGTCGCACATGTCGTTCAGATCCAGTCATTCCTGTTCTCCCGGACTGTTACATATGCCAAAGCATATGCTAAAAATTCGACCGGGTCAAAGATGTGTCTGGACCGCTCCGGGGCGGTGCCCAGCGAATTTGACCTTGACCTTCCCGAAACCCGAAACCCGCAACCCGCAACCCGAAACCCCGACTTTAAACCTCGTCATCCCGGAATCGCGCCAGCGATATCCGGGATCTCGAGACGTTTACCGAAATCCCCGCCGAGGCCAGCGCTTTAGTCGGCGACGGGCCTGCTTCCCCGACACGCCGGAAATGTAGAGCAACCCCAGAATTTCGTCCCAGCCGTCGGGCCGCGACGGGCAGTTCGGGTGACCATTGGCTCTCCGCATTCCGGGCATACCAGCCCTCGATCGGAGGGTAAATCCAGCTTTGGCGTGGCAACCGGAACATTCCAGACCTCTGATTCGCTCGCTCGACCCAGATACTCGACCAGTGCATGGCCGTCGATCAATTCGAGGTTCATCCCTTTGGCGAAAGACTCCGCATCTTCTGTGAATTTTCCGGAGGTAACCAGGAATCCGCCGGCCGCATGGCGCGCCGTCGTCACGCCCAGCAGGGCGCGGACCTTGTCGACGGTAACGCGGCGGGTCTTCCAGTGCTTGCACTGGACCAGGAAAAGCTTGCCATCTCGTCGCAATTCAACGTCCACGCCGCCGTCCGGACCGGGCTTGCCGGTTCGCTTGACCGTAAATCGACGCCTGCGAAATAGCTCTGCAACGAGTTCTTCGAATTCGGACCAACTGAGCTTGGCCAAGCCAGGCTCTGGTTCTTTTGCAACGGCCTGAAACATACCGTTGATCTTCGATTGCTTCAAGAAAGATCCCAGCGAGGCCACCAGAAAGAGCGGCGGGACGAGGTATTGGCCAACGGTCGCAAGCGTGATTCCGACGCCTGAAAAAACTGTGGCTGATATGTCTGAAACCCCATCCGCCTGCACCGGTTCGGCTTGGGCAAATGTGCGCAGCACAATGAACGAAACGATGGCAAGCACGACGCCCACCGGCCAGGGCGCCTTTGCGACCAGGGTCAGAATATCCTCGATAACACTCCGCCGACGACGTGCCATTTCAGACCCCGTAGAACTCTTCCGCCAGATAACAGTTTAATCATAGATGCGGTCAGCCGGCAGATCACGACGCTTTCAATCTCGCAGTAAACCCGATCGGCCGACGACCTCCATCCGGCTGGTACTCGACTTCCCGTTCCAGCGCGTCGATCAATGTCTGAGGTGTAAGCGCGCGGTTGTTGACGGCTAGCCACCGCGAGGCGGTTGTGAAGGTGCCCGGGGTGAGTCTGCCGAGCCGCGCGAGGCGGGGCAGCACCCAGTCGCGAATCTCCTCTGCCCCATTCAGCATCCGGCAGAACATGTCCGCCGCGTGTTCGGGTTTCATGTAGGCGAAGCGAATCTTTGCGTCGAACCGCCGAAGCACTGCCGGGTCGATCATGTCGAGGCGGTTCGTGGTTGCGAACAGCATGCCTTCGAACGACTCGATGCGCGTGAGCAGTTCATTGACCTGGCTGATCTCCCAGGTGCGGACTGCATTCTTCCGGTCGGCCAGCAGCCCATCGACTTCGTCCAGGACGATCGCCGCATTGCTTGCGCTCGCCTCCCGGAACAGTCTCGCGATGTTCTTCTCGGTCTTTCCGATGTAGCTCGAAAGCAGATCGGATGCCGACGCGCTGATCAACTGGATGGCGGCGCGGTCAGCAATCTCCCTGGCCAGTCGGCTCTTGCCGGTGCCGGGCGGGCCGTGCATCAGGAAGCGCCCGGTCGGCTGGCGGCTCGCCGCGGCGTGATCGACAATCTCGTCGACGCACGGCACGGTGTTCAGCCAGCTCACCGAATACGGCAATCGATCGTTTTGCGTCGGGCAGATCCTCGCCGCATCGAATGGCTTGCCGGCGGCCTGGCAGTGCCCCTCGAGTACCAGGGTCATCGTGCTCTCGATGTCGCCTGCCGATTCATCCGCCACGGCCTGAGCCACTTGCGCCGCTTGCGCCATGAGTCCCGGCGTGACCGAACCGTTCTGGGCAACCCGCAACAGCCATTCCCGGCTCACGTGGACCTCGTCGAGCTGCTTTCGAAACACCTCGGAGAGTTCGCGCGCCGGCATTGCGGGCATTTCCGTGACCAGCGTGAAGCGCCGCAGCACCGCAGGATGCACGGACTCGATTTCGTTGGCGATCCAGACGCCGGGCACCCCGGAATTCTCCAGGAGTGAGTTAAGCCAGGCCTTGTCCCGATTGTTATTTCGAAAGCCGAGCCCGCCGCCGGAAGAATCGAGCGCCTTGTCGGCCTCGTCGAAGAGCAGCAGGCATTTCTGCCGGGTTGCGAGCAAAGCCTGTGCCCCTGCAAAGCAGCGTAGCCGCTCGCCGGGGGGCAGCTCGCGGTCGTAGACGATGCAGTGAATCTCGTAGAAGGCGACCTGCAGCAATTCCGCCATTCGGCGAGCGAATTCGGTTTTTCCAGTGCCCGGCGCGCCATGGACCAGGGTCTGGCCGGCCGGGCATCGACCATCGAGCATCGCACGCACGAGCGTCATCAACGTTGCCAGGCTCTGCGGCAGGCGCCCCGACTCCAGAACCGAGCTCTTGGCTGCGGGCGCGCGCTGCATGCAGCGGTGTTCCAAAAAATCCTCGCCGAAATCCGGTCGCCACAAGCCGTGATCCAAATCGGTCGCCAGGTCGGGCAGGGTGCAGGTGTCCAGTCGGGACCATCTGGACTCATGAAGAAATCCGAGCCCGCTTAGCCGTCCGCTCGGCCCGAGCGCCTCGTGTGCCGCGGAAACCGCAATGCCGGTCGCCGCGGCAAGGCACTCGGCGGCGCTGTCGAGGTGCGAAAAGCGCATGGCGTCGTTGACCAGCGCTTTCATCCAGTCGAAGCGCGTGGCCAGCGCCATGAAGGCGATCGCCGCGCAATTCGCGTCGTCGAGTTCAAAGCGTTGTTCGAGAAAAGCCAGGTTGCGGGCAAGAAACCCGTCAGGCTGCCAGTCGACCTTCTCCAGCTGCGCACGCCGGGCCCGAATCCTCGCGCGGTCCAGAAGGACCTCGCTCGCGTTCAGACACAATTGGTCGGGTTCGACCAGGCCGATCTCGGCCAGCACGATGTCGTCAAACTGCCGACGGTTGCTCGGCACCCCCATTCGATCGAGGATTCTCGCCGACCACAGCAGTGCCAGGTGCCGGTAGCCGTCGGCCTTCTCGGTTTGCGTCGGGTGATGAATTCCATCGCAATATTCGCGCTTGAGCATTGTTGGACTTCCTCTGGCGGGGCTGGCTAGTAAATTAATTCAGCTATGCGACGCGTTATGTCGCATAGAGGGATTATTTTTTGTGACATACTCGATTCGCAGGAGGGGATTCATGAATACCAACCAACCACGCCGGGCAGCCACGCCGGCCTTGAGCAAGACGCGCTTTATCGCCGGTCTCCAGTGTCATTTGCGGCTCTGGAACGACGTTCATCGCCGTGACCTGGCAACACCCTGGGCCGACACGCAGCAGGCGATCTTCGACCGCGGCACCCGCATCGGCGAACTGGCCCAGCGTCGCTATCCGGGTGGAGAACTGGTCGGGTTCAAGCCGTGGGAACGCGCGCCGGCGATAGAGGCGACCCGTCGCCTGATGGCCGACGAATCCGTCCCGGCCATCTACGAGGCCGCCATCGAGCACCAGGGCGTATACGCCCGCGTCGATGTGCTGGTGCGGAGTGGCGATGCCTGGGACCTGGTCGAGGTCAAGGCCTCGACCCGACCGGAAAAGGATGTCTTCCGTCAGGACGTTGCCGTCCAGTACTGGATTGCCCGCGGCGCCGGTCTTTCGATCGCAAGCGCCGGCGTGCTGGTGCTGAACCGCGAATACGTCTATCCCGGCGGCGAATACGATCTGCAGCAACTATTCGCATTCGGAGACGCGACCGAATTCTGCACCGAGGCAATGCCCGCGATCGAAGCGAACGTCGGTGAATTTCAGCGGATGCTTTCCCAAGACCAGCCACCGGATATCACGGTCGGCGATCACTGCTTCAGTCCTTACGAGTGCCCGTACTACGCCCATTGCAGCGCAGGCCTGCCGCAACCCGACTACCCGGTCGACAGCCTGCACCGTTTGCGCGCCCCGCAGCGCGAAGAGCTCGACCGGCGCGGCATCGAGGAGAT
>DATGCS010000059.1:0-7830 GCA_035311685.1 Wenzhouxiangellaceae bacterium
CGGCTTTTTCTTCTTGCGAAAAGTGAAATAGGCGATCACCATCGCGCAGACGCCGTAGATCGACCACGCGTGCAGGCCCCAGTGCAGGTTGGTCAGCATGAACGCGGCGCGGGCCGCCTCGGCGGTCTCGCCCGGCATGCCTGGCGGATCGCGGAAGTGATAAAGCGGTTCCGCGACACCCCAGAAGATCAGGCCGGCGCCCATGCCGCCGGCGAAAAGCATCGCGATCCACGATATCGTCGAGAACTCGGGCTCTTCATCGTCGGCGCCGAGCTTGACACGTCCATAGGGTCCCAGCGCCAGGAATGCCGCCAGGATCAGGAACCCGGTGCTGATCAGAAGCCAGTACCAGCCGATGCTGGTGAGCATGAATGTGGTGAAGCCCAGCGAGGTGCCGCTCATGCCGTCGGGATCGATGAGCCCCCAACCGCCGAAGGCGGCGACCAGGATCAACGATACGACGAAAACGCGATTCGGCACGAAACGCTTGGACTCGCTTGCGGGAGGCATCATGACTTTCCCCCCGACACAAGCCGATTCGAGGGGTCTGGAGAAATTTCGGAAGCAGCGCTTCCCGAGATCATGGGAACTGCGCGAAGATTTTCGCAACCGCTCCGTCGATTGCCGCCGCGGCATCGCGGCGCGTCTTTTCGGTGATTTCGTTGCGCGCCGTGCCTTCCCAGATCATGACGCGTTCCAAAGCATCGATAAGATCGACGGTCAAGGTGCCGACGGAATATTGCGTGACTTCGGTGCGCGTCGAATAACTGGGCCAGGCGGTGTAGAACCCATAGCGGTAATCCCAATAGGTCGGCCCCATGAGCGGATCGGCAACCTCACGGGCGCGAATCTTTTCGTCGAGATGGGTGTGGGCGTTGACCAGCATGTCCGCCTGAGCCGGGTCTTCCGTGTAAGTGAATCCCATCAACTCCAGCTCGCGCCGAATCGAAAATTTCAGCTGCCGGGAAATCAGCGACGCGTATCCGGCCTTGTCGCTTCCCAGAGGATCCACGAAGGTGAAGGTCTCGTATTCCGAGAAGTCTGCATCCGGTGCCTGCATCGTCTGGATCTGCGGTCCACTCGCACAGGCGGTGAGCAGCAGTATTGCCAGAATGGAAAAAATGAAATTGGCTTTGTTCAGCATCTTTTGTATACCTTGGTGAGATTTGCATACTTGCGTTTTCCGAACCGCAGGCTTGATTGAGTCATGCGTCGTCCAGCGGCCTCGATAGCGTGGCTTCAGTCCAGCGCCACGGCTTCAAGACGCATCAAGAGGTTCTCGTCCGCGTCCAGCACTTCCAGCTGGTGGCCGATAATTATGAAATGGCGCCCGAGTGCCAGCGCATCGCGGAAGTCTTGCGCCTGCTCCATGCCCTGGGCGCACATCATGCGGGTCGCAGCGAGGCGAGAAAACTCGATGGAGCGACCGCTGGCCCGGTATTGTCCGATCAGACGGTTGCAGCCGTCCGACCCCGCCAGTTCACCCGATTCACGGAAGATCAGATGCGGCTCGCGCTGGTTATCGAACCGCTCGATGCCTGAACCATCCAGCAACACCAGCCGCCAGTAGGTGTTTTCCAGTGTCGCGGCGCTCACCGGCTTGGGACAGTCGAGACCGGGCCAGACACCGATGAACCGTTCAGGCAAGAGCGTCGGCACTGGATCCGTGCCTTCCAGCGGCAGACGCTGCGCAATCCGGCCCTCGAGACTTACCCTTAGAGCCTGACCGGGTTCTTCCCGCGCCGCGATGTAGGCTTCTTCGAGTGCGCGGTTGTCGCCCACGGCGGCCACCGGCATATCCAGCCCGGTCCGACACTCCCGGAAACGTCCCGCGTCGGCCATATAGCGGTACTGACCCCCTAGCAGCAGGCGCGGCTCCAGCAACGGAAGACCCGACTTTCTTGAAAGGCTGTAGGGGAGCTCGGATTCGATGTGCCCGCCATCGCGGTCGAGCAACCTCAGGCTGTCCGGGTCCGATATGGCATACCGCAGCGGTGCTTCGCGTCCGCCGTAAAGTACAAGTTGCTCATGGCCCGACGAAATCAGATACCGGCCGATGTCATAAAAGGGACCGCCGTCGCGATCCAGATAATTCTCGCGCAGCAGGAATACGTTATCGGGCAATAGGTCGAGGCGGGTCTCGATCCCGGGGCAGTCGGCACACGGGAGTATTCCGGCGAAGTTGGCCGGGAGCTCGCCCAGCGGGTGAGGCGTGGGTCGTTCGACCTCGCGCATTCGCAGGGTCACCGTCGACGGAAATCCCCTCGTGATGACCTGATGGACCTTGTCGGTGACGAACAGCAATTCCGCCCCGTCGTACAAGCGGGCCGAAACGCTGTAGGTATGGCGCGGGTCGATCTGCGCAGGATCGTATTCGATCCGGAACTCGTAGGGCGGTTGGCCGGCCGGTTCCACGATCATCTCGCCAATACGCTCGGCAGGCGCCCCCGCCTTGCTGATGTCTTCGAGAACCACTTCCAGCCGCGCATTCGGGGGCGCAGCGATGCGTTCCAAATACAGGGCTTGTCCGTTGACCTCGGCCATCTCGGATTCAACAGCTGTCGTTTGGCAGCCCATGAGCGTCAGTATCACAAGGCTTTTCAGTAGATTTTTCATTTTCATTCCTCGCTAGAGCTGATTCGGGCATTTGACGCCTGTCTGCTTGTGGTGAGTGCCTGTGGTGATGGTAATCGACGAGATTATTCGGCTCCAGCGAAGGGTGCCTGTTGCGGCATGACCATCTTGAAGCCTTCGACTGCTGGGAGGCGCCGCACATTCCTCCCGATTCCAAGCGCGCATGATTTCCCACAGGATAGCCACTGCAAGCGCCTTCATACAGTAAATAAATGCAAAGAAAACTTACATCTGCCGGGGCATCCTGCTTCCCGGACTGGATGTTTATCCCGGATGACCGTAATATGGACGTACGTTCCGAGCGAATCGCAATTTATGAATATCCGCGTAAATCCGGCTATCGTCATCCAGTCCCGTTCCAACCCGCCTTCAGAGTTCAGCCATGCCGGCAAGGCACAGGGATACCCGGTCGCGCTTCTGATTGGTCGTCAATCAGTTGACCGCCTGCTGACCGATCCGCGCCTTCCGGAATGTTTTTGCTCATGAAAGCCGCCTTCCTGTCGCTGCCTTTAGTTTCCCTGCTTCTGGTCGGATGCGGCTCCGAGCAAGAGCCGGCATCGCCTCCTGTGGTTGGCGTCGGCGTCTATGAACTCACGCCGGTCGGCGTCAAGCAGCAATGGCGCTTCAGCGCCCGCACCCGCGCCGTCGAGTCGGTCCAGGTCCGGGCACGGGTTGAAGGCGAAGTGACCGAGGTCTTGGTCGAACGCGGCGGGCGCGTGGACGCCAATGATGTGCTCTTTCGTCTCGAAGACGACACCTACCGCGAGCAGGTCCGGCGCGCCGAAGCGCTGGTGTCCTCCCGCCGCAGCGCCCTTGAACTGGCGCGGCGCAATCTCGAGCGGGGCCTGGAAATCGGCGAACGCGGCTTCCTGTCCGCAGCGGATCTGGATCGTTTGCGAAACGAAGCCGAGCAAGCGGAATCGGCATTCGTCGACGCCGAGGCGGCCCTCAGGCAGAGCCGTCTCGACCTGGACTACACGGTGATCAGGGCCCCCATCGGCGGACGCGTCGGGAATACCGATGTCACGGTGGGCAACCTCGTCGGTCCCGGAACGGGGCCGCTGGTCGAAATCATCGCTCTCGATCCCATCCGGGCCGAGTTCCAGCTGACCGACCGCGAGTTCGCCGATCTGACGCGCATGCGGAGCCAGTGGCTGGAAACGTCCCCTTTCGACGTTCACCTGCTGCTCGAGGATGGACAGCGCCATCCGGCACCGGGCAGCATGGATTTCGTCGATATCGCCGTCAACGAAAGCACCGGCACCGTAGATGCCACGGCACTTTTTGCAAACCCCGACGAGACCCTGGTTCCCGGTCTGTTCGTGACCCTCGTGTTCGAGAGCAAGCAGTCCGCATCCGGGCTGTTGCTGCCCGAACAGGCTGTCCAGCGCAATCAGCTCGGCCCCTACATCATGCTCGTGGGCCCCGACCGGACGGTCAGTGAGCGCCAGGTCGCGCTTGGCCCGCGACAAGGTGCGGCCTGGCAGGTCGAAAGCGGTTTGGAAGCGGGCGACCTCGTCGTCGTCGAGGGCCTGCAGAAGATTCGTCCCGGCGTACCGGTTGAGATCACGCGCTACGCGCGCGACCCGGTGACGGGGCTGCTGGCGCCGAGCGATCTGATCCAGCCGTGAGCGAGTTCTTCCTGCAACGGCCGAAGTTCGCTTTCGTTCTTTCGATCCTGATCACGCTGGCCGGACTGCTGGCGCTGCAGGGCTTGCCGGTCAACATGTATCCCGATCTCGCGCCGCCACAGGTCCAGGTGCGCACGATTTACCCCGGCGCCAGCGCCGACGCCGTGGCCGAAGCCGTGGTTCGCCCCATCGAACAACGCCTGAACGGCGTCGAGGGGATGATCTACATCGAATCCTCGACCAGCAGCGACGGCTCGGCCACGATCACCGTTACGTTCGCCACCGGAACCGACGCCGACATGGCTCAGGTCAACGTCCAGAACCGCGTCAAGCTGGCCGAGAGCCAGTTGCCCGAGGAAGTCCGGCGCGAAGGGGTGGTGGTGCGCAAGCAGGCCGGCAACATGCTGATGGGCATCAACCTGGTGTCCGACAGGCCGGAGCTCGACGGACTCTTTCTCAGCAACTACGCCAACACCAGCCTGCTCGAGAACCTCGCCCGCGTCCCCGGCGTGGCCGAAGCCCAGGTGCTCGGGACCAGCGAATACGCGATGCGCATCTGGCTGGATCCGGAGCGCATGAACCGGCTCGGCCTGACGGTGGCCGACGTCAACGCCGCCATACGCGAGCAGAACCAGATCGTGGCGGCCGGAACGCTCGGCCAGGAACCGGCCGCGCCGGACCAGATCTTCACTTTCAATGTCCGCAGCGAAGGCCGGCTGAGCGAAGCCGGAGAATTCGGCCGGACGGTCGTGCGCACGGGGGCCGAAGGGCGTGTGGTCCGCCTGCGCGACGTGGCCCGGATCGAACTCGGCGCGCGGTCCTATGCCGCTACCGCTCAGCTCAACGGGCGCGATACTGCATTCCTGGTGATCTACCAGCTGCCCGACGCCAACGCGCTTGACGTGGCCGAGCGCGTGCGCAGTGAAATGACGCGGCTGGCGGCCGCTTTCCCGGAAGGATTGGACTACGCCATCCTGTTCGACAGCACGCGCTTCATCGATGAATCCATTCGCGAGGTGGTCAAGACGCTGTTCGAGGCCGTCGCGCTGGTCGTGCTGGTGGTGTTCCTGTTTCTGCAGAGCCTGCGCGCCACGCTGATTCCGGCCATCGCGATCCCGGTTTCCCTGATCGGCACCTTCGCATTCATGGCAGTCATGGGTTACTCGGTCAACCTGATCACGCTGTTCGGACTGGTGCTGGCCATCGGCATCGTCGTCGACGACGCCATCGTGGTCATCGAGAATGTCGATCGGTTGATACACGAGAAAGGTCTTGAGGTTCGCGAGGCAGTCAGCCGGGCCATGCGTGAAATCACGGCACCGATCGTCTCTACCACCCTGGTATTGCTGGCCGTCTTCGTACCCGTGGCCTTCCTGCCGGGGATTACTGGCGAGCTGTTCCGTCAGTTCGCCGTGACGATCTGCTTTGCGGTAGTGATTTCCATGATCAACGCCCTGACGCTTTCGCCCGCGCTGAGCTCGGTGCTGCTGCGAGGCGGCGCGACCCCGATGCGCTGGCTGCGGCCGGTCGAGGCGTTTCTTCAGCGGCTTACCCTGGGTTACCGCTGGCTGATCGAACGGATGCTCAAGCGACCCATCGCGGTCGCCGGCATATTTCTGGTCCTGACCGGCGCGCTGCTGTATCTGGCCGCGACGACGCCGACCGGCTTCGTGCCCGAGGAGGACCAGGGCTTCCTGTTCGTCGATGTCCAGCTCCCGGATGCGGCGTCCGGGAACCGGACGGCCGACATCATGCAGCAGGTGACCGACGACGTGCTCCAGGATCCGGCGGTCAGCGACTTCATCGGTGTCAGCGGTTTCTCGTTGATCAACGGCAGCGGCTCCAACATGGGTTTTGGCGTGGTGGTCCTGAAAGAATGGTCGGAGCGGCAAACGGCCGAACTGCAGCCGTCCGCGATCCTGGACCGGCTCAATGCGCGCCTCTGGGCGGTCGCCGGCGCGCGGATCATGGTGTTCAACGTACCGGCCATCCCCGGTCTGGGGGTCACGGCCGGGTTCGATCTCAGGCTTCTGGATTCGGCCGGCGTGTCGCCGCAGGAACTGGCGACGGTGGCGGACAACCTGGTGCTCCAGGCCAACCAGCGCGAAGAACTGATGCGGGTGCGACACAACTTGCGCGCCAACGTTCCGATGTATGACCTGGACGTGGATCGCGACAAAGCCAAGATTCTCGGAGTCAATTTCGGCGACGTCTTCGTCACGCTGCAAGCCCAGCTCGGCGGCATGTACGTCAATGATTTCAGTCAGTTCGGCCGAACTTACCGGGTCATGCTCGGGGCCGAAAGTCAGTACCGCTCGCGCCCCGAGGATCTGCGTCATTTCCAGGTTCGCAACAGCGGCGGCGAAATGGTGCCGATTGCCGGCATCGCGAGCCTGGAGCCGGCGCAGGGGCCAACACAGTTGGAAGGGTTCAACCTGTATCGGAGCGTCACGATCAATGGTGAGCCGGCCGCCGGCGTGTCGACCATCGAGAGCGTGGCGGCAATGGAAGAACTGCTCGCCGACCTGCCGGACAATTATTCGTTCGCCTGGGCCGGCCAGACCCTGCAGGAACTGGAGGCGGGCAACCTGATCGCAGTGTTGTTCGCCCTGGCCATCGTCACCGTTTATCTGTTCCTGGTCGCCCTGTATGAAAGCTGGACCCTGCCGGTGGCCGTGATGCTTTCGGTCCCGCTCGCTTTTCTCGGCTCGTTCATCGCCTTTCGCTTCACCGGGCAGCCGGTGGATATCTATGCGCAGATCGGCCTGGTCCTGCTGGTTGCCATGGCGGCAAAGACAGCCATCCTGATCGTCGAATTTGCCGTGCAGCTTCGCCGCGAAGGCAGAACTGTTGTGGAAGCTGCCGCCGAAGCCGCCGTGCAGCGTTTTCGGGCGGTCCTCATGACCGGGCTGTCGTTCATGCTCGGGGTGACGCCGCTGGTTCTGGCCACCGGGGCCGGCGCCGCGAGCCGCATCAGCCTTGGCGTCACCGTGCTTTACGGCATGGCGGCCGCAATGCTCCTTGTGACATTGATGACGCCTGCCTTCTACGTCATGATCCAGGGATGGCGCGAACGCTTTGCAAGGCCGGCGCAGAAACGGGATATCCCCGCCCCGGAAGAGTCCATGCCCTGACGCCGTCGATGGCGGGAATGCTTTCCAGGCGGAATCCGCTCAGTCGCGCAAGCCGGATGCGTGCCGGACACCCGGCGAGATGAATGGGGTGATCGGAATCCGGTGAATCACCCAAGGTTCGTCGTTGCAAATCACCGTTCTACGATAAAGCTCACGTCGGCGCCTGTGTCGCGCTCGCCCGAGGTCGCACGCAGACCCCAGCGGCGTGATAGCTCCCAGCGCGCGGCCAGCACGTTACCGGTGTCGAAAAGTCCGAGCCCGTAGCTGACGAACACGCTCGGAAGCACCCAGAATCCGACACTGAACGCACCCTGACCGCCGGCATGGTCGAAATCGGCACCGGTCAGGATATAGGCCAGCGCCTTTTCGCGGCTGGTCGGCGGCGCCGTGAACAACAGTATTTCCGGATCCCGGGCCGGGCCGCGAATCCG
>DATGCS010000060.1:0-16391 GCA_035311685.1 Wenzhouxiangellaceae bacterium
CAGCAGTTCGTTGAGCTTCACGACCAGGGCGACGAACAGTTGCGCGACCAGGGCCGAAAGTACGCCGACAATCAGCGGCAATGAAACGGCGCGTGCGGATCTGGTCCAGCGGTTGCCAGGCATGTCTCAGGAATCCGCCAACGATCTCATTGACGGTTCGGCTCGATCGGCCGGCCGAGCCGGGCATGGGTTAATGCGGTCTGTCAGCTTTGGTTCCACGCATGCAGTGTACTCAGGCCGGTGACCGCATTAGCAACGACCTCGTCAGTAAATCCCGTGCAACGTCCGGGCGGTCTCCGGATCAGGTGGAACGATGCAGTGACAGGAAGTCGTCGATCGTTCCTTCGACGTGCGTGTTCAGCGCTGCGACGTCGCGCGGCGGATGGACGTGGTAGAGCGTTCGCACCAGGTCCAGCCCCATGAGCATACCGAGAAGTTTCTCGGCGCTGCGAGCCGGATCCTGACAGCGCAGCAGTCCGGAGGCGTCGGCCTTTTCCAGCCACTCGGCCAGTCGATCGCGGGTTGCAAGCGGGCCGTGCCGAAATATCGATTCGCGGCTGGCCTGGGGCATGCCGGTGGACGCGCCCAGCGCGTGAATGAACCGAATGTGATCGCTGCTCAGCAGGAACCGCGTCAGCTGGCAGCCGAAATCTACCAGGGCGCTCCGTATGTCGTCGACGCTGCCGGGCGTGACCCGGAAGCGGCCGGCCATCGATTCCGACTCGTTCATCGCGACCGCGGCCAGCAGTTCGTCCCGGTTCGCGTAGCGGCGGTACAACGTCGGTTTGGCGACGCCGGCCTGTCGGGCCACCGCCTCCATCGTGACCGCCTGCGGACCGTTTTCAAACAGCAGGGCCCTGCCGGCGGCGAGAATATCGCGATCCTTGCTTAGATCAACCGGTCTGCCTGGGCTTGTCTTCACCATTGGCTGAGTATATTCGATTACGATACGTGCCCGTTCACAAATATACTGGCGCTGGATTGATGAATCGCATCGTGCTGTTTCTGTTTCTCGGTTTTCTGGTCGGCTGCGCCGACGAGAACGACACGCCGGTGCCAGACCCTGTCCGGCTCGTGATGACGGCACCCGTGCTCGCCGCAGATTCTGATTTGGCGCGACTTTCGGGCACGGTGCGGGCCCGTTTCGAGACCCCGGTGAGTTTTCAGGTCGACGGTCGGATCCTCGAACGCGGTGTGGATGCCGGCGATCGGGTGAAATCCGGCGATGTGCTTTTCAGGCTTGATCCGAGGGACTTTGCGCAGGCCGTTTCGGTGGCCGAAGCAGAGCTCCAGGCCGCGTTGGCGGAACTTGAAACGGCGGCTGCCGAAACCCGGCGAAACCGCGATCTACTGGCGCGCGAATTCATCAGCGAACAGGTGTTCGAACAGGTTCAGCTGGCCGAGAAAAGTGCGCGTGAGCGCGCCGACGCCGCGCAGGCCCGTCTCGAGCAGGCGCGCAACCGCCTCGGTTACACCGAGCTTGCGGCCGGCCGTGCAGGCACCATGATCGCAGTCACCGGCGAGCCTGGCCAGGTGATCGCCGCCGGCCAGCCGGTCGGAATCGTCGCGCAGGACGGCAAGGCGGAAGTCGAGGTCTTTCTGCCCGAGCGATTCGGCGTGCCGCAGTCCGGACGGGTCGTGCAGGGGGATCGGACCCTGGCGACGCTGATCCTGCGGGAGGCCGCGGGTGCGGCTGACGACACCACCCGGACCTGGAAGGCGCGCTACTCGCTCACCGAGGACGCGCTATCACTGCGGTTGGGATCGGTGGTCAAGGTGGCACTGGACGCCGGCGACGGTATCGATGGCGTGCTCGATGTGCCGGTGGGCGCGATCAACGAACGGGGTCATGGTCCGCAGGTCTGGGTCATCCGGGAAGGGCGTGCCGAGTCGGTTCGCGTCGATCTGCTGAACATGGATACCGAGCGCGCGCGCATCGCAGCTGACCTGGAGCCCGGTACCCGGGTCATTTCGCTGGGCACGCACTTGCTGCAGTCCGGCATGCCGGTCCGCGCGCTCGAATAGGCCGTAACCGAAATGCCCATCCCCAATCTTTCGCGCATCGCGGTCGGCCAGCGTTCGGTCACCCTGTTCTTCCTTGTGCTATCGATCATCGGCGGCGCCTATGCCTTCGTTTCGCTGGGCCGGGCCGAAGACCCTTCGTTTACCGTACGCGTATTGATGGTGTCGGCCGAGTGGCCGGGCGCGACCGTGCAGGAAATGCAGGGCCAGGTCGTCGATCGGCTCGAGAAGCGGATACAGGAGGTCGAAAACCTCTACCGGATCGAAACCTCGGTGCGCCCGGGCCGGGCCGACCTGCAGGTCGAATTCCACGACTATACCCATTCCGACAGGCTGCCCGAGCTGTTCTACGAAGTGCGCAAGCGGATGTGGGACGAACAGCCCCGAATGCCGCGGGGGGTGATCGGGCCCAACGTCAACGATGATTTCTCGGATGTCTACTTCAGCCTGCTTTCCTTGACCGCGCCGGGTCTGCCGATGCGCGATCTGGTGCGCGAGGCCGAAGATCTGCGTGATCGTCTCAAGCGCGTCGAGGGCGTGCAGAAGGCGCTGTTGCTGGGCGAGCGCGAGCAACGCGTGTTCGTCGAGTTCGACAACGCCGAGCTGGTCAATCTGGGGATTTCTCCGGCGCAGATCTTCGATGCGATCGATGCGCACAACGCGCTGACGCCCTCCGGGCAAGTGGACACGGTCGGGCCGCGCGTCTACCTGCGCGTCGACACCGACGTCTCGGAGCTCGATCAGCTGCGCGCGGTGCCTGTCCGGTCGGGCGAGCGGCTTCTGCGACTGGGCGATATCGCCCGGGTTCGGCACGGCTACGAGGATCCGCCGTCGTTCATGATTCGCGCCGACGGCGACGATGCGCTGGTGCTCGGGGTGGTCATGTCGCCCAACACCAACGGCCTCGAGCTGGGCGAACGGCTGGCCGGATTCATCGAGCGCGAGCGCGAGAAACTGCCGCTGGGCATGGCGCTTGACGTGCTGACCAACCAGGCCGAGGCGATCGCGCAGGCGGTCAACCTGTTTCAGCTGAAGTTTCTGATCGCGGTACTGGTCGTGATGGGGGTCAGCTTCCTCGCCATCGGCTTCCGGGCCGGGTTGATCGTGGGCATCGCGGTACCGCTGACGCTCGGCCTGACGTTTCTGCTGATGAAGGCCGTCGGCATGAACCTCGACCGGATCACCCTGGGCGCGCTGATCATCGCGCTGGGTCTGCTGGTCGACGACGCGATCATCGCCATCGAAATGATGCTGGTCAAGATCGAGGAGGGTCTGAAAAAAGTCGATGCCGCCGCGTTCGCCTGGCGGGCGACCGCCGCACCGATGCTGTTCGGCACGCTGGTGACCGCGGCCGGCTTCGTACCCATTGGCTTTGCCCAGTCCGGGGTGGGCGAATACGCCGGCAATATTTTCTGGGTGCTGGCATTTGCGCTGGTCATCTCGTGGATCGTCGCGGTGACGTTCACCCCTTACCTGGGTGTGGCAATCCTGCCCGAGTCCGGCGCCGGCGGTCTTTCGGGCCATTCTTCATCGGCCTACGAGACGCCGGCCTACCGTCGCCTTCGGGCAGTGATCGAATGGTGCGTTCGGCGCCGGTTGACCGTCGTCGCGGCAACGCTTGGGGCACTGCTGCTGGCACTCGCCGGCATGGCCGGGCCGGTCGCCAAGCAGTTCTTTCCGGGCTCCGACCGGCCGGAGGTGCTGGTCAGCATCTTCCTGCCTCAGGGTTCTTCGATAGGGCTCACCGACCGTGCGACGCGAAAGGTCGAGGCCGCGCTGCACGACATGGAAGACGTGCGCTCGCTTTCGGCATACGTCGGTGCCGGGGCGCCGCGGTTCTTCATCTCGGCCAACCCCGAGCAGCCGGATCCGGCGTTTGCCAAGATCGTCGCGGTGACCGAGGACGAGCATGCCCGCGACCGGGTCATGCAGGCGCTGGAACGGCAAATTGCAAATGGAAAATTCCCCGAGGCCAGGGTGCGCGTTTCGCAATTGCTGTACGGGCCGCCGGTGATCTGGCCGGTGGAATTTCGAATCGTCGGCGAGGACCAGCAGAAGCTGCGCGAAATTGGCTATGAACTGCGCGAACTGATGGACGCGCATCCGAATATCGTCGATCCGCACCTGGAGTGGGACGAGCGGGCGCCGGCCGCGTACCTGAATATGGATATCGAGCGCTTGAGGCTTATCGGACTTACGCCGCGCGACGTTGCCGAACAGCTGGAGTACCAGAGCCACGGGCTTGCCGTTGCCCAGATTCGCCAGGACATCCGGACCGTACAGCTCCGCGTGCGCGGGCTGCGGGAGGAAGGCCCGGTCGATCCGATGGGCCTGGAGCTCAAGACCGAGGACGGCCGCAAGGTGGCGCTGTCGCAACTCGGCGAACTGGAGATGCGGTTCGAGGAGCCGGTAATCTGGCGCTACAACCGACAGCCTTTTCTCGCCCTGCAGGCCGATATCGCCGACGCGCAGCCCAACGACGTTACCAACGATCTTTGGGCGAGCATGGCCGAACTGCGCGCCTCGCTGCCCGAAGGCTACCGCATCGACATCGGCGGATCGATGGAGCAGTCGGGCAAGGCCGACGCCTCCATCCAGAAACTGATGCCGCTGATGGTCGCGCTGATGCTGATCTTCATCATGCTGCAGATGCGATCGTTTACCGGCATGTTGACTGTCGTGGCCACCGCGCCGCTGGGCCTGATCGGCGCGGTGCTGGCGCTGCTGATATTCGGCCAGCCGTTCGGATTCGTCGCGCTGCTGGGCCTGATCGGACTGGCCGGCATTCTGATGCGCAACACGCTGATCCTGACCCAGCAGGTCTCGGATAACCTGGCCGACGGCCAGCCACCGCTCGAGGCCATCGTCGAGGCCGCCGTGCGCCGGGCGCGGCCGGTGGTCCTGACTGCGCTTGCCGCGGCGCTCGCGTTCGTGCCGCTGACCTTCGACAGCTTCTGGGGGCCGCTGGCCTACGTGCTGATCGGCGGCGTGATCGTCGGCACCGCGATCACGCTGCTGTTCGTGCCGGCCCTGTACGCGCTGTGGATGCGGCCCGGCAATCGCCGTTGAACCGCGCGGGTACACTAACGCGACATGGAGCCCACACCCGCACCTACTGCAACGGCGGCGACGATCACGCGCAAGCGGATCTTCCGTGCGCGCAGTCGTAACAGGCGCAGATGGATACGCACCGCGCTGCTGCTTTTGCTGGCGGCGTGGGTGGGCATGGCCGTGTGGCACCGGTATAAACCGCTACCGGACGGGCTTAGTGTCGCCACGCCGTTGCGGGCGCCGGACCAGGTGCGTTTCCTGGCCGATTACACCTGGACCGATGCCGCGGGCGAGCGCCACGTCGATCAGCATATCTTTCCCCGGGTGCTCGAACTCATCGGCCAGGCCGATCGATTGGTCGTCATGGACATGTTCCTGTACAACCACTTCGCAGGCGAAACGGGCGGCGACGACATGCGGCCCCTTTCGATAGAGGTCACCGACGCGCTGGTCCGGCGAAAGGCCGTCCGGCCCGGGCTTCGAGCGATCTTGATCACCGATCCGATCAACGGCTTCTACGGCAGCCTGGAATTGCACCAGTTCGAGCGCCTGCGCGAAGCGGGCGTCGAGATCGTGATCACCGATCTGAACAAGCTGCGGGCTTCCAATCCCGCCTGGTCCGGCGTCTGGCGGCTTTGCTGCCAGTGGTTCGGGCCGACCAGCGACGGCGGCTGGCTGCCCAACCCGGTCGGTGAGCAGAAGGTTACGCTCAGAAGCGTGTTCCGGCTGCTGAACTTCAAGGCCAATCATCGCAAGACGCTGCTGGTCGACTCGGGCGACACCTGGCTCGGCTTGGTGACTTCGGGCAATGCCCACGATGCGTCCAGCGCGCACAGCAATATCGCGATCGAGTTTTCCGGCGCGGCGGCCCTGGACCTGCTGACGACCGAGCGCGCCGTCGCCGCGTTCTCGGCGCCAGAACTGGACTGGCCCGATGTGCGAGCGCCGCCCGAGCCGGATCGGCAACAGGGCAGCCCGAGACTACAGATACTCACCGAGGCCGAGATTCGCGACGGCGTGATATCCATGCTCGATGCGTCCGGTGCAGGAGACTCGGTAGACCTGGCAATGTTCTACATTTCTCACCGCGGCATCGTAGAGGGTTTGATCAAGGCGCGCGGCCGCGGCGCCGAGGTGCGCGCGCTGCTCGATCCCAACAAGGACGCCTTCGGCCGCCAGAAGGGCGGCATTCCAAACCGATCGGTCGCTGCCGAACTGGTGGATGCCGGCGTTGAGGTGCGCTGGTGCGACACGCACGGCGAGCAATGTCACGACAAGCTGATACTGGTGCGCTACACCGCCGGCCAAGCCGAACTGATTGCCGGCTCGGCCAATTTCACCCGCCGCAATCTCGACGACCTCAACCTGGAAACCAACGTCCGGGTCACCGCGTCGGCCGACTCGGAAATCATGCGCCATACAGCAAGCTACTTTGAACGGCGCTGGGCCGAGCCGGGCGTGCGAAACTACAGCGTGCCGTATTCGGCGTATGCAGCCGAGGGCTGGTTCAGGTACTGGCAGTATCGGTTCATGGAGTTTACGGGGTTGTCGACGTTTTAATTTCTTGAGCCTGGCGCCTCGGCGGTTGGTGGGGGCGCCTTGGCCGGGTGCGGCGGCCTTGAAATCAAATTCAACTTCGTTTCGCCCCGCGCTGCGCGCTTGCGGGCGAGTGACTTTTGTCGGTTGCAACAAAAGTAACCAAAAGTGCGCTTTACAAGCGGCAGAGGGTTGCGGTGCGGGTTGATGGGGCTGGTGGTTAGGTGTTTGATTGGGGCGTCGGCTCGAGATCTTTTTGTCCGTACGGTGTGTTCGGCTTTGGCTCTCGGGTGGTGAACGGATCTCGGCTTCGATGGTTATCGGAGCGGGGTCGTGACGAGGGCGGGATGTTGGCTGCTTCGGTGGATGCTGAAGCGGGTTCCAGGTTGGGGTGGTGAGTGGGGTCGGTGGCCTTGCCGCCCCCTTGATGGTACGGCCGAAAACGTCTCTTGCCGTAGGTCGCGGTCGCATACGCGCCGGGCTGCCTGTATCGACCGTCGGGGATGCCGCCCCGACTTACGAACGTCGGCAGCGTTGGTTCGCCATGGCCGCCACCGGACAGGAACACGGACCGTAACCAGGCCCGAATCCCGCTCACCGCCCGATACTGAAACCCGCTTCAGCATCCCCGGCCGAACAGTGCCGGCACGATCACGACAACCCCACTCCGATAACCTTCGAAGCCGGAATCCTCGGATCGCCCGTAAGCCAAAGAGGAACACGCCGTACGGACAAGAAGATCCGCAATCGAACCCCATGCCTGACACCAAACCCCCAGACCCCTCCGACCAGCACCGCCAAAAGCTGCCGCCTGTAAAGCGCACTTTTGGTTACTTTTGTTGCAACCGACAAAAGTCACTCGCATCAGCCAGCGCAGCTGGCGGCGAAAAGACTTTTGAAGTTGAAATTGAATGCAAAAGCCGCCCGCACCCGGCCAGGGTGCCTTGTTGCATTGCACAATCAACCATGCTAGGATTTGTGCAGTGCACAATCAGTCCGATCGAGCACGACCTGAAAATCAATTGCCCGGAGGCAAGCCAAATGAGTAAACAGACCGCATTCGAAGACATCACCAAGGCCCAGCAGATCATCATGGACGCGATCGACAAGACGACGCGCGCCAACCTCGCAGCCGTCGAGAAGATGATGGATCTCAACAAGCAGCGTTTTTCCAGTCTCGGCGAGTCGTCCGATCCGGCCGATTTCGTCGCCAAGCAGTCGACGGCGTTCAAGGAATATGCCGAGGAAATGAACCAGCAGTTCGAAACGCTGGCCGCGATCGGCAACGAGTCGCGCGAGCAGCTGATGGCGCTGGGACAGGATTTCGCCAAGAACCTGAACTTCACCAGCGTTTTCGAAGTTCCGCAAACCAAAGGGCGTTCCAGAAGCAAGTCCGGCGCAAAGAGCGCCTGAAGCTTCCGCGAGCGACGCGCCTGCAATTGTTCCGGAGTTCGTTGCCGAGCGCGCGTCCGCAACCCGAAAAGCAGGGCAAAAACGGGCACGGAGAAGGCACGAAGGTCACGCTGAAAATCCAGCGCTTCCGTAGATTTTTCATGCTGTACGCCTTCTTCGTGCAACGCGCATTTCACGGACCGACCGACCGGCAGTACCTGCCGGCACTTGATTTTACTCAAGTGCCCCGGCCGGTCCTCAGCCTGTAGACTGATTGAGTCGGACGGTCGGCGCCACTGGCCGGGGCGACTTAGGACCCGGATCCTTTCATCGGACAAGCATCCATGGCAAGTTCCAAGCGAATCATCAGGAAATACGCCAACAGGCGTCTCTACGACACCGAGACCAGCCAGTCGATCAACCTGGAAGACGTCCGTGACATGATCGGCGCCGGCGACTCGGTCAAGGTGGTCGAGGCCAAGACCGGCGCCGACGTCACCCGGCAAGTGCTGCTGCAGATCGTGGCCGACCAGGAGATGCTCGGCAGGCCGGTTTTGAGCGATGATTTTCTCGAGGCCATGATCCGGGTCAACTCCAATCCGATGCGCGACATGGCCCGCGATTACCTCGAAAAGGTCATGACTCACCTCCAGTCGCAACAGCAGCCGCTGGAAAAAGCCTTCTCGGAGACGCTGGGGAAGAGCGCGTTGAACGGGGTGGGTGCGGCGTCGATCGAACCGTATCGCAAGCTGCAGGAGCGAATGTTCTCGCTGTGGACCGAGGCGCTGAAGCCGCCGCTGGCGCGCAACGATCCCGAGGACGACACCTGAATCCGACAACCAGCCAACCAATAACCAACAACCAACAAGGGCGGAAAACTGCATGGAACTTGCCGACAAACACATCATCATCACCGGTGCGGCCCGCGGGCTGGGCCTGGCCATGGCCGCCGAACTGGCGTCGGCCGGGGTGCGTATCGGCCTGATCGACCTGGATGCGGGGGCACTTGGCGAGGCTGCGGCCTCGTTGCCCGGCGGCGGCCATGCTACTGCCGTCGCGGACGTCTCGGACGAAACGGCGGTCAAGGCGGCGTTCGATTCGCTGGAGCAGGCGATCGGCCCCGTTGATGGCTTGATCAACAATGCCGGCGTCACGCGTGACGGGCTGCTGGTCAAGACGCGCGACGGCAACGTCGTGGATACGATGTCGCTGGCTGACTGGCAGAGCGTTATCGCGGTCAACCTCACCGGCGTATTCCTGTGCGGCAGGGAAGCCGCCGCGCGCATGGCCGAACGCGGCACGCCCGGGGTGATCATCAATATTTCAAGTATTTCGAAGGCGGGCAATTTCGGTCAGTCCAACTATGCCGCGGCAAAGGCCGGCGTGGCCGCGATGACTGTGACCTGGGCCCGCGAACTGGCGCGCCAGGGGATTCGCGTTGCCTCGATTTCGCCGGGATTCACCGCGACCGAGATGGTCTCGGCCATGCCCGAGAAGGCCATCGGCCGCATCACCGCCAGCGTGCCGCTGGCGCGCCTGGGCGAGCCTTCGGAGATTGCAACGACCGCCCGCTTCATCTTCGAAAACGACTACATCAGCGGCCGTGATTTCGCCATCGACGGCGGCCTGAGGCTGTAGTTCGACGCGTGCACGAGCTGGACTTGACTTGCAGGAGATACACCGATGACGGAAGATAAACAGACCTCGCTTTCACAGGACGCGCTCGAGCTGAGCCGTGAATTGACGCGGATCTCCCAGCTTTCCGGTTCGCTGCTGCTGCGCCAGGCGCGCAAGCTTCAATTGCCGGAGATCGACACGCTGAACCTGAAGCGGCCGTTGTGGAAGGCGACGCTGAACACGGTGCGGCATCCGCAGCGAATCCTGCAGGCCCAGTGGGACCTGACGCGCCGTTATTTCGGACTGCTGAAATATCTCGGATTCCGCGCCGTCGGCAAGGAAACCGAACCCGCCGCCGGGGTGCCGCGCGGTGATCGTCGCTTTCGCTCCGAGGACTGGAACGAACGCCTGATCTTCGATCTGCTCAAGCAGGTCTACCTGACCACCTCCGACTGGATGCTGGCCATTACCGCGCGGATGGAAGAGCTTTCGCCCGACGATCGGGCCCGGATCCGCTTCTACACCCGCCAGTTCGCCGATGCATTGTCGCCGTCGAACTACGTGCTGACCAATCCCGAGGTGCTGGCCACCACCCGTCGCGAAAAAGGCCTGAACCTGCTCAGGGGTTACCGGATGCTGCTGGAGGATCTCGAAAAAGGCGACGGTCAGTTGCTGATATCGATGACCGACAAGGCCAAGTTCGAAGTCGGCCGCAACATCGCGACCACCGAGGGCGCGGTGGTCTACGAAAACGAAATGATGCAGCTGATCCAGTATTCGCCGCGAACCAAGACCGTCTATACCAAGCCCTTGTTGATCGTGCCGCCGTGGATCAACAAGTTCTACATCCTGGATCTTCAGCCGAAGAACTCCTTCATTCGCTGGGCAGTCGACCGCGGCCACACGGTCTTCGTGATCTCGTGGGTGAACCCGGACGAGAAGCTCAGGTACAAGCGTTTCGAGGACTACATGCACGAAGGCATCCTCGAGGCGCTGGACGCGATCGAGCAGGCCACCGGCCAGCGCCAGGTCAATACCATCGGTTACTGCATCGGCGGGACGCTGCTCGCCGCAACCCTGGCCTGGATGAAGGCAAGGGAGGACGATGGTCATGACAATGGTCATGACAATGGTCATGACAATCGGATCGCGTCTGCGACCTTCTTCACCGCCCAGGTGGACTTCGCGGAGGCCGGCGATCTGCGCGTATTCATCGACGACAAGCAGCTCAAGAGCCTGGAAAAGCGGATGAACAAGCTCGGCTACCTCGACGGTGAGGCGATGGCCATGACCTTCAACCTGCTGCGCGCCAACGACCTGATCTGGACTTTCGTCATCAACAATTACCTTCTCGGACGAAAGCCGCCGCAGTTCGACCTGTTGTACTGGAACTCCGATTACACCCGGCTGCCTGAAACCATGCATATCTGGTACCTGCGCGAGCTGTACCTGAACAACAGGCTGGTCGAGCCGGGCGGGGTGCACATGGACGGTGTGCCGATCGATCTTTCGACCATCGACGTACCGGTCTACCTGCAGTCCGGCCGCGACGACCACATTGCGCCGTACTCGTCGGTGTACAAGGCCACCCAGATCTATTCGGGCGACGTCACCTTCATGCTCGCCGGTTCAGGGCACATCGCCGGGGTCATCAATCCGCCTTCGGCCAACAAGTACGGCTACTGGACCAATCACGACCTGCCGGCCGATCCCGACGACTGGATCGCCGGGGCCGATTACCACGAAGGTTCGTGGTGGGGGCACTGGAACGACTGGGTCAAGCAATATGCGGGCCGCCGGGTCGCGGCGCGCGAGCCGGGCGGCGGCGTGCTGCCGCAGATAGAACCGGCGCCCGGCAGTTACGTACGCGGCTGAGGACGGGCTTTAGAACGCTGCATTGCCGTGCCGGAGCGTCCGGGTCTGGCGCGGTGCGCAGACCCGGAAACGCGTCCGGAAAAATCCTGCTGCCGCGGTATGATTGAAACAGTGCCGCTGCAGCAAGGGTTCCGCCATGCAATACCTGAGAACGCCCGACGCCCGTTTCGAAAATCTGCCGGGCTACGACTTCGAGCCGAACTATGTGCAGGTTCGCGACGGCGAAGGCGGCGACCTGCGGGTCCATTACGTCGACGAGGGCCCGCGCGATGCACCACCGATTCTGCTGCTGCACGGCGAGCCCAGCTGGAGCTACCTGTATCGAAAAATGATTTCGCCGCTGATCGCGGCCGGTCATCGCGTGATTGCGCCGGACCTGATCGGTTTCGGCCGCTCCGACAAGCCGGCGCAACAGCACGACTACTCCTACCAGCGACACATGGACTGGCTGGGATCGGTGGTCGTGCAACTGAATCTGAGCGACATCACGCTGTTCTGCCAGGACTGGGGCGGGTTGCTGGGCTTGCGCCTGGTGGGCGAGGCGCCGCAGCGTTTTTCCCGCGTGGTCGCGGCCAACACTTTTTTGCCGACCGGCGACGCGTCGCCCGGCAAGGCCTTCCTGGAATGGCAGCAGTTTTCCCAGCAAGTGCCCGAATTCCCGGCAGGAGCCGTCATTCAGAAAGGCACGGTGGACGAGCTGCCGGCCGAGGTGGTGGCCGCCTACGACGCGCCTTTCCCCGACCAGACCTTCACCGCCGGGGCGCGCCGATTTCCGATGCTGGTGCCGGTATCGCCCGACGATCCCGCCGCAGAACCCAACCGGCTGGCCTGGCGTCAACTCGAGCGCTTCGACAAGCCTTTTCTCACCGCATTCAGCGACTCCGATCCGGTCACCCGGGGCGCCGAGAAGGTGCTGCAGGCACGCATCCCCGGCGCCCGCGGGCAGCCGCACGTGACCATCGAAGGCGGCGGGCATTTCCTCCAGGAAGATCGCGGTGAGAAGCTCGCGGAACTTGTTGTCTCGTTCGTGGAGTCGACCGGGTAAAAACAACGCTTGAGCCGGTGTCGGTCAATCCCGCACAGGCTCATCGGGCAACAACATTTGCCGTATGGCCAAAGCGTAGCCGACGCATAACAATTACAGGTGACTCGAGGCGAGGATCGAAATGCGTCGATCATTACGCCCTGTTCCCTGGCATAGGAGCCACAGATGAAGCACACGCCACGCACCCGGCGCTACTCGGGAATCTCGATACTCAACCACTGGATCACGGCCTTGCTCGTGGTCGCGATGCTGACACTCGGGTTGACTGCCCGCAACGCGCCGGATCCGGCCGAGGACTACATCATGTCGATCCATATTGGTCTGGGCTTCTTCGTGCTGTTGTTCGTCGCCTGGCGCACGGCCGTAAGGCTTCGAGAGGGCTTTCCCGAAAATGCCGGCGCCGATGCCCTGACGCGGATAGGCGCGTGGTGGATGCACCGGGCGCTGCTGGTCGTCCTGGCGCTGCTGGTGATCACCGGGCCGCTGTATCTGTTCACCGAGGGCGAGGGGATGAGCGTGTTCGGCTGGTTCACCTTCTACGTGCCGCTCGAAAGCATCGAAGTGGTCCACGAGCCGGCCGAGGAGGTGCACAAGTTCCTGGCGGTCTACGCGCTTCCGGCGCTGCTGCTGGTGCATTTCCTCGGCGCGGCGCGGCACTACCTTGCCGGCCGGCGGGAAACGCCGGCAGAACTGTAATCGGCGAGATTCCGATATTGGCGATGTCGCCTAAACGTCGGCAAACTGGCTCGCATCGCCGATCCAGCGCTCGATGAGTACGTCGGCCTGGGTGTGGGTCAGATTTGCCACCAGATCCGGCACCGCGTCGACAAGTTCGGCGTCGCGCGCCAGATCCGCAATCCTGAAGCGCAGCATGCCGGTCTGGCGCGTGCCCAGCACCTCGCCCGGGCCGCGCAGTTCCAGATCGCGCTCGGCGATGCGAAAGCCGTCGCCGGTCTCGCGCATGACCTTGAGCCGCTCGCGCGCAAGCTGGCCCAGCGGCGCCTTGTACATCAGCAGGCAGGCCGAACTGTCGCTGCCGCGGCCGACCCGGCCCCTTAGCTGGTGTAGTTGGGAGAGCCCCAGCCGCTCGGCGTTCTCGATGATCATCAGGCTGGCGTCGGGTACGTCCACGCCGACCTCGATCACGGTGGTGGCGACCAGCAGCCGGATCTTGCCGGCCTTGAAAGCGTCCATCACGGCGTGCTTCTCGGCCGGTTTCATCCGTCCATGCACCAGACCGACGCGGAATTCGGGCAGCCGGCGTTCCAGTTCGGCCGCGGTGGTTTCGGCGGCTTCGGCCTCGAGCACCTCCGATTCCTCGATCAGCGGACACACCCAGTAGGCCTGGCGTTTGTCGGCCAGTGCCACGCGGATGCGTTCGATGACCTCGGGGCGCCGCTCGCCGGCGATCACGGCCGTGGTCACCGGTTTGCGGCCGGGCGGCAGTTCGTCGATCACCGAGACCTCGAGCCCGGCGTAGGCGGTCATCGCCAGCGTGCGCGGAATCGGCGTGGCGGTCATCACCAGTTGATGAGGGATTCGCTGTGCCTCGCTTCCTTTGGCCGCCAGTGCCAGGCGCTGATGGACGCCGAAGCGATGCTGCTCGTCGACGATGACCAGGCGCAAGCGGCCGAATTCCACGCCTTCCTGGAACAGCGCATGGGTGCCGATGGCCAGCGGCGCGCCGGCAGCCAGTTGCTCCAGCGCCTCGCGCCGCTTCTTTCCGGTGACTTTACCGGCGAGCCAGACCGGCGTGATGCCCAGCGGCTCGAACCATGCGCTGAAATTGCGCAGATGCTGTTCGGCCAGAATTTCGGTGGGCGCAATGATCGCGACCTGGGCGCCGGCGCCGATCGCCTGCGCGGCCGCGGCGGCGGCCACCAGCGTCTTGCCCGATCCCACATCGCCTTGCAGTAGTCGCCGCATCGGGCGGGTCGAGCTGAGGTCGCCGGATATTTCGGCCATCACACGATGTTGCGCGCCGGTCGGTTCGAATGGAAATTCGGCCAGCATGCGACCAGTCAGGCCGTCGTGATCCTGCAGAGGTTCGGCATGCTGGCGCGCCCGCGCCCGGTTCAGGCGGGCGAGCGCCAGGTGATGGGCGGCCAGTTCCTCGATCGCAAGCCGCTGGACGGCGGGGTGATCGCCTTCCGTCAGCGCCTCCAGATCGGTATCGGGGCGAGGTTTATGGATTGCACGCAGCGCGGACTTCAGGTCGGGCAGATCGATGGGTGAGCCCAGCACGTCGTCCAGTGCCATGCGTCCGTCCAGGGTCCGGGCGACGGTGTCGAGAATCATCGCCGACAACCGCTGCTGGCCCAGGCCGGCGGTCGTCGGGTAGACCGGGCTGAGATGATGCGGCAGCGGCGGCTCCGAGCCCTTGCGCACGATGCTGCACTGCGGATGCGCCATTTCGAAGCCCTCGGGTCCGAACCGCACCTCGCCGAAGCAGCGCAGTCGGTTGCCGACCGTGAACTGCCGCCGCTGGCTCGGATAGAAATTGAAAAATCGCATCACCAGCTGGCCGTGATCGTCCTCCAGCAGCACCAGCAGGCTGCGGCGGCGCCCCTGGCGAACTTCCTGATGGGTAACCGTGCCCTGGACCAGCGCCGTCGTCGAGGGTCTGATCCGGTTGATCGGCGTGATCCGGGTGCGATCCTCATAGCGCAGTGGACGGTGAAGCAGCAGGCCGATTTCGTCGGCGATGCCCAGCGCCTTGAACTTCGCCGCCACCGCCGGGCCGACGCCTTCAAGATCCTCGATACGTCTCGGCGCGGTCATCTTTTCAGGCGCCGAGGGCATCGAAGCGGCATAGGCTTGCTCGTGAGGGGTTCGAAAATGTCGTTCAGCCGATTTGTGGCAGCGCCTGCCAAGGATAGCGCCAATGCTCCGGCGCCGGGGTGACGGGTGGGGCGAGCGCTTGTGGAGCAATCGGGTTAATATCCTCGGTTCGGTTTATTCGTTATTCACTTTCAATTGGATTCAGCATGATCCACAGCATGACGGCGTACGCCAGTCGCAGCGAAGCCGGTTCGGCCGGGCAACTCGCATGGGAGCTCAAGAGCGTCAATCAGCGCTATCTCGACCTTTCGCTTCGCCTGCCCGAGGAATTTCGCGTGCTGGAGCCGGAAATCCGCGAGCGTTTCAAGCAGCGTTTCAGCCGCGGCAAGGTCGAGGTCAATCTGCGCTATCTGCCCGATCCGAAGGCCGAGGCTGCGACCCTGGAATTGAACGGTCCGCTTGCCGAATCCCTGCTGGACCGCCTGGCAGAGTTGCAGAAGCTGGCCGGTGACACATCCGAGCAGGATTTGACCCGGTTGCTGGCCTGGCCCGGCATGATCGTCGAACAGCGCCTCGACTTCGACGCCGAGCGGGCCCGCGCGCTGGCGCTGCTCGATCTCTGCATCACCGACCTGGCCGATGCGCGTGCTCAGGAAGGCCGCGCAATCGCCGGCATGCTGACGCCGAGGCTGGACGGCATCCTCGAACAGGTCGCGCGCGTTCGCGAACATCTGCCGGCCGTGCGCGATGCGCTTCAGGCGCGCTTCGAGGAGCGTCTGGCCGGACTGGACCTGGACCTAGAGCAGGGCAGGCTGGAACAGGAAATCGCGCTGCAGCTGACGCGCCTGGATGTCGACGAGGAACTCGACAGGCTGACCGCTCATGTGGCCGAGATTCGAAGGGTGCTCGAACTCGACGAGCCGGTCGGCCGTCGGCTGGATTTCCTGATGCAGGAACTCAACCGCGAAGCCAATACCCTGGGCTCGAAATCCGTGGCCACCGAAACCACGGGTGTGGCCGTCGAGCTGAAAGTGTTGATCGAGCAGATGCGGGAGCAGATCCAGAATGTCGA
>DATGCS010000061.1:0-10505 GCA_035311685.1 Wenzhouxiangellaceae bacterium
CTCTCGAGCGTCAGCGTTCCGGTCTGTACCACGCTTTCTCGGTCCGGTCCCGCGCGCGCCTGCAGGTCGACCGTGACTTTATAGTCATCGTCGGTATAGATGACTTTCCTGGTTCCGGCCTCATTATCGATCTGAAAGTCCTGAATGGTCAGCCGCACGGGTTCGCCGTTGACGAAAATGAAAGCGAAATCCTGTGTTGGAGAGCCGTACTTTTCGGCGTAGAGAAATTGCTCGTTGCGGAATTGCGCCACACTTCCGGCCAGAAGGCAACTGCAGCCGACAACCGAGGGCGGACGACCGGCGGTGTCAAGTTCGATGCCGGCCAAGGAAGTGTTTTCAGGTTCTTGGGCAGGAACGGTTTCAGGTTCGCCGGTGTCCGGCTGAGTATTGCAGGCGCACAGGGCGAAGGACAAGACTGCCGACAGCAGGAGCGTTTTGAACATGTCGAATGCTTCGGGTGCAAAAAATGAGTTCGAGATTTGCCCGCAGGAAGACTGGTTTCACTTCGAGAACCGGCCCCGCCCACGAAAGACAACTGCAGTCTATATTACGGGATTGCGAAAAACCAGCAAAGCCGGACCGCCAGCGCCAATGCATTGAACGAGCGATTGGTCCGGCTCATGCGTTGTTCTGCGCACCTGCTGCTTCAATCAGGTCGCGTTGCGTCCGGCGCTGAACGGGCCGTGACCGCGCACTCGGAAAACAATCGAGCGATGTCCGCTGAGTTGCTGGCTTCTTTTGAAAAAATATCCACTCCGTGCTGTTATTCTTTGACTGAAAAAATTTAATCCGGAGTCCGATCATGCACACTCAGCTTTTCCATCGGTTCAGTTCTAAAGTCGCGCCCGGTCAGTTCGGCAATGCTTTGCATCCCGCGCGCCCTGGGCGAATTCTGACAGGCCTCGCACTGGGCGCGGCCGCATTGCTGATTGCGGTAGCGCCGTCACCCGCCGCGGCCGAGCCGACCGACGTCACGATCCGCGTGCTGAGCCGGGACGCCAAGTTTGTCGGCACCAGCATGGGTGGTGCCCGCATCGTGCTGCGTGACGTGCACACCGGCGAGGTGCTGGCCAGCGGCGTGACTGAAGGCGGCACCGGAAACACGTCGATGATCATGCACCGTGACGGCGGTCGCCGCACCCGGATGGCCGACGGAAGCGCGGCCTCGTTTTCCGCAACGCTGGATCTGGATGAACCGCGCCTGATCGAGGCCGAGGCTACCGGTCCGGCCGCACAACCACAGGCGGAACAGCGTGTCAGCGCCACACAGTGGGTGGTGCCGGGACGTGCGCCGGGCGGAAGGGAAGGCTGGATACTGGAGCTGCCCGGCTTCGCTGTGGATGTCCTCGCGCCGCCGGCGCATGTAAGGTTTTCCGGCGACCTGGAGCAGGTCGAGGTGCGCGCCAACGTCACGATGATGTGCGGCTGCCCGATCGAGCCCGGTGGACTCTGGGATGCCGACGGATATGAGGTCGAAATGATTGTGGTGCGCAACGGCGAGCGTATCGACAGTCGGCCCATGGCCTATGCCGGACAGACCAGCCAGTTCGCGGGTGAATTCGAGGTCGGCGAATCCGGTGTCTACGCCATCACGGTCTATGCCTACGACCCGCGAACCGGCAACACCGGTCTCGATCGCACGACTTTCATCGTGCAGTAACCTGCCGAACCGCCAGGCCATTCGCCCAGGTCCGGAATATCGGCGCAAGGCATGACGCTTTCGCCGCACCCGAACACCGCGGCTGTCTACGCCTCGGGTCGCCGCGTCGGGAGACGCAGGATTCGCCCCCCGTGCGGCGATGATCGTCGTGCTGCCTCAGAGCGCCGGGGCCTATCGTGCTTCGGCAATGTTGTGATTCTTGAAGACTTCCAGAATCTGCCGCGACTCCGGTTCGGGAATGATCACCTTGATCTCCTGCCGCTCTTCGTCGATATAGATCTTTTCCTGAGGTATGCCGGCCGCGATCATGTCCTTGCGCGCGACGCGTGCCTGGTCGACCTGTTCGAAACGCCCTGTCAAAGTCGTGTTCATCGGGCAGTCCTCTTGTTTGGTGTTAGCGGCACATGCTGCCACCGCAAGCCAAGCTTAGCACGAGCCAGCAAGGCGCTTATCCAGCGAGCATCGATACCGACGCCGCTGCATATTCACCCGGTCTGTCCCTGGCTGCCATCGCAACAGGCGGGATACGGTCTGCTGAACCGGCCGTCGTATCCTTCAAAAGCTGAAAGTTCGAGTATGAAACCCGGATAAGTGGATATAACGCTGGCGATATGCTCGTTGCGGTCCATCCAATAGCGGCCCGTCGCCGGAATGCGCTGCGACGTGGGCTTTTGCGCACGGGGGAAGGCGTGTGCGCAAATGTACTTCGAAGCGCATTACATCATGATCTGCTAATCTCGTTACAAGTCCCGGCAAGTGAAAAAATATGCCTGTTCACCACATTGCTGTGCTCGCCTTTTTCCTGTCGCTGGCGCTCGTGCCGCCGGCGACGGCACAGGCGGAAGATATCGACTGGCTTCCTGTGGAACGCGCCGCATTGGTCGAAAAAGTCCGGCTGGACGGATCGGTGGAGGCGGTCCAGGAAAGCACGGTTTCGGCCCAGACCGCCGGTACCATCATGGCGCTGCCGTTCGACGTCGACGATCGGGTCGAGCAAGGCGCGCTGATCGCGCGGCTGGAAGATACCGAGCAGCGCTCGCGCCTGCGCCAGGCCGAGGGCAATCTCGAAGAAGCCGAGGCCAGCCTGCTCGATGCGCGGCAGCAATTCGAACGCATCGAGTCGCTGTACCAGCAGGACGTGGCGTCGCGCTCGGACTTCGATGAGGCGCGCAACCGTCTGGACGGCGCGCGGGCGCGGTTCGTGCGCGCCGAGGCTGCGGTTGCCGAGGCCCGCGAGCAGCTCGACTACACCCGCGTCGAGGCGCCCTACACCGGGGTGGTCACAGAGCGCCACGTGGAGGTCGGCGAATCGGTGCGCCCGGGCCAGCCGCTTCTCAGCGGATTTTCGCTCGACGAATTGCGCGTCGTGGCCGGCGTGCCGCAGCGGTATGTCGAGCACGCACGAAACTTTTCCCGATTGACCGTTTCTATGGACAACGGCCGGACGCTGCCGGTCACGCGTATGACCGTGTTTCCGTTTGCCGACGCTCAATCGCACAGCATTCGCCTTCGTCTGTACCTGGAAGAACGCACTGACGGCATCGTGCCCGGCATGCTCGTGCGCGTGGATCTGGCCGCCGGCCAACGCGAAGCACTGTGGATTCCGGCCGAAAGCCTGCTGCAGCGCGGCGAACTGCGCGCGGTGTTCGTGCGAGACGGGCAGGGCAAGCCGCGCTTGCGCCAGGTGCGGGTGGGGGTGCGCGAAAAGGGTCGGTTGGAAATCCTTTCCGGGCTGGACGGCGACGACGCGGTCGCGGCCCGGCCCAACGCGCTGTTCGAGCGGGCCGACGGCGGGATCCCGACCGATAGCGGAGACGCGCGTTGAGTGAGGATAGTCAGTCGCAAACCCCTTCGGAACGGGGCCGGTCACGCGAAAGCAAGCCGCTGGGCCCCTCGGGGCGAATTGCACGGGTATTCCAGAATTCGCGGCTGACGCCTTTGCTGGCGCTGGTGGGGCTGATCGCCGGCGTGCTGGTCATGATCGTCACGCCGAAGGAGGAAGAACCGCAGATCGATGTGACCATGGCCGACGTGGTCATTGCATTCCCCGGCGCCAGCGCGCGTGAAGTCGAAAACCTGATTACCAATCCGGGCGAGCAGATTCTCGATGAAATCCTGGAGGTCGAGCACGTCTACTCGATGTCCAGTCATGGCCAGGCCGTCATCACGGTACAGTTCGAAGTCGGCGTGCCGCGGCAGGAAGCGCTGGTGCGCCTTTACAACAAGGTGTTCTCCAACCGCGACTGGTTCCCCGAAGATCTGGGCGCCCGCCAGCCGGTGGTCAAGCCGCAGGGCATAGACGACGTCCCGATCGTTACGCTGACCTTGTTCGACGCCGCGGACCGGCATAGCGGCGAGGATCTGACGCGGCTGGCGCATACGCTGGAGATCGCGCTCAAGCGGGTGGCCGGAACGCGCGATGTCTACACCGTCGGCGGCGCGCCGGACCGTGTGGACGTTCGATTCGATCCGGCGCGGGTGGCCGGCCACGGTCTGGTGCTGGAGGATCTGGCCGATGCGATCCGGGCCGCCAATACCAGCGGCATGGAAAGCCGCATCACGCGCGACGGTGTCTCGGTGCCGATCGCCCCGGGAACCTTGCTGGATAATGTCGAAACGCTGCGCGGGCTGGTCGTGGGCATGCAGCAGGGCAGCGCAATCCGGCTGGGCGATGTGGCCTCGGTGGCGCGCGGCGGCACCGTACCCGACCAGAGTGCGCAACTGGGCTTCGGGCCGGCCGGCAGCGGCGAGGCCGGCCGCATCCATCGTGCGGTGACCGTGGCGGTCGCCAAGAAGCCGGGCGAGAATGCAGTGGTGGTGGCCGAGGCCATCCAGCAACGGCTGGCCCTTTTGCGTGGCCGGGTGATTCCCGACGACATCGAGATCCTGGTCACCCGAAATTACGGCGAAACCGCGGCCGACAAGGCGCGCTCGCTGATTACCGATCTGGTCATGGCCACGCTGTCGGTGGTGTTGCTGGTGCTTGCCGCCATGGGTTGGCGTCAGGCGCTGATCGTCGGCCTGTCGGTACTGGTCACGCTGCTGCTGACGCTGGTGTTTTCCTGGGCCTGGGGCTTTACGTTGAACCGGGTCTCGCTGTTTGCGCTGATCTTCGCGATCGGCATTCTGGTCGACGACGCGATCGTGATCGTCGAGAACATCAACCGCCGGTTGCAGAATTCCTCCCGCGCATTCGGCGAGATCATTCCCGTGGCAGTCGACGAGGTCGGAACGCCGACCATCATGGCCAGCCTGACGGTGATGGCCGCACTGATTCCCATGGCATTCGTCAGCGGCCTGATGGGCCCGTACATGAGTCCCATCCCGATCAACGCTTCGGCCGGCATGGTGTTGTCCCAGCTCGTGGCTTTCGTCCTCGCGCCATGGCTGGCGATGCGCCTGATGCGGCGCGGTCGTCGACGCGATGACGGCAGCGGTTCGGACCCGACCGCGGCCGGGCGGGAGACGTCGGGAGAAGGCGACACCGATGACGCCGGGGGCGCGAACCCCAGGATGCTGGCCGTGTTCCGCGCCGTGCTGGCGCCGTTCCTGGGCCGGCATCGCGGGCGCCGCCTGGCGCTGGCCGCGGCCGTGGTCGGCCTGACCCTGGCCGCGGCATTGCTGCCGGTTTTCCAGGTCGTGATCCTCAAGATGCTGCCGTTCGACGACAAGTCGGAATTTCAGGTGGTCGTCGACATGCCCGAGGACACCCCGATGGAGCAGACCATGCACGTGCTGACAGATATGGCCGCTTACCTCGAGGGCGTCGATGAAGTGGAGAACTGGCAGGCCTATGCCGGAACGGCCGCGCCGATCAACTTCAACGGGCTGATCCGTCAGTACTACCTGCGCGACCAGCCGTACCAGGGCGATCTGCAGATCAACCTGACCGACGATCGCGAGCGCCAGTCGCATGCAATCGCGCTGGACCTGCGTGCTCCGCTGACGGAAATCGGCCGGAAATTCGGCGCCGCGGTCAAGATCGTCGAAGTGCCGCCGGGCCCGCCGGTGCTTTCGCCGGTGGTCGCCGAGGTCTATGCGGTGGATGCCGAATCGCGCGCGCAGTTGGCCCTGGACCTGGCCGAGCGGATGGGCGGGATCGCCGGGCTGGTCGATATCGATACCACGGTGACCGCGCCGACGCGTCAGTGGGAACTTGTCGTCGACCGCCATCGCGCGGCGAGCCTGGGCGTGGCGCAGGCGCAGGTGGTCGAAACCCTGGAGACGGCGCTGGGCGAGCGCAACGCCAGCTATCTGCACGATCCCGTGGCCAAGCACGCCGTGCCGATCCGGCTGATCCTGTCCGAAGGATACAAGGCCCAGCCCGATACGCTGTTGTCGCTGACCGTGCGGAGCCGGACGGGCCGCCAGGTGCGTCTGTCCGAGTTGGCCGAATTCGTCGAATCGCAGTGGCCGGGTGTCATCTACCACAAGGACCTGCTGCCGGTCACCTACGTGACGGCCGACATGGCGGGCGATACCGACTCGCCTCTGTACGGCATGTTTCGCATGGCCGCAGCGCTTTCCGACGACCCGGAAGCTCCGGACCAGACCTGGATCACCCAGCCTGACTGGCCCGGCCGGCCGGCGCTGAAATGGGACGGTGAATGGCAGATCACGTATGAAACGTTTCGCGACATGGGAATGGCCTATGCGGTGGGCGTGTTCGTGATCTTCCTGTTGCTGGTCGGACAGTTTCGCGGCTACCTGATGCCGCTGATCGTCATGGCGCCGATTCCGCTGACGCTGGTCGGCATCATGCCCGGCCACGCGCTGCTGGGACGCGAATTCACGGCGACCAGCATGATCGGCATGATTGCGCTGGCCGGCATCATCGTGCGCAATTCGATCCTGCTGGTGGTGTTCATCCGGCAATTGCTCGATGAAGGCGAGTCGCTCGAGAAAGCCGTCATCGTTGCCGGTGCGGTGCGCTTCAAGCCGATCGCGCTGACCGCTGTTTCGGCCATGGTGGGCGCGGCGTTCATCCTGACCGACCCGATCTTCAACGGGCTGGCGATCTCGCTGATCTTCGGCCTTGCCGTCTCCACCCTGCTTACGGTGGTGCTGGTGCCGCTTCTTTATTACAGTCTCAGCCCGGATCGGTCACGGCCGTGACGGCAGACGCCGGACATCTACCTTGCTGCGCCTTTTCCGGCGAAACCCCTACGGGACGGGCCTTTGCGGGCGCTCCGCTTCGCTTGGGCTCGCTTATTTGGAACAACCAAACCGCGCTCGCCCAAGCCGAACCGGAGCCTCCCGCAAAGGCACCGTCGCGCCCGTGCGGAGTTATTCAGAGGCTCCCTTGTCGGCTGTGGCATCATGACAACCTGTTTTCCCGCACTGCTTTGGGGCTCTTCCGGTGTTGCGATCAATCCTGCTGTTACTCGTTCTTGTCGGTCATGTGGGCGCGGCGCTGGGTGAAGAGATCGACACCGTGCGGTCATGGGACCATTATCGGGCGCTCATGCTCTCGGACGGGCGGTCTGCGGCCGAGGCCGACGCGCGTATTTCGAGGATGCTTTCGAGCCTGAGTTCGATGGACCGTTCTGCCGGCAGCGACCGCATTGGCGTGGCGGCGCCGTCGTTCGCCTTCGACGGCTGGTTGAATTCGGAGCCGTTGTCGCTGGCCGATCTTCGGGGGCGGGTCGTGCTGGTTCGCTGGTGGACCGAGACCTGCCCGTTCTGTGCCAGCAGCGCGCCGGCGCTTCGGGCGATCGATGAGCAGTATGCGCCCCAGGGGCTTGCGGTCATCGGTGTGTATCATCCCAAGGCCGACCGCGACGGGCCGCTGGACGTGGCACGCGTGAAGCGGGCGGTGGCAGCCCGGGAACTCGATTTCCCGATTGCGATCGACTGGGACTGGCGCAACGGCACGCTCAGGGACTGGTGGCTGACGGGGCCCGATCGGCCTGCCACTTCGGTGACGTTCCTGCTCGACAAGTCCGGGGTCATCCAGTTCGTCCACCCGGGGATGGAGTACCACGCTCCCAACGGCTCGGAAGCGCACGCGATGTGCGCGGCCGACATGATCGGGATCCGCGCCGAGATCGAACGCCTGCTTGCGCAGTAGGCCTTCGAACGGGCGTGTGAATTGTGAATCGGATGTAACTACCTTCAAGTGTGGACGATGAATTCGAAACTGTTTCTCGCAGCGATGGTGCTTTTTTCGGCCGGCTTGATTGAAGCCGATCAGCAGAGCGCTGATGCCGATCCGCAGTCGGAACCCCTGACGCGCGTCGATTTCTGGAACGGCAATCGTTCGGCGGCGCGCCAGGTGTATGAGCGCGAGGTGCTCGAAGCGGTGCTGGCGGCAACCGAAGACGAGATGGGGCCCTGGCAGATAGCCGAGACGCTGGATGATTATCCAGGCGACGAAGAGTCGCGGGTCTTTTCCGGGAAACGCCACGACCTGTTCGTCACGATCGCCGGCAACCGGAAATTCCGCGACGGCGACATGATCGTCATTGCGCATCCGATGACGCAAAACCTCCTGGGTTACCGAATCCCTGTCATTCGAGAGCAGGATGCCGATGCTTTTGCCGCAATCGACACCGAGGCGGAACTCCAGGCGTTGCGTCACGGCATCCCCGAGACCTGGAGCGATGCGGAAATTTTCAGGCGCAACGCATATACCGTGGTCGAAGAGGGTAGTTTCGACGATATATTCCAGCGGCTGGAAGACGGCCGTATCGACTACAGCGCGTTTGGCGCCAATGAAGTTCTCGGTGTATTCGAAAATCGGGCATCGAAGCAGGCCGGGCTGGTGATCGACGAGCACCTGTTGATGTTCTATCCGTTTCCGCTGGTTTTCTACGTCAACCCCGACTTGCCCGCGCTCGCCTCGCGCATCGAAAAAGGCATGCTCGATATTGTCGCCTCCGGCAGGCTGGACGAGATATTCAATCGTCATTACGGCGATATCGTCGACCGCCTTGGCCTCGAACAACGAAGCCTGTTCATCCTCGAAAATCCGCTCGTACCCGAGAATTTCTCCGGACTGAAGCCGGATCTCGACAACGAACGGGCGATTCTGCCGGAATCGTTTTCAGCGGCGCCTTAATTAAAAAAGCGCGTACATAAAGACGTATCTCCCGCGGCCGGTCTTCCGGGCGAATGCCACTAGAGAGATCGAGCGCGGGGCCGGATGACGGGCGTCCGCAACAGGTTGGCGCTCTTCTTTGCAGGCTGGGATACCCGGTCCGGCGCGCGGCTCGATCGGTCGGGATCAGTCGTCGCGACCGCTCTTCCAGATCGAGATCAGCAGCCAGATCCCGCCCAGGGCGGCGCCGATGAAACCGATGGTGCCGAGCAGCGGCGGGCCGGAGGATCCGGGGTCGTGCTGGACGTTCAGCGCGATCGCCGATCCGATGATCAGGGCGGCGGTGACAACGCCGAGCGTCAGCCGGCTCGCGGCCTTGTCCAGCCGTGCGGCGACTTCCTTGAGCGAGTTGATGTCGATATGCACTTCGACGCGACCGCGCCGGGCCATCCGCAGCAGTCGGCTGAGGTCTTCGGGCAGGGCGCCGACGATGCGCAGCGTATCCATGAGGCTCTTCTGCAGTCGTTCGGCAACCCGCGACGGCGAATAATGGCGCTTGAGCACGCCCTCGACGACCGGCGCGGCTTCCGAGGCCATGTCGAATTCCGGATCCAGCGATCGGCCCATGCCCTCGAGCGTAATGAACGCCTTGAGCATCAGTACCAGATCGGCGGGCAGAATCAGATGGTGTCGGCGCAGCACGCCGGTCATGTCGCCGATCATCGCCGACATGTCGAGATGCTCCAGGGGTACGCCGTGATATTGCTCGATGAAATCGACGATGTCCTCTTCGAGTTGATCGCTGTCGGTATCGGCGTCACCGCTCCAGACAAGCAAAATTCGCGCGACGCGGTCGGGATCGCGCTCGACCAGGCCGTGCAGCAGATCGGCGACTTCGTGTCGGCGCGTCTGCGACAGCCGACCCACCATGCCGAAATCGAGCAGGGCGATGCGATCATCGGGCAAGAACTTGATGTTGCCCGGATGCGGGTCGGCATGGAAGAAACCGTGTTCGAGGATCATCGACAGGATTGCACGCGTGCCCCGGCAGGCAATACGGTGACGGTCCAACCCGGCGGCCTCGACGCCGGCGATGTCGCTGCCTGCGATGCCTTCGATCAGGCGCTGGACGTTGAGCCGCTCGCCGCTGTATTGCCAGAATACCTCCGGCACCACGATGCCCGATTCGGCGTCCAGCTGGTCGTCGATCCGCTCGGCATTGCGGCACTCGGCGGCGAAGTCGAGTTCGCGGCTCAGCGAGCGGGAGAAGTGCTTGACGATTTCACCGGGCCGGTACTGACGCATTTCCGGCGCTTCGGATTCAATGATATCGGCCAGGCGCTGCAGAAGGCGCAGGTCGGCCTCTATCGTTGGTCGGATGCCCGGACGCCGGACTTTGAGTACGACCTGGCGGCCGTCGGCCAGGCGCGCACGGTGGACCTGGGCCAGCGAGGCGGCGGCCAGCGGTTTGCTGTCGAGTTCGGTGAACAGTTCCTCGGGCGGTTGCCCCAGGTCTTCGGTCAGCTGCGCACGGATTTCGTCCCATTCCACCGGCGGCGCCTTTTCCTGCAGCCGTGCGAATTCTTCCAGCCATTCCGGACCGAATACATCAACCCGGGTAGCCAGCACCTGGCCGAGTTTGACGAAGGTCGGTCCCAGGTCCTCGAGTACCCGCCTGAGCCGCTCCGGCGTGCGCATCGGACCCGCTTCGTCGCCGCTGCCCCAGTGCAGCGCCTTGCCGGCCTTCTCGAGCGCGCCGGCCATGCCAACGCGCTGGACCACGTCACCGAAACCGTAGCGGATCAG
>DATGCS010000062.1:0-8262 GCA_035311685.1 Wenzhouxiangellaceae bacterium
AACTGATTCGAACCGCAGCGGCAGTGTCGCTCATATTTTTTGCCATCGCTCTGACCGGTCCGGCGAGCGCCGACGACCATGCGCCCGCGCAGGGCCGCAACGTCGAACCCGGCGCCGCCGTGCTGGCCAAGCGCGACCGCCCGGCGGCCGAGAACCGGATGGTCGACGACCGGCTGAAGAACCTGCTGCCGCGGCTGATGCAGAAATCAGGACTCGACATGTGGCTGGTACTCAACCGCGAATACGCCGAGGACCCGGTCTATTTCACGCTGGTACCGCAGCCCGCCTTCGCGGCGCGCCGCACCACCATGCTGATCTTTGCCCACAACGACGAAGGCGGCGTCGACTATCTCAGCGTCAACCGCTACCCGCTGGGCGAGCCTTATCACTCGGAATGGGCCGGCGGCGATCTCGACGAGCAATGGGCCGCACTCGGAAAACTTATCGCCGAGCGCGATCCGCAGCGCATCGGCATCAACACCTCGCGCACCTGGCCCGAAGCCGACGGTCTGAGCCACGGCCTGCACCAGCGCCTGCTGGAAGTGCTGCCCGAAGGCTTCGAGGATCGACTGGAGTCGGCCGAGGGCCTGGTCGTTCGCTGGCTGGAAACGCGCTCCGAGGCCGAGCTGGAAGTCTATCCGCACATCGTCGCGCTGGCCCGCGGCGTCATCGCCGAGGCCTTCTCCAACCGCGTCATCACGCCAGGGGTCACGACCACCGACGACGTGGCCTGGTTCATTCGGGAAAGGTTCGAGTCGCGGGGCCTGCCGATCTGGTTCATGCCCTACGTCAACATACAGCGCCCCGGCCAGGAATGCACCGCCGACTCGGACTTCTGCGGCGAGGAAGGCGTCATCCACCGCGGCGACGTGTTGCATACCGATGTCGGCATCTGCTACCTGAAGCTATGCACCGACACCCAGGAAATGGGTTACGTGCTCGAAGCCGGAGCATACGAAGTGCCCGAAGGCCTGAAGAATGCCCTGACCGAGGGCAACCGCTGGCAGGACTTGCTCACCAACGAGTTCGTCGCCGGTCGAACCGGCAATCAGATTCTGCAAGCCGCACAACGTGTCATGGCTCAAGAGCCCTGGAGTTTCAACATCTACACCCATCCGATCGGTTTCGTCGGCCACGCGCCGGGCCCGACCATCGGCATGTGGGACAAACCGGGCGCCATCGCCAACACCGGCGACTGGCCGCTGCACCCCGACACCGCCTACGCCATCGAGGGCAATGTCGCCTTGCCGCTGGAAGCCTGGGACGGCCAATACGTGCAGATCAAGCTGGAGCAATCAGCGTACTTCGACGGCGAACGGGTAATCTACCTGGCCGGCCGTCAGACCGAATGGCACCTGGTGCAGTGAAACCTGGCGTGGCGGAATTCGCGTTACCCGGCAGCGAACGCAGGGTGCGTTGAGCGCAGCGAAACGCATTGTCATCGTCCCCAGGAACCACTGCCCGATGCTTCCATACGCGCACCCGGTGCGACCAGCCTGGCATTTTCTGTCTTGTCCGGGGGCTGAAAAGGTAAGCGTTTGGTGACCGGCCGCGACGCGCTTTTCTATACGCTCTTCTTCCTGCTGTTGCCGCAGGCCATCTGGGTGCGCAAGACCGCCCTGCGCTTCCCGCCCGCCGACAGCGCGCCGCAGGGCGAGACAGGGGCCGGTCCAAACGATTTGCGACTGCTGGCCGTCGGCGACTCGATCATCGCCGGCGTCGGGGCGCGAACCCTGGAAAACGCGCTGGTGGGCCGGACCGCGCAACATCTTTCCGATGCGCTCGATATCCGCGTCCACTGGAAAGCCCGCGGCCGCAGCGGCGCGACCACCCGGCAGATCGCGACACGGATGCTTCCGCGACTGGAGAACCAACCAGTCGACGCCATCCTCGTCTCGGCCGGCGTCAACGATGTCATATCGCTGCACAGCCTGGCCCGCTGGCGTAAAGACATCGAATCGCTGCTGGCCACACTTACCGACTGCTGGCCAGGCGCCGACATCGCCTTCAGCGGCCTGCCACCGATGAATCACTTTCCAGCCCTCCCCCGACCGCTTCGCGCCGTATTCGGAATGCGCGCCCGGCAATTCGATCGTCTACTCCGAGGCATTCTCGAAAACCATCCACAAGCCGTCCACATCCCGCTGGCTTTCGAAGCCCGATCAGGCAGCTTTTGCGACGACGGGTTTCATCCCTCGGAACAAAGCTACGTGGAATTCGGGCGGATCGCGGCCGAGGCGATCGTGCGCAGTATGGATCTCGGCAAGACGCCCGGCGATCGGGATATGCACCGATGAGGTTGATTCCGGCACCAGGCGGATCGAACATTCTTGCTGAAGTGGCGCGATCGCATGATACTCGCCGGGCGTCGAACAGGGCGGGCCATCTCATGCCTTGGGTCAGAACGGCGGGGCACGCCTGCCCTCGAGTTCCGAAATTGACAAGAGTTGACATTCCGTCCGCCGAAAAGTCAATAAACTCATGAGATTAACGTTGAATCAATCGACAGCCCAACAGGAAGTCGCAAAATGAATATCAATCAGATTCTAGAAATTGGTGCCCAGGCGTTTCAATCCAGCATCGGGGGAGAAACAGCCAGCTCGCTTCCAGTCGAGCAGATCATGAGCGCGCTTGCCGGACTGATGCCGGGAGAGGGCGGGCAAGTAGATCTCGGCGCGTTGATCGGAAGCATGCAAAGCAGCGGGCTGGGCTCGGTCGCAGAGTCCTGGTTGAGCGACGGCGGCAATGCCGGCGTAGGTACCGAGCAGTTGGCATCAATGTTCGACAGCAGCGATATCCAGCGTTTCGCCGACAAGCTCGGGCTGGACCAGGACACCGCAGTGGAAGGCCTGAAAGGTGCCGTACCCGAAATGATCGACAAGGCCTCCAGCAATGGCGCGCTGGAATCGATGGGCGGCATTGGCGGCGTGATGGCCATGGCCGGAAAACTGTTCGGACGGTGATCGTGCTGCCGGTCTCGCCGGGATTCGGAACTGTGGCCCGTCGCTGTTTACCGGTAAGCGCAAGGACGGTCCAACTGCTGTTGTTTATTCGTACCAAGGTAAATCAATATGATCCATTTCGGTGAACGACTGACGCGGCGCCACAGCGGCACATGGATGGCGTTGCTGGCCGGCGTGCTGACTTTGGCCAGCCTTGCGGCCCATGCGCAGTTGCAGTGGCCGCAGGAAATCCAGGCCGAGGAAGGTACGATCGTGGTTTATCAGCCACAGCCGGAAAGCCTGGATGGCAACTTGCTGGGTGGCCGTGCTGCCGTTGCGCTGGAACTGAACGGACAAGACGAGCCCGTGTTTGGCGCAATGTGGTTCAGCGCCAAGCTGGACACCGACCGGGATGCAGGCACTGCGCGCGTTTACGATATCAAGGTATCCGAAGTAGTGTGGCCCGATTCCAGGGATGCCGGCGAACAACGCTTCACCACCATCGTCGAGGCTTCGGTTCCGCAAAGCGGCTTCCAGATTTCGCTGGAACGACTGAGCGCAAGTCTGGAAACCGCCGAACTGGTGCAAAAAAGTCTCGAAGATCTCAATACCGAGCCGCCCAAGATCGTGTTCCGCGAGGAATTGGCGGTATTGCTGCTATACGACGGCGAACCGCGCATGGCCGATATCGACAACAGTCCCTACGCGCGAGCCCTCAACGCGCCGATGGCTGTGGCATGCAAGCAGCGAGGCAATGAATGCTGGCTGTCCAGCGGCACCTTCTGGTACACATCCGATGATCCGCTGGGTCCCTGGACGGCCACCGCCACGCCGCCGGCGGATCTCGTGCAGATGATGCCCGAACCAAACGCTACAGAGGCTGCCCCGGGCCCCCAGCCCGCCATTGTCGTGGCGACCGAACCCACGGAGTTGATCGTAAGCGTCGGCGAGCCGGAATGGACGGCCCTGGCCGGCGGTGAGCTGCTTTATGTATCCAATACCGAATCACCCTGGCTGCGCGAACTCGGCACCGGCAATATGTATCTGCTGCTTTCCGGACGCTGGTTTCGCAGCAAGGCCAACGCCGGGCCATGGGTATTCGTGCGCCCGGATGAATTGCCGGCCAGCTTTGCGGCCATACCGCCGGCTTCCGATATAGGCGGTCTGCGCACCTCGGTCGCAGGGACACCGGAAGCGGAAGATGCAGTCCGTAATGCGGCCATCCCTCAGACGGCGATGATCAAACGCGATGAGGCGACGCTCACGGTCGAGTACGACGGCGAGCCGAAGTTCGAGGATATCAAGGGCACCGACGTGGCTTATGCCGTCAACACCGGCGCGCAGATATTGGAAATCGACAGCCGCTACTACGCCGTGGATAACGGCGTATGGTTTGTCTCGGCGGCTGCCACCGGTCCGTGGGCCGTGGCTGATGAAGTGCCCAAGAGCGAAATCGACGCAATTCCACCCAGCGCACCTGTTTACAACGTCACCTACGTGGACATTTACGAGTCCACGCCTGAAGTGGTTTACGTAGGATATCGACCGGGCTACCTCTGGTCTTACGCCCATTACGGTGTCCCCGTTTACGGCACCGGCTGGTATTACCGGCCCTATTACGGCCGCTACTACTACCCCCGCCCGCCCACGTGGGGCTTCAACGTCGGCTATAACCCCTGGACCGGCTGGAACTTCGGCCTCTCTTACAGCAACGGCTTTTTCAACTTCGGCACGAGCTGGGGCGGCGGTTACCGCGGTGGGTACCGGCCGTGGGGCTGCTGCGGCGGCTGGTACGGCGGTGGTTACCGTGGCCCGACCATCATCAATACCGGCAACATCAACATCGGCAACAACATCAATATCGGTAACCGGGCCAGGATCAGCAATCGTCTGGCGGCCAGCGGAAACAATTTCGGCAACCGCATGAACAAGTCCGCAAACATCTACAACCGACCGGCAAACAGGGATCGCATGGCCGATCGCGCAGCAGTTACTCGCGACTTGAAACGGGCCCGACCGGCCACCGGCCGCGACAACAACGTTTTCGCCGATAAATCGGGCCAGGTCGTCAGGCGTGATGGTCAAAAATGGCAGACCCGCGAAAGCGGCGCGTGGAAAGACACAGGCGCCGTGGCGGATCGATTGCCCAACCGCCCACCCGCGACGCGGCCGGCGCGGCCTGACTCGGGATCGTTCACCGGGCCGCAGATGCCCGATCGCAGGCCGGTGACCCGGCCGAATGCGCCCAGCACTCGGCCTGCCGTGCGCCCGGGAGCCCGGCCTTCCGTGCGGCCCGGATCGTACCCGTCGCTGAATACCCGCGACCTCAACCGCGCGAGCCTCGCGCGCCAGCGCGGCTTTTCACGCGAAATGGCGCGGCCCATGCCGCGCGGAGTTCCGACAAGGCAGATGCGCCGCTGACCACGTTTTGATGCCTGGAAGGATGACGCCGGAATACAAGACCTCTTTCTCGCAGAGGCTGACAAGCGACCTCGTTCAACAACAGGAAGAGCTGCGTGTACTTTGCAGATCGAGCAGGACGGCACGGATTTCAGAAAGCCTCACAAACGGGCATTCAGTCTTTGTTTCTTATAATCGAAGGGCCATATGACATGCGTATCAAACAAATTCTCTTGCTTGCGCTCAGCCTCTTTTGCCTGACTGCCCAGGCCCAGTGGTATAGCGCACCCGCCGAGCGCGAAGGCAGATGGGAGTCTACCCTCGGCCTTTATATGACAGGTCCGGAAAGCGCCAGTGGCATCAATGCATCCTCTGTCGATATCGACACCGGTGTCGGCTTGGGTTTCAGCGCGGCTTACAACTTCACGCAGAATTTCGCCCTGCGTTTCGACGGCGCGTGGTCCCGGGCCGACTACGACGCAGTGCTCGATACCGACGCCCAGGGTCTGGTGAACATCAATCACCGACTGTCGGCGTTCACCGGTCAGGTGAACGGCGTATGGAATGTGCTCGATGGCGCCTTCACGCCCTATCTGCAAGCTGGCTTCGGTTGGACCTATCTCGACTCCAACGTCAGCGATGGCCCGCCTGCCACGGGCTGCTGGTGGGATCCCTGGTGGGGCTATATCTGCAGTAATTTCTACTCGACCTACGATGAGACGAATTTCAGCTGGAATGCAGGCGCGGGCCTGCGCTATGAATTCAGCCGCGGCATGTTCGTCCGCGGCGGCTGGGAAGTTATAAACGTCGACGGCGGAAAGGGCGTCGACCCGAGCTTCGATGCCTTCCGACTCGAAGTCGGCTGGCTTTTTTAATATGTGAGCCATCAGCGGAGTACCGGACGTGCAAGCGCCGCATAAGCATAAATTGAAGAGTTTGTTGTTTTCGGCGGCGTTGGTGACCGTCTGCATGTCTGCCGTTTCCGTGGCCGCAACCAAGGACAGTAACCAGCACTTCGCTGTCGATGTCGAATTCGGAGCCGGCTGGATTGCGCGCAACGACGTCCGTATTCCGGGCGACATCGGAACCGAGTTCGACATGACCGAATTGTCAGGCGAGGGACCGGAGTTTCTCGCGCGGCTCGGCGGCACCTGGCAGATAAATGATGCACACAGCGTCCGACTGGTGCTGGCGCCGCTTGAAGTCGAAGGCCGCGGAACGCTGGAGCAGGCTACCGATTTCGCGGGTGAGACATTTGCCGCGGGCACGACAGACGCCAGTTACAGGTTCAACACCTATAAATTTTCGTACCGGTATGCCCTCGCCGAGCGCGACAGGTGGCAGTGGCGCGTCGGCGTCACAGCGGTGATCCGCGATGCCGATGTCGACCTTCGTCAGGGGTCGTTGCGTGCAAACGACGACAATGTAGGCGTGGTCCCGACTCTGCACTTATCAGGCGAGTACCGGGTATCCGACCGATGGCGATTGAGCTTCGAGCTGGACGGCCTGGCAGGCGGACCCGGCCGCTTGTTCGATGCCGCCTTGAAGCTGGACTACGTTCTGAGTCCTCGGTGGCGAGTCAGTGCTGGATATCGGACCGTGGAAGGTGGCGTCGATACCGACGACGTCTACAATTTCGGCTGGTTCAATTACGCCGTTCTCGGCCTCGACTATCGTTTCGGCATCGACTGACCGGCAACGCCCGTCTAAACGCCGGTTTTCAGCGGCACCGGACATTCCAGATCACGATTTTCCCGACTCGAATTCAAGCGTTTCTCCAGTAGCACTGTCGTGAGCTTCGCCGCAGGCCGCATTCGGGACCATCCGATTGCGCCCGGCGCTGCAGGCACGCACGAATCAGATCTTTCGTGATGGCGATACTTGCAGGCTCGATTGACTGGCAGCGGCCCACGGATGCGCCTCGGTCCGCAAAGGTTAAAAAAGGTCAAGTCCATTCCATGCGAAGCTTTCCGCGTTACAGTCCGGGCATGCCTCTCCGTGTAACACTCAGGTGCATTCTGTTGGCACTCCTGCTCGTTCCGGGGGCGGGCCTGGCTCAGACCGTGAATACCGAAATTACCGGTGTCTCCGGCGAAATGCTCGCGAACGTGGGCGCGTCGCTGTCACTGAAACAGGCCGAGGAACTGGAACAAGTTTCGGTCTGGAGGCTGCGCCGGATGGCAGACTCCGCCCGCGAAGAGGCGCGCGAGGCACTGGAGCCTTTCGGACACTATTCGGCCAACATATCGGTGAGGCTGGTCGAACCCGAAGGCAAAGGGCAGCCGTGGCACGCATTGGTTGAAATCCAGCCCGGCGACCCGGTGAAGGTCGCTTCCGCGAATATCAAGATCAGCGAGCCGGCGCGTGAACTCGAAGCCTTCCAGCGATGGCTGGACCGCTGGCCGCTGATGAAAGGCGCGGTGCTGGATCATCGTCCATGGCAACAGGCCTTGTCGCAGCTCGAGCAGATTGCTGTGGCGCATGGTTTCTTCGAGTCCCGTTTTGCGCAGCGCACGATCCGCGTCCAGCCCGATCGGGGCGAGGCCTCGATAAACGTCGATTACGATGCAGGCCCGCGCTATGCGATTGGCAAGATCGACTACGGTGACAGCGGATTCAGCCAGCGTCTGATGCACGCGCTCACGGTGCTGGACCGGGGCGCGGCATACCGAAGCGCCGAGATCGATCGCCAGCGCGAAGTGCTGGTGGAAACGGCCTATTTCGACCAGGTGATCATCGAGCAGCGGCGTAACGCTGATTCCGACACCGTGGACCTGCGCTACAACCTCGACAAGCGCCCGCCCAATACCTATCGCGTGCTGGCCGGCTTCGGCACCGACACCGGCGCGCGGGTGCAGCTGGGCTGGACGCGCCACTATCTCTCCGACCGCGGCGATCGACTCGATACCCGCTTCGGCGC
>DATGCS010000063.1:0-7802 GCA_035311685.1 Wenzhouxiangellaceae bacterium
TTCGAGCGCGTATCATGATTGCGAGCCGAAACGAAGCGAAGTCATGATCGATCTTCAACGCAACTATGCCCAACTGCCGGCGGCGTTCCATGCGCGGATGAACCCGGTGCCGGTCCGGGCGCCGAGGCTGATTGCGTTCAATCGCGACCTGGCCGATTTCCTGGGGCTGGACGCGTCGGACTCGAACGAGCACGAACTGGCCGCGCTGTTCGGCGGCAACGCCGTGCCCGAGACCGCGCGGCCGGTCGCGATGGCCTACGCCGGCCACCAGTTCGGCAATTTCGTGCCGCAACTGGGCGACGGGCGGGCCGTTCTGCTGGGTGAGGTCGAGGGCCGCGACGGGCTGCTGCGCGACGTGCACCTCAAGGGCGCCGGGGCGACGCCGTTTTCGCGCGGCGGCGACGGGCGCTCGGCGCTGGGGCCGGTGATACGCGAGTACCTGGTGAGCGAGGCGATGCACGCGCTGGGCGTGCCGACCACGCGGGCGCTGGCTGCCGTGACCACCGGCGAATACGTGCAGCGCGAACAGCCGGTGCCGGGCGGCATCCTGGCGCGCGTGGCGCGCAGCCACGTGCGCGTCGGCACGTTTCAGTATTTCGCCGCGCGCGGCGACACCGATTCGCTCCGCGTGTTGGTCGAGCATGTCGTCGACCGACTGTATCCGGCTGCGCGCAAGGCCGAATCGCCGGTGCTGGACTTGCTGGCGCGGGTGATCGCCGGGCAGGCCGCGCTGGTGGCGCGCTGGATGTCGCTGGGCTTCGTCCACGGCGTGATGAATACCGACAACATGGCGATCTCCGGCGAGACGATCGATTTCGGGCCGTGCGCGTTCATGGAAGGCTTCGATCCCGCCGCGGTCTGGAGTTCCATCGACCGCCGCGGCCGCTATGCCTGGTCCAACCAGCCGCGGATCGCGTTGTGGAACCTGGCGCGTCTTGCAGAAACACTGCTGCCGCTGATCGACGACGACCAGCAAGCTGCAGTGGAAACGGCCAACGGTGCGCTGGAGGCGTTTCCAAAGGCGTTCGACCTGGCCTGGGTCGAGAGCATGCGCACCAAGCTGGGTCTGAAAGAGGCGCGGGAAGGCGACGCAGCGCTGGCGCAGAAGCTGCTCGATGCGATGCACGCCGGCGACGCGGACTTCACGCTGACTTTCCGGTACCTCGCCGATGCGTTGGATGGCGAGGCCGAGGCCGCGAAGCTGTTCGAACTTTTCTCCGAACGCAAGGGCATCGAGGCCTGGCTGGTCGACTGGCGCGCACGACTGGATGCGGAAGGCCGCGACCGGAAAAACGCAGCGGCCGACATGCTTGCATCAAATCCGGCGCTGATTCCGCGCAACCATCGCGTCGAACAGGCCATCCGTGCGGCCGAGGACCATGATGACTTCTCGGTCTTCGACCGGCTCCTGTCGACCTGGCTTCGCCCCTACGATCCGGCGCCGGAGGATGCCGACCTCATGCGTCCGGCCGCGCCCGCGGAACGGATCGTCAAGACTTTCTGCGGTACCTGATGCGCGAGCTTTTCGGCCTGGCGCGTTCGTTGTGGTTGTACCGACGGCCCGGGCGCCAGCGCGGGCTTCGGCGTCTGTATGCGCCGTTCGTTGGCGAAGGCGACCTGGTGTTCGACGTCGGCGCGCATGTGGGTGACCGCACCCTGGCTTTTGCCGCGCTCGGCGCGCGTGTCGCGGCGTTCGAGCCGCAACCGTGGCTGGCCTCGTTTCTGCGTCGAAGCGTCGGGCGGCGCGAGGGCATCGAGGTGATGGCACAGGCGGTCGGGGCCGAAGCCGGCGTCGGCATGTTGCAGGTCAGCCGCGCGACGCCGACGGTGTCGTCGCTGAACGCGCGCTGGACCCAGGACATCGGCGACCGCAATCCTGGCTTTTCCCGGGTGCGCTGGGATCGCAGGGTCGAAGTGCCGGTGACCACGCTGGACCGGCTGATCGAAATCCATGGTCGCCCGCAATTCTGCAAGATCGACGTCGAGGGTCACGAGGCCGAGGTGCTGGCCGGGCTCAGTCAGCCGCTGGAAGCAATCTCGGTAGAGTTCGTCGCCGGTGCGCTGGACGTGGCCCGGGCCTGCGTCGAACGGCTCGAGCGGCTCGGCGACTACCGCTTCGATTTCGTGATCGGTGAGCAGCGCACATTCCAGTGGAATGAATGGCGATCCGGCGACACCGTCCGCGAATGGCTGGCACACGGTGCAGGCGGAATCGCTTCCGGCGATCTGTATGCGCGGCTGTCAAGCTCAAAAAACTGAAAAGACCATGCAATCGCTTTTAGCCAATCCCGGATCCTCGTCGAGCAACCGCTTTCGGCCGATACCGGGATAAACTCGAATCATGAAGAAATGGCAGGACTTCACTTCGCCGGCGCTTGAGCGGCACATCGACGACACGACCCTGGTGGTCGGCGCGCTGGGGGCGATCGAGCAGCACGGGCCGCACCTGCCGCTGGATACCGACAGCGTGATTGCCGAAGCGCTGCTCGATGCCGCGCTCGAGCGGCTGGATTCGTCGCTGGACGTGGTGCTGCTGCCGCCCATGGCGATCGGCGCCAGCGACGAGCACAAGTCGTTTCCCGGGACGCTGGGATTGGATGCCGCCACCGCTGCGCGCATGCTGGAGACCATCGGCGGCGATGTCGCGCGCGCCGGCGGGCGCCGGCTGGTCTGGGTCAACGGCCACGGCGGCAACCGCGCGGCCATGGATATCGCCGCGCTTGGACTGCGGCGCCGTTTCGGCATGCTGGCGGTCAAGTGCACCTATACCCGGCTGGGTTCCCCGCCCGGCGGCGACGTGGCCGAACTGGCCCGGGGCTTCCACGGCGGCTGGCTGGAAACGGCGCTGATGCTGCACCTGGCCCCGGATCGGGTGCATGTGGACCATCTGGCCGATTTTCGGGCCTCCGGCATCGACGGTTCCGGAACCGCCTTGCTGGGTCCGGAGGGCCCGGCGTCGTTCGCCTGGCTGTCGGAGGACCTCAACCCCGAAGGCGTGATCGGCAATGCCGCCGCGGCCACGGCCGAGCAGGGCGCCCGGCTGGTCGAGTTCTACGCCGAAAGGATTGCCCGGGTGCTGGTCGAAGCCGCCGCACTGGATATCGACGCCTTCACCCCGGCGCGTAGTTAGCCAAGAGAATCAAAGGCTCAAGACAGCTCTCGCGAAGGCGCGAAGGCGCTAAGGAAAAGCCGGTCAAAGGAAATGCAAAGGCTGGCTCTCGCGGAGACGCAGAGAAAGTCACAGGAAAACTCGAGACAGACGCGTCCCCCGGGTCTATGCCCGATTCGGCCTGCGGCCCCGGATGCGCGCTAGGCGCTTATCCGGGCTACAAAACGGTCTGAAGGTCTTGCCCTTGCCTTTCTCTGCGTCTCCGCGTCTCCGCGAGAAATACAGCTTTTTGCTTTTGCTCTTCTTCGCGCCTTTGCGGCTTCGCGAGAGCTGGTTTCCGGTCCTAATCGCTTTCCGATTCGGTCCCCAGCCATTCTTCGAGCAGGTGGCCGGAACGATCCGCTTTTGCGCGCAGGTAGCGCTCGTTGTGCGCGTTGAGCCGCCCGTAGACGGCTTCGCGGTCGACCACTTCTATGCCGCCGGCTTTGATCGCGGCGAGCTTGCGCGGATTGTTGGTCAGCAAGCTGATGCGCTTGACGCCCAGGTGCTCGAGCATCTCCACGGCCACGCTGTATCGCCGTTCGTCAGGCGAAAAGCCCAGCGTGCCGTCGGCATCGATGGTATCGGCGCCGGTGTCCTGTAGCGCGTACGCGCGAAACTTGTTCGCCAGGCCGATGCCGCGGCCCTCCTGGGCCAGGTAAAGCAGCACCCCGCCGCCGGCCGCGGCGATGCGGGAGACGCCGTTTTTCAGCTGCTCGCCGCAATCGCATCTCAAACTACCGAACAGATCCCCGGTCAGACAAGCCGAGTGCAGGCGAACCGGCACAGCGTCGGGCCACTCGGCCGGGTCGCCGATCTGCAGCGCGACGTGCTCGCGCAGTCCGTCGGGCTCGCGAAACAGAATGAAACGGGTCCTTTGGGCCACTTCAAGCGGTACGTCGGCCTCGCTGACGTGATGCAAGCGGCCGGCCGAGGTTTCCACGCAGGCATCGATCTCGTCGACCGACACGTCCAGCGCGGTGCGGTCGTCGATCAAGCGCCGACTGGCGGCCTCGTTGATTGGCGCTGTCAGCGCGGCGGGAATCAGCAGCGCGCGTTTGAGCAATGCCAGGGCCGCGCGGTCTGCCCGGGAAGGCGCGGACAGCGCCAGTTCGTCGAACTCGTCGCCGGCGGCGGGCCCATAGGCAATCCGTCGGCAGGTCTCGAGATCGAGTGGCTGTCCCGCCCCCAGCGGCAGGCAGGCGCAATCGGCGGCGTCGGGCGCGCCCAGCATGCGCAGCCGCTGCGGCGCCACGACCAGCGAGATCGATCCGATCCCTGCGGTATCCAGCGTATCGAGCGAACGCGCCGTGCCGGTCTCGATTGGGAACACGATCCGGTGCGTGCTATCCAGCTCATCAGCCACACCCTGGCCGGCGCTGCTGCCATTGTCTCCGGCCCCGGCGCGAATGATGATCGGAATGCCGCGCCGCAAATCGAACATCGCCCGTTCGCATTGCTGCATGGTGTCTCCAGTTGATTCACTAATGTGATCAACATACCCGAGTTTCGGGCGTCGATGCGTGAAACGTGGCCGGAGCGTTGGCGCACGCTCGGGCGCGGGAGTCGTTTCGTCTCCGCGGGAGGGCGCCAAAGCCGGGTGCGGTGGCTTTCAATTTCAACTTCATTTCGCCTTTCGCTGATTAGGGGCACCTCGGCCGGGTGCGGCGGCCTTGAAATCAAATTTAAATCTAACCTCAACTTCAACTTCAAAAGCCGTTTCGCCGCCAGCTTCGCTGGCTGATGCGAGTTCAGGGGCCTCTGGACAACCCTGCGCGGAGCGCGTTTCTGCCGGAAAAGCCGCAGATCGTGTGGTGCGGGCCGAGTGACAGTAGCCATAGCTACGGCCGAGGGTCGCCCCGCGCGAGATGCGGCTTTTCCGGCGAAACCCTGTGGGACGGGTCTGTGCGGGCGCTCCGCTGCGATTGTCATGACAATCCAGCTCGCTTATTTGGATCAACCAAACTGCACTCGCCAAAGCCGCAACGGCGCATCCCGCACAGACCCGTCGCGCCCACGCAGGGTTGTCCAGAGGCCCCTTATTTTTCGGTTGCAACAAAAGTAACCAAAAATGCGCTTTACGGGCGGCAGCTGTTCGAGGTGCCGACCGGCGCGGACGGGGGTTAGGTGTGTGGCATCGGGCTTTGTTCGTAGATCTTCTTGTCCGTGGAGCACGTTCGCCTTGCTTTCCGGGCGGCGACGGGATTCCGGCTTCGATGGCTATCGGAGCGGGGTCGCCTCGATTGTGCTGGTACTTGTCTGTCGCGGATGCTGAAGCGGGTTCCGGTTCGGGGCGGTAAGGGCTGGTGGTGGCCTGGTTGCGGTTGGTGTTCTTGCCCGGTGGCGGGCACAGCGACGTCGCCCGAATGTCCTGTATGAGCGGTCTCCAGGCCGCGATTGCGGCGGCCCGATCGCGGCCTGGAGACCGCTCCTGCAGAAGGCCACGCCTAGGGTTGTCGAGTCACGGTTTTCCCGCACTCGTACTAACCCTGGCCATCTGGCACGAACCCCACCTCGCCCCGGACTCACTCGAACCAGCACGACGCCGGCCTTCAAGACACGCCGAAGCCCAAATCAGACACCCGACCTCCTTTCCGCTCCGACTCGCAACCAGACGTGCTGCCGCCTGCAAGAAGCGCTTTTGCCTACTTTCAACCCACCTTGTTGACCACCCGCTCGTCACGAGGCGGTGTCAGGTCCCGTAGATGGGGCGTTTTGCGACCGAGTGCTCCGCAAGCGCACTCGACTGTACGGTGAGGATGCGCGACCGAGCGAAACGCCTCAGATGCGGGGCCTGGCGGCGCCGCAGTAGAGCGGGTGGTCAATAAGGCGGGTTCGAGGCGCTTGTGAAAAGCAGGTCGCCAGCAAGCGCGTAGCGAAACGGTTTTAGAAGTTGAATTTGATTAAAAAGGCGCCGCACCCGGCCCTGGTGCCTTCATCAGCCGAAAACTCGCACTTTAAAAAAACAACACCACATGCACATCGCCCCCGCGTCGACACAATCAGGCGACAATCAAGACCATGAAAACAGATATGGACATCGCCTGGCAGTCGATCCTGGCGGCGGCGGGGCGCAATGATTCGGCGACGGCCGGCGGGCCGGATATCGAGGCGATTCTGCGTGATCGCGCGCCGATCGAACCGGTTGCGGCCGACATGCTGGAGTGCCTGATGCCGCTGGCGACCGCAGACGGCGCGTTCGTGATCGGCCAGATCGGCCAGAGCCTCGACGGGCGGATCTGTACCGACAGCGGTGATTCGCACTACGTCAACGGCGATGCGGCGCTCACCCACTTGCACCGCCTGCGCGCCCTGGTCGACTGCGTGCTGGTCGGCGTCGGCACCATGGTGGCTGATCACCCGCGGCTGACGGTCCGCCGAGTGACCGGGCCGAATCCGGTGCGCGCGGTTCTCGATCCGCGGGGTCGGGCACCCGATGATTTTTCGCCGCTTGCGCCGGAAGCCGACGCGCCGACGACGCTGCATCTGGTCGGTGCATCGCGCCTCGAGCACCTGCCCGTGCCCGCCGCGCACGTTCGACGCTTGCCGTTGCCCGAGTCCGGTCAGGGCGTTGCGCCGCGCGATGTGCTGGCAGCGCTCGCGGCGATCGGCTGCCGCCGGGTGCTGGTCGAGGGTGGCGCGAGCACGATTTCGCGTTTCGTCGCCGAAGACGCACTGGACAGGCTGCACGTGCTGGTCGCGCCGCTTTTGATCGGGTCGGGGCGTGCAGGGCTCAGCCTGCCGCCGATAGAACGGCTGTGCGACGCGGCCCGTCCGAAGATGCGTCTGTACCGGCTGGGCGACGACACGTTGTTCGACGTGGCTTTTTAGTTTCGAGGATCGTAATGCCTGAGCTCGTGAAACTGGTTCAGGACGTCTGTTCTGCCTGCCGAATCGGCATAAGCGCCGATATGATCGCACCGGGCAGACTGGCCAGGAGGCACAGCGCGCCGTAGGCCACCGACACGGCGACGCCTTCGGCGGCCGGCCAACCCAGCGCCGCCCAGACGCCGGCCGCGGCCGTTTCGCGCACGCCCCAGCCAGCGACCGAGATCGGCAGCAGCATGGCCAGCAGCACGACCGGCGCAATCATTGCCAGCGTTGCCGACGGTGCGTCCGCGCCGATCATTCGCCCGGCGCAGGCGAACATGGCGCAATAGGTGGCAAGAACCGCCAGCGAAAGCACCAGCTGTGCCGGCCATGCGCCGCGCATCAGCAGCGCGCGATGCGCGTCGCGGGCCAGCGACATCAGCCAGCCGGGCAGCCGGCCGCTGCGCCCGGTCGCCAACAGGCCGGCAGCCGGCAAGATCACGATCAGGGCCGCGATCATCCAGCCCGGGCCCGCGGCGGTATCCAGTCGTGCCAGCAGCATTGCACCCGGGTCGGTAGCGGCCAGCGTGGCGAACAGGGCAAGCAGCAGGACGAACTGTCCCGAGGCCCGCTCGAGAATCACGGCGCGAACGGCCGGACCCGGCCGGCCCGAGGTTCTGGAATGTCGCCATGCGCGGCCCGCGTCGCCGATTACGCCGCCCGGAAGCACCTGGTTGGCGAATCCTGAAACATAGTAGTCGGCCAGCGCGCGGCGCTTGCCCAGCGGGACATCCAGCCGCGCGGCGGTTCTTCGCCAGCGCTCTGCCGACAGGCCGAACTGCAG
>DATGCS010000064.1:0-11109 GCA_035311685.1 Wenzhouxiangellaceae bacterium
AGTCCTCCTTCCCCAATTGAATTAATACAAGACGGTCTGCCGTTATTGTGGTCGATCCTCCAGAGTTGCGGAAAGGATCAATGTGATCGGCAGTGTTCTTGATCGAATGCTCATTATCGGTTGAAGACCGACTGGAAATCAAGGCTTGGTTCCGGATCGGCGATGGAAAAGCCACTGGGCCCCGGGTCAGCCCCGGGACGACAAGGCTGGCCCCGCGGGATCTGCGGGTGTGGGAGCGGGGTTCCAGCCCCGATCAACGGAATATCGGCCCAGGATGGGCCTCCCACAAAACCAAGAACCAGCCAACCAAATAACCAAATAACCAAATAACCAAATAACCAAATAACCAAATAACCAGCTTTGTCAGATTGTGATTTCCTCCGCCGGCTCCCGCAGGTTGTATTTGCTCGCCATGGCCGCGCCGTAGGCGCCGGTGTTGGCGATGAGGATGAGATCGCCTTCCCGGCATTCGGGCAGCAGGCGGTCGAGGCCGAGGATGTCGCCGGTTTCGCAGATGGGGCCGACGACGTTGTAGACCTGGTCGCCGGGCTCGTCGAGCCTCGTCAGGTTGACGATTTCGTGCCAGGCACCATATAGCGCTGGCCGGATCAGCGAGTTCATTCCGGTCGCGATCCCAACGTAGCGCATGTCGCCCTTGCCCTTGACCTGGGTTACGCGGGCGACCAGCACGCCGGCCTGGGCGACCAGAAAGCGGCCCGGTTCCAGCCATACCTTGACCGGCCGGACCAGCTTCGATTTCAGCCCGGCGATGCCGGCTTCGAGTGCCGCGAGGTCCAGCGGCAGGTCGGTTTCGCGATCGGGCACACCCAGCCCGCCGCCGACGTCGATGACCCCCACGTCCGGCAGTTCGCGTGCGGCCTCGCCCAGGGTTTCCAGGGTGCGGTGCCAGTTGTCCGGGTGCATGATTCCCGAGCCGGTGTGGGCGTGCAGCCCGGTGACGGCGACATCATGGGCACGGGCCAGTCTTGCCACGCGCTCGAGCTCGCCCAGCGGCACGCCGAACTTGGCGTTCGAGCCGGCCGTTCGTACCATCTTGTGGTGACCCAGGCCGGAGCCCGGGTCCAGGCGCAGGAATACCGATCTGCCGGCGAAGTCGGCGCCCCAGTGTTCCAGGATCCACGGGTTGTCCAGGGTCACCGTCAGGCCCAGTTCGAGCGCGTCGCGGTATTCCCGGCGCGGGGCGAAGTTGGGGGTGAACAGCAGATCGGTCGGGTTCAGTCCTTCGACGCTGGCCAGCGCATGCCGGGCCTCGGCCAGCGACACGCACTCGATGCCGAGCCCGTTTGCGCAGGCGGTGCGCAGGATCTCGGCGTGCGGGTTGGCTTTCATCGAGTAAAGCACACGGTCGACGGCGGGCAAGGCGACCAGCCGGCGCGCGGCGTCGCGAATCGACTCAAGATCGTAGACGTAGGCCGAATCGCGGTCGCCGAGCACTTCGGTCAGTCGGTCGCGCTTGCTGCGCCACCAGGCCGGCACCGCTTCGGTTTCCTCGTCTCGCCGGAACAGCGCTTCCCAGCTGGGACCGAACACCGCGTCGCCGCCGACCCCGCCGGGGATGATCTGCTGATGCAGCTGCTGCACCAGGCGGTCGGCGTGGCGGGCCTCGACGACAAAAGTGAGGTTCAGGTCATTGGCCGCTTGGCTGACCTGGAAGATGCGGCGCTGTTCGAATACTTCCAGCGCCGGGCCCAGTCTATGGAGAATCGTGCGGATTCCCAGGCCCACGAGGCTGACGCTGGCGCATTCGGTGTTGATGTCCACCTGGGCCAGCTGGCCCAGATCGGAGGCCAGCCGGTCCAGTGCGGCCTGGTCGGCCATGTTGGCGCCCGGGTCCAGGGTGAGCGTGACGTTGGATTCGGAGGTGGAGACCAGGTCCACCGAAAGGCCGTGGTCGCGGAAGACATTGAACACGTCGGCCATGAAGCCGACCTGCTGCCACATGTCGATGCCTTCCAGCGACACCAGCGTGATGTTCTTGCGCGCCACGATCGCCTTGACCTGCGCGCCGTGCTCGTGCGCGTCGGGCGTGATTTTCGTCCCCTCGATTTCCGGGTCGGCGGTCTGGCGCAGCCACAGCGGCACGCGATGTTTTTTCAGCGGCAGCAGTGCGCGTGGGTGTAGTGCCCGGGCGCCCATGGCGGCCAGTTCCAGCGCTTCGCGGTAGCTGATCGCGCGCAGCAGCCGGGCGGCCGGAATGCGCCGCGGGTCGGCCGAGAACAGTCCGGGCACGTCGGAGAAGATCTCGACCCGGTCGGCGTCGAGCAGCGTTCCGATCAGGGCCGCCGAGATGTCGGATCCGCCGCGCCCAAGCAGCACCGTGTCGCCGGCCCCGTTGCGCGCGATGAAGCCGGGCGCAATGAACAGCCGGCCGCGCTCGGCCAGCCGGGCCCGGGCATCGGGAGAAGGCGCCACCTCGCATTCGGCCGACAGTCGGTTGGCGCGGCGCGAGCGGTTCGGGTTGTCGCTGCAGATCAGAAGCTCGCGGCTGTCCAGCCACTGGCAGTCCAGACCACGGTCTTGCAATATGAGTTCGCCGAGGCGGCTGGAGAGCAGCTCGCCGCAGGCCAGCAGTTCGGCCGCATGCTCCGGACCGGCTTTGCCCCGGTGCACGTCTTGCAGCGCGGCGCGCAGGCGTTCGAATGTCGGTTCCAGGTTCGCCACGTCGACGCCGGTGGCCGCGGCCAGCGATTCGTGGCGTTGACGGACTTCGGCGAGCGTTGTATCGGGCTCGATGTCGTCCGGCGATTGGAGGCAGGCGTCGAGCAGGTCGGTAATGCCGGCCAGGGCCGAAACCACGATGACGGCAGTGCCGCCATCTTCCAGCACTTTCGCCGCTTCGGCGGCGATCTTCGGCCAATTGTCGGCATCGGCCACCGAACTCCCGCCGAATTTCATCACGCGCCAGCGTGGGCGGGAGGGATTCGAGGGGACGGGCGGAGAGGACATGGCTGGGTTCATGGTTGCGAGTTTGGATTGATTATCGGCGATTGTCGGGGGTTGGGTGTTGGGAGGAATGATGGTGGTTTGCTGGTTTGCTCGTTTGCCGGTTAAAGGCAGGTTTTCGGCTTTCGTAGACGCGAGCCTTGCTTGCGAAGGTTTTGGAGGACCGTGACGGATCGCCTGCAGGGCAGGCTCCTACGGGGTCGGGGCCTCCCGCTTTTTGTAGGAGCGAGCCTTGCTCGCGAAGGTTTTGGCGGGCTGTGACGAATCGCCTGCAGGGCAGGCTCCTACGGGGTCGGGGGTCTCCCGCTTTTCGTAGGACCGAGCCGTCGGCCCTGCGGCGCATCAACGTTGCGGATGTTAAAGTTATCGGGTTATCGGAATAGGAAGATTTTCGAATGTTTGACGCATCTTTTCGCATCGAGGGCTACGACGACGAGCTGGCGCGCGCGATTGCCGGCGAGAACCAGCGCCAGGAGGATCATATCGAATTGATCGCTTCGGAAAATTACGCTTCGCCGCGCGTCATGGAAGCGCAGGGCTCGCAGCTGACCAACAAATACGCCGAAGGCTATCCCGGCCGGCGCTATTACGGTGGCTGTGAATTCGTCGACATCGCCGAGGAACTGGCCATCGACCGGGCGCGCAAGCTCTACGATGCGGGCTATGCCAACGTCCAGCCGCATTCCGGTTCCCAGGCCAACCAGGCGGTCTTCCTGGCGCTGCTCAAGCCCGGCGACACCATCCTGGGCATGGACCTGTCCGAGGGCGGACACCTGACCCACGGCGCGAAGGTGAATTTTTCCGGGAAGATCTTCAATGCCGTGCACTATGGCCTGAACCACGGCACCGGCGAGATCGACTACGAGCGCATGGCCGAACTGGCGAAAGAGCACCAGCCGAAGATGCTGATCGGCGGCTTCTCGGCCTACTCGCGGGTGGTCGACTGGGCCCGGATGCGTGAAATTGCCGATTCGGTCGGCGCGTGGTTCGTGGTCGACATGGCGCACGTCTCCGGCCTGATTGCTGCGGGCGTGTATCCGAATCCGGTGCCGCATGCCCACGCGGTGACCTCGACGACCCACAAGACGCTGCGCGGCCCGCGCGGCGGAATCATCGTGGCCAAAGGCGACGACGAGACGATCACCAAGAAATTCAATTCGCTGGTCTTCCCGGGCTGCCAGGGCGGGCCGCTGATGCATGTGATCGCGGCCAAGGCCGTGGCGTTCAAGGAAGCGCTGGAACCCGGTTTCAAACAGTACCAGGAGCAGGTCGTCGAAAACGCACGCGCGATGGCCGAAGTGACGGTCGAGCGCGGCTACAAGGTGGTCTCGGGCGGTACCGATAACCACCTGTACCTGATGGACCTGATCGACAAGGACATCACCGGCAAGGACGCCGAGGAAGCGCTGGGCCGGGCCCATATCACCTGCAACAAGAACACCGTGCCGGGCGAGCCGCGCTCGCCGTTCGTGACCTCGGGGCTGCGCATCGGCACACCGGCCATCACCACGCGCGGGTTCGACGCCGACGACAGCCGCGAGCTGGCCGGCTTGATCTGCGATGTGCTCGACAACATCGGCGACAGCGAAACCGAAGCGCGCGTTCGCGACGCAGCCGTGAAGCTGTGCAACGCCCATCCGGTTTACGGATAAAAACCGGTTTGCCGATTGGGCGAAGAGAGAATCGAGTTTTCAGTTTTCGGAAGGTAAAAGTTACGCGGGCGGGCGTGGAGCGCGGTTCCACGGGCTTTCGGTTTTCGTAGGAGCGAGCCGTGCTCGCGAAGGGTTTGGTTTTCTGCCTGCGGAAACCGGAAACCAACCACCAACAACGCCTTTCAGCTAAACCCTAAACCCTAAACCCGAGCCCCGTCACGCGCTCGCCGGCGCCTCCAGAATGATCAGAGAGATGTTGTCCCGCCCGCCGGCTTCGAGTGCGAGGTCGGCGAGTTTTTCGGCGGCGGCGCGGGGGGAGGGGATGTCACCCAGCCACTGTTTCAGCGCGGCATCGGACAGTTCGCTGTTGAGGCCGTCCGAGCACAGCAGCAAGCGGTCGCCTTCGTGCCAGTCGAGGCGGGTGGATTCGATGGTGGGCAGGCCTTCGCGCTGGCCGATGCAGTCGGTGAGGATGTGGCGCTGCGGGTGATCCCGGGCCTCGTCGGCGGTGATCCGGCCGGTTTCCAGCAGGCGCCCGGCGACGTTCTGGTCGCGCGTCAGGCACTCGAATTCGCCGTCCTTCGAGTTGTAGCGATAGATGCGACTGTCGCCGACCCAGGCCAGTTCGTAACCGCCTTCATGCTCGCGCACGGCCACCAGCGTGGTACCCATGTCGTGCAGCGACGGGTTGTCTTCCTGGGCCGAGCGCACCCGCGAATGCGCCACTTCGAAGGCGTCTGCCAGCGGCATGCCGTGAATGACGCCTTCATTGACCGCTTCGCACGCCAGGCGGCTGGCTTGTTCCCCGCCGGCGTGGCCGCCCATACCGTCGGCGACTATCCAGAGGCCCGATTGCTCGTCGGCGAGGATTCGATCCTGGTTGTTGTGCCGAACCCGGCCAGTGTTGGTGATTTGGAAATAGCGCACCGAAAATCTCTGTTGAAATCGCTTGCGAAGTGCGCCTTTTTGGTTGAAAACGCAACTTTAGTTGATTGTTACGTATTTTGGACGACGAATGTGGCAGCGCGCTGCGAATCGGTTTTCGGACAAACCGACCCGGCAGCCCAAAAATATGGATAATGCGCGGCGCCGCCCCCACATCACCAGCTTGTCCGCGACGCCATCTTTTGTTGTCGTCGCCTTTTAGTTCGTCTTCCGAAGGAATCCGCCAGTAATGAGCCAGTACGTCTACACCATGAACCGCGTCAGCAAGGTGGTTCCGCCGAACCGCACGCTGATCAAGGATGTTTCGCTTTCGTTTTTCCCGGGCGCCAAGATCGGCGTGCTGGGCCTGAACGGCGCCGGCAAATCGACGGTGCTGCGCATCATGGCGGGCGAAGACAAGGAATATGACGGCGAGGCGCGCCCCCAGCCCGGCATCCGCATCGGCTACCTGTCCCAGGAGCCGGTACTGCCCGAGGACGAGACCGTGCGCGAGGCGGTGATGGAGGGCGTGGGCGAGGTGCGCGACCTGCTCAAGCGCTTCGACGAGATTTCGGAGAAATTCGCCGAGCCGATGAGCGACGATGAAATGAACGACCTGCTGGCCGAGCAGGCCGAGCTGCAGGACAAGATCGATTCGGCCGGCGGCTGGGAATTGGACCGGATGCTTGAAGTGGCCGCCGACGCGCTGCGTCTGCCAGCCTGGGACAGCGAGATCAAGGTGCTTTCAGGCGGCGAGCGTCGCCGCGTTGCGCTGTGCCGGCTGCTGCTTTCCAAGCCCGACATGTTGCTGCTCGACGAGCCGACCAACCACCTGGACGCCGAATCGGTGGCGTGGCTGGAGCGCTTCCTGCACGATTTCCCGGGCACCGTGATGGCGGTGACCCATGATCGCTACTTCCTGGACAACGTCGCCGGCTGGATTCTTGAAATGGATCGCGGCCACGGGATCCCGTTCCAGGGCAATTACTCTTCCTGGCTGGAGCAGAAGCAGGCTCGCCTGGCCGTTGAGGAAAAGCAGGAAGCCTCCAGGCAGAAGACGCTCAAGGACGAGCTGGAATGGGTGCGCTCCAACGCCAAGGGCAGGCAGGCCAAGAGCAAGGCGCGTCTGAAGCAGTTCGAGGAGCTCAACTCGAAGGAATTTCAGGCGCGCAACGAAACCCAGCAGATCTACATTCCGCCGGGGCCGCGTCTGGGCGACCAGGTGATCGAGGTCGAGCACCTGAACAAGGCGTTCGGCCACGACCTGCTGATCGAGGACCTGAGCTTCAAGGTGCCGCAGGGCGCCATCGTCGGCATCATCGGCGGCAACGGGGCCGGCAAGACCACGCTGTTCAACATGATCGCCGGCAGCGAGAAGCCCGATTCCGGCGAGATCAAGGTCGGCTCCACGGTCGCGCTGGGCTACGTCGACCAGAAGCGCGACAGTCTGGACGGCGACCGCCAGGTGTGGGAAGAGATTGCCGACGGCGCCGAGATGATCCAGGTCGGCAACTACTCCACGCCGGCGCGCCAGTACGCCAGCCGCTTCAACTTCAAGGGCGGCGACCAGCAAAAGCGCGTCGGTCAGCTTTCCGGCGGTGAGCGAAACCGCGTTCACCTGGCCAAGGTGTTGCGCTCCGGCGGCAACGTGCTGATGCTCGACGAGCCGACCAACGATCTCGATGTGGAAACGCTGCGGGCGCTGGAGGAAGCGCTGCTGGCTTTTCCGGGCAGCGTGCTGGTCACCTCGCACGACCGCTGGTTCCTCGACCGCATCGCCACCCACGTGCTGGCGTTCGAGGGCGATTCGCACGTGGAATGGTTCGAGGGCAACTTCAGCGACTACGAAGCCGACCTCAAGCGCCGCAAGGGCGACAAGGCCGGCCCGCACCGCATCAAGTACAAGCGGATAGACGGGTAAGCGCGCGAGGCGCGCGACGGTTTACGGTTGGACGGTTGACGGTTTACGCAAGCGGAAATGGTCGCCGTTCCCCATATCTACAGTTGGTTCAAGATTGCGTAAACCGTAAACCGTAAACCGTCACCCCTCGATTTTCCGCTCCAGCTCCGCAACCCGCTCTTCAAGTTCCGCGACCCGCTGCAGCAGCGATTCGGTTTCGGCCGATTCGGCCGGGGTGGCGGCGGGGGCGTGGTCGGGATGCGACAGGGCGCTGTCGACCGGGCCGGCGAGCAGGTGCATGTATCGGTCTTCACGCTGGCCGGGGCCGCGCGGCAGGCGCACGACCATCGGGGCATCGTGCGCGGCCAATCGATCGAGGTTGTACTTGACGTCTTCGAGATCGTCGAACCGGTGCATGCGCTCGGACCGCGCGTAGAGCTCGGCCAGCGTCTGTGGACCCCGGAGCAGCAACAGGCCGATCAGAACGCGCTGGGCGGCGGTGAGCTTGAGTTCCGAGTCCACGCGATGGTAGTAGCGCGATGCGCGCGCGCCGTATTCCGATCGCACCAGTCTTCTTTGCTCCAGCGCTCGAAGCGTCTGGCCGACGCGGCCGGGATCGAGCTTCATCACCGGGTTGCGGCTGGTTTTCTGGTTGCACGCCGTGACCGTGGCGTTCTGGGTCAGCGGGTAGGTTTCCGGCGTCGTGCCTTCCTTTTCGATCAGGCAACCGAGCACCCGGGCTTCGGTGGCCGAAAGCGGCGGGTCCAGCGGCAGTTTCGATTCGCCTGCCGACGCTTGCGACGATTCCTGATGCGATTCCTGGGACGGTTCGTTCATTGTTGGTCGTTTTCCTGGTATCCGTGGGGCCCCGCGAAACACGGGGCGTATTGCTCATTTTGGCAGATCGCGATCGGGTTGGCCGTATTCTTTGGCACAGGGCCGGCTTCGGCCAAGCCCGGCGCGGGTCGGGTTGGCTTGATTTCGAATCCGCGAAGGCATCGTGCGTCGGTGAGCTTCAAGGCCTGAACGGCCGCGGGTTCCAGCCCAGCTGCTCGCGCGCGCGGGTGTCGTCGACCACCAGGTCCATGCGCTGACGCGCGATCATGACCGGTGTGACGGATCGGAAGCGACCCAGACGATGGGCGATTCGCAGCGCAGATGCGATCAGCCACGCCGGCATTCGCACCAGCGTCGCGTCGATCCCCGCCCCGGAAGCGATCCGGCGCACGAATTCCGGATACTGCAGTGTCTCGCCGCCGCCCAGGCTCAGCGTCTCGACCGGCGATCCGCGTTCGGATCCGCTGCCGGCGGCCAGTTGCCGGACAAGTGCGGCGAGGTCGTCGGCGTGAACCGGCTGACGCAGTCCGTTGCCGGCGATTGGCGCCCATGATCGTTGCTCGAGCCAGCTTCGAATACCGTGCAGTGCCGAAGGCGCCCGGCCGCCGTAGATCAGCGTCGGCCGCAGCAGTGTGAGTTCGATACCGCGCTTACCCGCCGTCTCCGCAAGTGACTGCTCGGACTCGACGAGGCGTTCCACGGTTTCGCGTTCACCTGGATCGGCCGAGCGCTGCTTGAACACCACGCTGGCCGAACTCAGCGCGATGATACGCCTGAGCATCGGCATGGCCCGGACCTGGCGCGCCGCCAGCGGCAGGGCTTCGGCGTCTGCGCAGATCATCACGTGCGACTGTATGCGGGCGTGGCCCACTAGGTCGTGCTGCATCCAGGTGAGGTTGGGCCGGCTATATCCGGGAACGTCGGGTGAGACCGCAATCACCGGCGCGCCGGCGTCCAGCAGCCCGGCGAGAATTTCATGTCCGGCCGGGCCGCCCGGGCCGACCAGCAGTAACGGCGCCGTGTCGTGGTCGCTCAAGGTGCTCGCCCGGCCCTCGAAACGGGCGGCGCGTCGGCGCTGGCGCGGCCGCGCCGGATAACGAACCTTGGAATAACTCTGCGCGGGCGCGACGGCGCCTTTGCGGGAGGCTCCGGCTTGGCTTGGGCGAGCGTGGTTTGGTTGTTCCAAATGAGCGAGCCCAAACAAGCCGGAGGCCCCGCAAAGCCCCGTCCCGAAGGGGTTTCGCCGGAAAAGCCGCATCTCGCGCGTTGCGACCCTCGGCCGTAGCTATGGCTACTGTCACTCGCGCCACACCACACGATCTGCAGCTTTTCCGACTGAAACGCGCTGCGCGCAGAGTTATTCAAAGGTTCCCTAAGACATGCATAATCGCTGCAGTTCCTGATGATGGGCGGCGACCGTAGCCGGCGCGAATTCGATGTTTTTCAACGCCAGAATACTGCAACAGCCGTTGACCGGGGTCGGCCGGTACCTCAATGAGGTGCTTGCGGCCTGGCCCGGGGAGCCGCCTGCGCGCATCGATCCGCCGCGCCGGGCGATCCGGGGATTGAAAGGGCACGCCTGGGAGCAGCTGGTATTGCCGGCAAGGGTCGGCCGCGACCTGCTGTGGTCGCCGGTGCATTCGGGGCCGCTGGCGGTCGCCAACCAGGTCGTGACCGTTCACGACCTGGTGCCGCTGGACCATCCCGAATGGCTTAATCGAGGATTCGCCCGCTGGTACGGCTTCATGCTGCCGCGCCTGGTGCGACGCGCCCGGCACGTCATCGCGATTTCCGAATTCACGCGGCACCGGCTGCTTGAAACTACCGGAATTCCGGACAGCAAGGTGACGGTGATTCACAACGGCGTCGGCGCGGGTTTTCGTCCGCCGCCGCCGGCCGAGCGTCGGCGCATGCGCGAAAGTCTCAACCTGAACGATACGCGTTACCTGCTCTCGGTCGGCACACTGGAGCCGCGCAAGAACCTGGCCGTTCTTATCGACGCCTGGTCGAAGGCGCTGCCCCGATTGCCCGACGACCTCGAGCTGGTGATTGCCGGGGCGCCGGGTCGGGCTTCGGTGTTCGCCGGTGCAAGACTGGACGACCTGCCGCCCCGGGTGCGGCTGGCCGGCCGGGTGACCGACGAAATGCTGCCCGCGCTATACGCCGAGGCTGAATGGTTCGTATATCTGTCTCTGTATGAGGGGTTCGGGCTGCCGCCGCTGGAAGCGATGGCCTGCGGCACGCCGGCGATCGTCAGCGATATCCCGGTGTTCGGCGAAGTGACGGGCGGTGCTGCGATGACGGTCGATCCGGACAACCGGAATGCCGTGGCGGACACGCTGGCAGTGGCGGCGAGAGATTCGGCGCGGCGAAAGATCCTGGCCGAGCGGGGATTGCAGCAGGCGGCCGGCTTCGACTGGCACGAAACCGCCCGCCTGACGCGGGCGGTTCTGGAAAGATTCGGTTAGAAATCAGGTTTCAAGTTTCCTGAGTAGCGTCGTGTCTCAGTGTCCTGCTCAAGCCAATGAAAAATTTGTGCTGAAAGTCTCTGGGTCCCGGATCAGGTCCGGGACGACAACCAGGTGGAAGCTCCAAGACTGTCGCCCCGGCCTTGAGCCGGGGCCCAGTGGCTTTGTCTACGGGCAATGCCACAGCGCAAGAACGCTACTGAGACACGACGCTAGTCAGGTTAAGTTTTAGGTTTTAAGTGTTAACGAAAACCTCGCCGGCAGGCCGGCTCCCACACCCGTCGACGGCACCCGGGCGCATCCGACACCGTGACCTGCTACAAGTGTGGGAGCTTGCCTGCAAGCGAAGCCATTGAATTTCCCG
>DATGCS010000065.1:0-3550 GCA_035311685.1 Wenzhouxiangellaceae bacterium
GCCGTCCATTGCATCGACCAGACGACGCGAAATCGCAAGGCCGAGCCCGGTCCCGCTGTGCTTGCGGGTAGATGCCGAGCCAATCTGCGTGAAGGGCTCGAACAGTTCGGTTTGCACAGCCGCATCGATGCCGGGACCCGAATCGCTCACCGACAGCACCAGCGTACGGTCCGCGTCCAGCCGCGCATCCAGTTCCACCCAGCCGGACACGGTGAACTTGATCGCGTTGCTGACCAGGTTGCCGACGATCTGGGCAATCCGGTCGTCGTCGCCGATGGCCATCAGCGGCAGGTCGGCCGCGATCCGCAGTCTCAACGCCAGGCCGGAGGCGAAGGCGTTGGGTGCGTGCAGATCGATCACCCGTTCGAGCAAGGGCCCGAGCTCGAATGGACGACGATCCAGCTCCACCCTGCCGGCCTCGATGCGCGACAGGTCGAGGACATCGTTGAGGATGCGCTGAAGCTGCCGTCCGGAACCACGCATGGTTCGCAGCATGTCGAGCTGGGCCGGCTCGGTCTCGGCCTGTTCGATCAGTTCCATCATGCCCAGCAAGCCATGCAACGGGGTACGGATCTCATGGCTCATCGTGGCCAGGAAATCGGACTTCGCCGCGCTGGCGGCATCGGCATGATGCGCCAATTCGCGCACGTCGAGCAACAGGCGTGCATTTTCCAGTACCTGGCCGGCGGTCTGGGCAAACAGATCCAGTCGGGTGCGAAGCTCGCGCCGACGCGCCACGTCCAGTTCCGGCAACCAGACCGCGGCGATCAGTTTGCCGGCCGTGCCCAGGTGCAGCAACTCACCCGGCCCGTCACGGGACACCGCGGCGTCAAAATCGGCACGCGTCGGCGGCTCGCCCTGTTCGCCGAATGATCGAACCTGTTTCGGAAATCCGGACTGCATGAAGCCCACATGGCAAACCGAGGCCCCGGTCAGCTGAACGACTGCGGTGCCGATGGTCCCGGCAACATCATCGGGCTCGAGGCTGCGATTGAGCCGCTCCATCAAATCCCGCTGACGGTCGGCCAGTTGCCGCTGCTGCTCGGCCCGTCGAATCGACTCTCGCCGGCGACGGCGCACGACAAACGCACGCCAGACGATGGCCAGCATAGCCAGCAGAACAACGGTATAGGCTGCCCATGCCTCGGCGGAGCGCCACGGCGGGGCCGCTATGCTGAACGTGACGCGGTCGCCTGCGCGGTTCCACGCGCCTTCGACATTGGCCGCCTGGACTTCAAATGTGTATTCACCACTGGGCAAATTGCTGAAAAAACGCGTCGTCTGCCCGACCAGCTCCTGCCATTCGTCTTCCCAGCCGCTCAGCCGTGCACGATAGCGATTCTGCGTCGGGTTGATGTAGGACAGGGCCAGGAAGCTGAATTCCATGGAATTGTCCTCCCAGCCAAACTCCAGCGGTGCAGCGTCGCGTCGCTCCAGGCCGATCATCCGGTCGCCCGCCCGCATCGAGATCAGGTGAACCGGTGGCGGCCGGGGCGCTGGCTGGATTTCCGCCGGATCGAAGACCAGCAAGCCGTTGTTGGTCCCGGCGGCCAGGCGACCGTCGGCAAGCTCGACGACGGCCTCCGGGTTGAACTCCGACTGCATCAGCCCTTCTCTGGCGGAAAACAGCCGGAACTCTCCACGGTCGGTATCCAGTCGCGCCAGACCGATGCTCATCAACAGCCACAGATCGTCGCCGCGCGGCACCAGCGCCTGCACCCGGCCCGCGGGCAGACCGCTGCCGGCGGTAAAGCGCCGCTCGGCTGCGAGCGTGGCGCCGTCGACACGAAACGATTCCAGCGTTGAATCCGCCGCCAGCCAGAGCCGACTTCCCTGGAAAGCCATTGTCACCAGCGCGGCATCTTCAGCGCGCCAGACCTCGATGAAGGCACCGCTTGCGACCTGGCGATAAACCGCGTCTGCGCTCAGCAGCCACCAGTGCCCGTCCGGACCGCGCCGCATGGTGCGCAGTGAGGAGGCGCCGATCCGGCGATCGAGCGCGATCTCGGCATCGGCGTCCCAACGATCGAGCACCTTTCCCGAAGAATCCAGCCGAAGCAAATACGCATCCTCGCCGCCCAGCCAGAGATCACCGTCGTCGGCCGGCAGCAGGAACTCGAAGTGATCCTCCCCGTCGCTGAGACGCTCGATGAGAGCCGTAGATTCACCGGTCGCCAGATCGCCGCGGATCAGACGCCGCCGATCGAGCGACCATACCGCCTGTTCGGTGACGTGCAGGCCGATGACTTCGTTGTTCTGGGCCCCGGTACGAATGCCGGGCGGCAAAACCGCGCCGCTGTCGGGATCCAGTTGCTGCACCCCATGATTGGCGCTGCCCAACCAGAGCGCGCCGTCGGGCCCGGTGGCGATGCTGGTGACGCGCTTGATCTCCGCCTCGTCCAGGCGCGGCACGATGGGATGAAATCCGCGCCAGCCCGGCGGCAGGCGTGCAACACCGCTACCGGTGGTCGCTATCCACACGTCACCCTCGGCACCGGACATCACGTCCGAGATCTGGACCGCCGACAGGTCCCCGTTGTCCGGCCCGAAATGAAGCGGCCGGGATTGGCCGGTGGCTGGATCGAACAACATCAGCCCCCGTCGCATGCCGAGCCAGAGACTGCCATCATCGGCCGGCCGCGCGACGTTCACCGATTCGTCGAGCTCCCAGAATTCGTTGATCTGCGCTTTATCTTCAGCGGCCTCGCCGAGTTCGACATCAAGCAGACCGCCGCTGCCGGTAACGAAGGCGCGATCGCCCTGCGCGAGCAACATCGAAAGAAACATCAACATGCCGGAATCTTCCGCAGCCAGGACGCGCTCGAAACCGAACGGTTCGGCTGTGCGCACCTGCCAGACCCCGTCGGTCCGGAGCAACCAGAGACGACAGGCCGCGTCGCGGGTCAATTGCAGTCCGAAACCCGAATCCGGCAAGCCGAGCTGGCCCGGCGCGAAGTGGGTCGTCGTCGAAGAATCGGGGTCTATCCGGACCAGGCCGTCGGTCGCATAAGCACCCCATACCGCGCCGTCACAGGATTCACTCAGCGACCAGACATAACGGCCTTGCAGAGGCCCGCCGTCACGCGCATTCGCCCACTGTTCGATCACCTGCACGCCACGGATGCGGACAATACCCTGCTCGGATATCGCTGCCCAGACATCGCCGTCGTCGGCCGCCATCAGCGTCAGCACGTTGTCGCCCGGCAACGCGCCGGGGCGGTCGGGATCGCGCCGCAGCACATTGAGGCGCACGCCCTCATGGCGCACCAGGCCGCCGCGGGTGCCGATCCAGACGTAGCCGGCGCGATCGCGAACAACTGCTTCCACGTCGGGATTCGGCAGACCTTCGGCCGTGCCCAGCCAGTCGACGACGGTGACCGGCGTGGCACTCGCTGCAGATATTGCCAGCGAGCACAACAGCATCGGGATGCCGACCAGACACCAATTCAGTGATTTACGCGAACGCCCCGAACCCATGGTTCGAGCATAGCTGATAGAGACCACTGTGCCAATGCCGGCCACCCGGTGGCCCGCCTGCCCGGGTCAGGCC
>DATGCS010000066.1:0-2050 GCA_035311685.1 Wenzhouxiangellaceae bacterium
ATGCCGCTGCAAGAACAGCGACCTTGAACCAGAGGTTCAGGTGGGAGAGCTCTTCGGGCCTTCAGGCTATTCGCAGAACGAATGTGCACACCGGCACCGAAAGTTGCTGTCCCAAGGTCGATAAGTAGGGACAAGGCATAATGCGATCTCACTGGCGAACACCGCAGAGAGCACCATGCGACAAATCATACACCAACAGAATCGCCGTTGCTGTGACGCGCCGTTGAGCGACGCCGAACCCGACCGCAACGTCAGGCTTCGGTCGTCTTCTCCGGCATACCGTCCAGGCTTGCGGCCAGGTCCAGGATGCGCTGGTCGACCTGCTCGCTGCGCTCGACGCTTTGCTGCCGCAGCTTGAGCAGCTCGTCGGAAAAATTCAGCGCGCACATCACCGCGATCTTCTCGACCGAGCTGAGTTTGCCGCCCTTGCGCACCTCGCGCATCTGAGCATCCAGGTAAAGCGCCGCTTCCATCAACCCCTTGCGCTCGCCGGGTGCGCAGACGACCTGGTACTCGCGATCGAGGATCCGTACCGTCACCATCTCGTTGTCAGACATCAGCTCGCGTTCTCCAGCGATTTGAGCCGCTCGATCATCGATTCGACCCGTGTTCGCGCCTCTTCATTGCGCTGCACCAGACCGGCCCGTTCCGCGACCAGCGCCTCCTGGCGGTTGAGCAGCGACTTGTTCTCACGCTCGAGTTCAGCGACCCGAGACTTGAGGCTGTTCATGCTGGCCTCGATCGTATCGAGCGCCCGGCTGACTTGTTGAGTGCTCATGCCGACAACTTCAATCTGTTTGAAATTCAAGCCAATGATAGAGCTTTGTGACCTGGTTTAACAAGTGTGTCGGAATTTCAGGTCGGCAATGCCAGGACCCCGCATGCGTGGTTGCCGGTGCGGGCCGACGCCGCGACTGTCCAATCGAGGCGCGCAGACCTCGACAAAACGCCCCCGGTGCTACCATTGGAAAGTGTTGAATCTATCCAAATCCGAGTCGTACATGGACAACAACGAATCGAAGCTGGCCTGGCTGCTGGCGCTGGCCGCAGACAAGGAGCCGGCGCGTATCGCCGAGACCCACGGCGTGGTCATCGGACTGCTGGCCGGCGGGCCGCACCAGGCGGATTCCGAGCTCGCCGACCAGCTGGAGAAGCTGCAGGTGGGCGACTGGAACTCGTCGCGCATCCAGGAAGACCTGGGCCCGGCGATCAGCACGCTCAGGAGCGAGCTCGCATCCCCGGACATGGACTTCAAGCCGCTGCTGCCCACCGACGACCGGCCGCTGGCCGAGCGCACCCGGTGCCTGGGGTCGTGGGTCAGCGGCTTCCTGGCCGGCTTCGGCGCGGGCGCACCGGCGCTCAAGAAACCGGATTCCAACGAGGCGCTGCGTTTGCTCGAACAGATCGCACGTGCCGGCATCGATCCGGAAGCCGACGACGAGGAGCAGGAGCAGGCCTTTACCGAGCTGAGCGAATTCGTGCGTGTCGCCACGCTGCTGCTGCGCGAGGAAGGCCTGCGCAAGCCCGCATAACTCTCCCGAACCGCGAAACGATACCCATGACGGTAAGCAAGAAGATTCTGGCCCGTCGACGCCGGCACCTGATGGACCTCACCGAGCCCGACAGCATCATCATCGTGGCGGCAGCAGCCGAACAGCTGCGCAACGGCGACACCATGTTCGCTTTCCGCCAGGACAGCGACTTCCTGTACCTGACCGGCTTCAGCGAACCCGACGCGGTGCTGGTGCTCGTTCCCGGGCGCGACGCCGGCGAGCAGATTCTGTTTTGCCGCGAGCGCGACCCGGATCGCGAGCGCTGGGACGGCCCGCGACTGGGCCTGGACGGCGCGCGCGAGCAACTCGATCTGGACGATGCGTTTCCGATCTCCGATCTCGACGAAATCCTGCCTGGCCTGATGGAAGACCGCGATCACATCTACCACTCGGTGGGCCGCGATCCGGCCTTCGACCGGCAGGTGATCGGCTGGCGCAACCAGCTCCGCAAGCTCAAGCGCAACGCACGCGGTCCGGAAGAATTCATCGCGCTCGAC
>DATGCS010000067.1:0-5776 GCA_035311685.1 Wenzhouxiangellaceae bacterium
GGGCGGCCGACGGGCTGGCATCCTGTGACAGCAGCGTGTCGGCGTCGGTCGACAGATCCGGTAGCGTCTTTCGGGTCATGCAGCGTGATCGGCCGGCAACGAATCCAGTTCATGATTGTACCCGCACGCGAGGCCGGCGCACCTCTGAACACGTCTGCGCGGAATGCGTTTGAGTCGGAAAGGCCGCGGATCGTGTGGTGCATTTGTGACGATGCGCACGCGGTCGGTGTCCGGTCTCGGTTTCGCGACAGTCTGCATGTTGTTCGCACCCGATTGACATCCAGACCGCGATTATAACGAGCCTGGGTTCCATGCGAAAATAGCGAAATGATTCCAAAAACCAGCCGACAAGAATGATTCGACTCATGCGTTCCCTGCTTGCCGCTATCCTCATCGGCTTGAGCACAGCGTTCCATGTCCTGCCGCTGCTTGTAATCGCGATGGTCAAGGCGGCGGTGCGTATCGCACCGGTCAGGCGCTGGTGCGACCGGTGGCTGATGCGCCTCGCCGAGAGCTGGATCGGCCTGAACAGCTGGATGATCGATCACCTCACCGATACCCGCATCGTGGTTGAAGGAATGCCGGAAACCAGCGTTGACGGCAACTACCTGGTGATCAGCAATCACCAGAGCTGGGTCGATATCCCGGTTTTGCAGAAGCTGTTCAATCGCAAGCTGCCGCTTCTCAGGTTCTTTCTGAAAAGCCAGCTGATCTGGGTGCCGCTGCTCGGCCTGGCGTGGTGGGCACTCGATTTTCCGTTCATGAAGCGCTACTCGAAAGAGCTGCTCGCCAAACGACCTGAACTGGCAGGCCGTGATATCGAGGCCACCCGGCGCGCCTGCCGGAAATTTGCCGATATTCCCGTGTCGGTGATGAATTTCGTCGAAGGCACCCGCTTCACGCCGGCCAGGCATGCCGCCCAGGGCTCGCCGTACAAACATCTACTCAAGCCGCGTGCCGGCGGCGTTGCATTCGTGCTCGACGCAATGGGCGACAGCATAGACACGATTGTGGACGTGACGATCAGCTATTGCGGCCCGGCCCCGGGTCTGCCTGATCTGTTTGCCAACAACGTTGAGGAAATCCGGGTTTCGGTGCGCACGTTGCCGATTTCACGGGCGCCGGCATCCGAGACCTCGGGAGGCGATTACACCAGCGATCCCGAATATCGCAAGCGCGTCCAGAATTGGATCAACGATCTTTGGCGGGAGAAGGACCAGACCATGGAGCATCTGCGAAGGCACGCCGGCCCCAACCCATCACCGGACGCTCGACCAGATGGTAGCTGATCGCGGCCAGCGGTATCGTGGCGCCAAGGCAGAGGCCCAGCGCCAAAGCGCTGCCGGTTGGCGATTCGAGGCGCGCGCCGATGAGATGGTCGAGTACCTGAACCACCGGAAAATGCCACAGGTAAAGGCCGAAGCTGATCTCACCCAGCCACACCAGCCAGCGCGCCGAGAGCGCCTGCGCAATCCGGTCGCCGTGCAGCACGACGAATACCAGGGTTGCAATCACCGTGTACATGATCGGATCCCAGACGACGAAGATCCAGTCGCCTTTCCAGTAGGTCGCCAGGTTGTCCACCAGCCATTCGGTCAACAGCAGATACGACAATACAACGAAAATCATCAGGAACAAGGTCTGACGCTGGCTGAGACGCATTGGCAGTAAGTTGAGCGCCAGCCCGAGGACGAACGACGCAAGTGATCCGGGCAGGGCGCTCGTGATGAATTCTCGCCCGGCGTAGCCCGCCTCGCCATAGTGGCTGACCACTGCTATGCGCCAGGCGATCGTGATCGCGAAAGCCAGCATCACTGTTGCAGTCATGCCGATCCGGCGGCTCACCAGGATTATTCCGGGTAACACGATGTAAAACATCAACTCCACCGGCAGCGTCCACCAGACGCCGTTGAGCGGTCTGGTCATCCACGGCGGCAAGTGAATCCAGAGCGTGGCGTTGCGCAGCAGCGCGCCCCAGTCCGGCGCCCGGATCAACTCCGGCAACCACCAGGCGACCAACAGCAATACCGGAAGCTGGAGCCATATCGCCGGGTAGATTCGAAGGAATCTTCGGCTCCAGTAGCGGGAAAGGACTCGTGAATCCAGCGACTCGTGGAGCAGTTTGCCGCCCAGCAGATAGCCCGAAAGCACGAAGAACAGCGGCACGCCCAGCCAGCCGAAATTGATCGGCCGGAACGGCTGCCAGTGAAACCCGGCCCACTCGGTGCCTCGGAAGGCGAGATTCAGGTCGGGAAAGAACGCGTTCCAGTGAAACAACAGCACGCCCATCGCGGCGATGCCACGCAGCGCGTGCAATGCCGGTATGAATTTTCGATCCGAAGACCGGGCAGGGTTTCGTTGCATCACTCGCGTTTTCGAATAAAAGCCGGAGAGTCAAGGGTGAATCCACGGAGTCGCGCGTGTAGTATGCAACGACATCGAATCCAGCTGGAGCCTTACCGACAATGCCGATTTCAAAATCCCCATTCTGGCCCGTCGCGGCCTTCGCTCTCTTCAGCTGGGCCGTCTGCGGCCCGATTTCAGCACAAGACAGCGACACCGATGCTTCCAATGTGTTTTCCGGCCTTGCGGTGCGAGATATCGGCCCGGCGGTGACTTCGGGGCGCATCAGCGATTTCGCCATGCATCCGGAGGGGTGGCAGACCTTCTATGCCGGCGTGGCCTCGGGCGGGGTATGGAAGACCACCAACGGCGGCATCACCTGGATGCCGATTTTCGACGACCAGGGCTCCTATGCGATCGGCGTGGTGGAACTGGATCCGAACGATCCGGACATCGTATGGGTCGGGACCGGCGAGAACAATGCCCAGCGGTCGGTCGGATACGGCGACGGCGTCTACAAGTCCCTGGACGGCGGACGCAGCTGGAAGAACATGGGCCTGAAGGATTCCGGCCACATCGGCGCGATCATTATCGACCCGCGTGACTCCGACGTCGTCTACGTCGCGGCGCATGGGCCGCTGTGGAATTCCGGCGGCGATCGCGGTGTTTACAAGACGGTCGACGGGGGCGAAAACTGGGAACGAATCCTGGAGATCGACGAGGACACCGGGGTCAACGAAGTCATCATGCACCCCGACAATCCGGACCTGCTGCTGGCCTCCAGCTACCAGCGCCGCCGCCACGTCTGGACGCTTATCAACGGCGGACCGGGTAGCGGCATCCACCGCTCTACCGACGGCGGCGGGACCTGGACCGAAATTGCGGCCGGCCTGCCGACCGAGGACATGGGCAAGATCGGCATCGCGTTCTCTCCGGCCAGGCCGGATACGGTCTACGCGATCATCGAATCCGACGGACCCGGGGAGGGCAGCTACCGGTCTACCGACTTCGGCGTCAGCTGGGAAAAACGCTCCAGCTACGTGGCCGGCAGCCCGCAGTACTACAACGAACTGATCGCCGACCCGGCGAACTCCGACCGCGTTTACTCCATGGATACGTTTTTGATGGTGACCGAGGACGGCGGGGCGTCGTGGAACCGCGTCGGCTCGGCGCACAAGCACGTCGACGAACACGCGCTGTGGATCAATCCGGAAAATCCCGACCATATTATTACGGGCAACGATGGCGGCATCTACGACACCTACGACCGCGGTGCCAACTGGCGCCACGTCGAGAACCTGCCGATCACGCAGTTCTATCGCGCCACGCCCGACAACGCCGAGCCGTTCTACAACGTCTACGGCGGCACACAGGACAACTCCACGCTGGGCGCGCCCTCACGCACCACGTACAACTACGGCATCGCCAATTCCGATTGGGTCGTCACGCTCGGCGGCGACGGCTTCAAGACGCAGATCGATCCGAACAACCCCGACATCGTCTACTCGCAGCTGCAGTACGGCATGCTCGCGCGCTTCGACCGCAGCTCGTTCGAGCGCGTAATGATCACGCCGATGCCCGGTGCCGAGGAAGCTGATTACAAGTGGAACTGGAATTCGGCTTTCATCATCAGCCCGCACGATCCGAAGCGTCTTTATTACGCGGCCGAGAAAGTCTTCCGCTCTGACGACGGCGGTAACAGCTGGCGCGAATCCAGCCCCGATCTGACGCGCGGCCTTGACCGCAACGAGCTGGAAGTCATGGGCAGGGTCTGGAGCGTCGACGCCGTGGCCAAGAACGACTCGACTTCGATGTACGGCAGCATCATCTCGCTGTCCGAGTCGACGCTTCTGGAAGGGCTGATCTACGCCGGCACCGATGACGGCCTGATCCAGGTCACCGACGACAACGGCGAGAGCTGGGCCCGGCGGGACTCGTTCGGCAAGGTACCCGACATGACCTACGTCAGCGACGTGGCCGCCTCACTGCACGACGTCGACATCGTCTTCGCGACCTTCGACAACCACAAGCGTGGCGACTACAAGCCCTATGTCTACAAGTCCACGAACCGCGGGCGGTCCTGGTCTTCGATCACAGGCGACCTGCCGGAGCGCGGCAGTGTCCACACCATCGTCCAGGATCACGTCGATCCCGATTTGCTCTTTGTCGGCACCGAATTCGGTGTGTTCTTCACCCAGGACGGGGGCGAAAACTGGCAGGAAATCACCGGCGGCATGCCGACGATCGCGGTGCGCGACCTGGAAATTCAGCGGCGCGAGAACGATCTGGTCATCGCCACCTTCGGCCGGGGCATCCGAATCCTCGACGACTACCGTGCGCTGCGCACGAAGGCCGCGGATGTCGCGGCGGTCGAGGCGACGATGTTCCCGGTCCGCGACCCCTGGATGTATACCGTCGACAACGTCTGGGGCTACGGTGACAAGGGCTTTCAGGGCGAGACGTTCTTCACAGCCGACAATCCGCCGTACGGCGCGGTGTTCACTTACCACCTGCGCGACGGCTACAAGACGCTGCGCGACGAGCGTCTGGAGTCCGAGCGCGAGCTGCGCGCCGAGGACAAGGACAACCCGTATCCGAGCTGGGTTCGCCTCCAGGAAGAATCGCGCGAGCCGGCGCCGGAGATTCTGTTCGAAATCCGCAGCGCCGACGGCAAGGTTGTTCGCCGCATCACCGGCGCGGCATCAAAGGGGCTCCACCGCGTGGCCTGGGACCTGCGCGGACCCGCGCCGGACCCGATCGATCTGGACGCGGGCGGTTTCAGCGCGCCTTGGGATAGCGCACCGCAGGGCGTGTTCGTCGCCCCGGGCGAGTACACCGCCCGGATGTTCAAACGGGTGCGCGGCGAGACCACGCCGCTGGCCGAGCCGGTGAGCTTCACCGTCAAGCCAATGGATCGTGGGCTGTTCCGGCCCGACTCGCTGGACGCCCACGCCGACACCATGACGGCCGCCGCCGACCTGAGCCGGGCCGTGCAGGGTGCGGCCCGCGCACTGGGCGAGATCCGCAGTCGCGTCAATCACCTGGCGGTGGCGCTGCGCGACACGCCGCAGGCCGATCCGGCACTGCGCAACCGGCTCGATGCGATCGACGCTGATCTGGCCGATGTCGACATGTTGCTCAACGGAGACGACGTCAAGGCCGGGGCCAACGAGCCGCGCCCGATGTCGTTGTCCGGCCGGGTAGGCATGTTTGCCTGGGCGCACTGGAACGCGCTGGCCGCGGTAACCGACAACCAGCGGCAGTCGCTGGAAATCGCCCGGACCCAGTTCGACCGCGTTCAATCGGACCTTGTCGCCGCCCGCGAGGCGGTCGAGGCGCTGGAAGACGAAATCGCCGGCGAAGCGCCGTGGACGCCCGGGCGGATTCCGCAATTACAGGACTGAGGAGGAAGGCACGGTCCGAACCAAAAAAA
>DATGCS010000068.1:0-7076 GCA_035311685.1 Wenzhouxiangellaceae bacterium
ACCGCGCAGGTCGAATCGGCGCGCTCGGCGATGGGCGATGCGGCCGAGCTGATCAGCCAGGGCGTTCCGCTGACGCCGAACTGGGGTTCGGCCGCCGAATTCCTGTTTACCTCGCTGGATCAAATCAAACCGGGCATGATCGCAGACGCAACAGTCGATGCCCGGCGCGCAGCCAGCCAGTTCGCCGAGGATTCGGGCAGCCGGGTCGGCGCGATACGGACCGCGCGCCAGGGTTATTTCACGATAACCGAGCGCGATCCGAGTTCGCCGCACGTCAAGCTTGTCCGCGTGGTCACGACGATCGATTATGATCTGGAGTGAAGTTAACGGATCGATTGACATAAACGATCCGGCCGATGGAGATGACATGAGCGGTTTGCGAAAAACCACGCTGGGGCGCCTACCTGCAATAGTGCTGTGCGCGATGCTGGCGGCATTGGCCGCGCATGCCACGGCGCAGACCGGCCCAGGCGCCGGCAAGGCCTATGTGCTGACCGTCGACGACGCGATCGGTCCGGCCACACGCGACTATATCGTTCGCGGTATCGAGCAGGCCGAGTCGGAGCAGGCCGAGCTTGTGGTGCTGAGGCTCAACACGCCCGGCGGACTGGATGCGTCCATGCGCGACATCATCCGCAAGATCCTGGCGTCCAGCGTGCCGGTGGCCACCTGGGTCGCGCCACCCGGCTCGCGCGCGGCCAGCGCCGGCACTTACATGCTCTACGCCAGCCACATTGCCGCGATGGCGCCGTCCACCAACCTGGGCGCGGCGACGCCTGTGCAGATCGGCGGGGGCTCTGGCGGCGACGAACCGCCGGCCACGCCGATCGAGCGGGCCCGGGAAGCACTCGAGGGCGAGGCCGGCAGCGGCGAGCCCGATGATTCATCGACATCGTCGCCGGAAGCGCCGGATGCAGCGCAAGGCACCGCGACGGATGAGGCCGCGGAGCCGTCAGAACCCGTCGCCGGCGATGCCTCGACCCGCAAGGCCGTCAATGACGCTGTGGCCTACATCAAGGGTCTGGCCAATCGGCACGGCCGGAACGCCGAGTGGGCCGAGCGCGCCGTGCGCGAGGCGGTCAGCCTGACCGCGGCCGAGGCGCTGGAGCGCAACGTCATCGACGTGGTTGCCGAGCACCTGCCGGACTTGCTGGCGGCCATCGACGGGCGCGAAGTGCGCATGGACGAAGGCACCCGAACGCTTGCCACTGCAGATCTCGAAACAATTGAAATCGAGGCCGATTGGCGTACCGAGCTTCTGGCCATCATCACCAACCCGACGCTCGCCTACATCCTTCTGATGGTGGGCATCTACGGGCTGATTCTCGAAGGCTACAACCCCGGCGCCCTGGTTCCCGGCGTTATCGGCGGCATCTGCCTGCTGCTGGCCTTGTACGCATTCCAGATCCTGCCGGTCAACTACGCCGGGCTCGCGCTGATGGCACTGGGCCTGGCGCTGATCGCGGTCGAGTTGTTCGTCCCTTCTTTCGGCATCCTGGGCATCGGCGGCGTCATCGCGGTGATGTTCGGCTCCGTCATCCTGTTCGATTCAGGCGTGCCGGGGCTGGAAATGAATACCGGGCTGATCGCCGGCATGGGCTTCGGTTCGGCGCTGATCTTCGGCGCAATCGTCTGGCTGGCTGCGCGCTCCATGCGAAAACCCAGGATGGGCGGCCGCGAAGCACTCACGGGCCAGCACGCCGAAGCCATTTCGGACTTCAGCAACGGCGAGGGCCGCGTGCATCTGCAGGGCGAGGACTGGCGCGCAAGATCAAGCCGGCCCATCGCGCGCGGCGACAAGGTCAGGATCATAGATATGGAAGAACAGGGATTCGTGCTCGACGTCGAGCCGATCGACAAGACTGAATCCACGAAGTAGTTTCGAACACCGGATAGAGGAGTTCCATCATGAACATCGACTTTCTTTATTTCGTCAGCACTATTGTCGTTGTGCTGGTGCTGCTGCTGGCCAACACGATCAAGATCCTCCGCGAATACGAGCGCGGTGTCATCTTCACGCTGGGCCGCTTCGACAAGGTCAAGGGCCCCGGGCTGATCATCGTGATCCCGTTCATCCAGCAAATTGTGCGCGTCGATCTGCGCGTGATCGTCATGGATGTCCCCACACAGGACGTGATCTCATATGACAACGTCTCGGTCAAGGTGAATGCAGTCGTGTACTACCGCGTCGTGGATCCGGAAAGGGCGACCATCAACGTCGAACGCTTCATGGATGCGACCAACCAGCTTGCGCAGACCACGCTCCGATCGGTGCTGGGCAAACACGAACTCGATGAGATGCTGGCCGAGCGCGACAAACTCAACGAAGACATTCAGCAGATTCTCGACCGCCAGACCGATGCCTGGGGCGTGAAGGTCAACAACGTCGAGATCAAGCACGTCGACCTGGATGAATCCATGATCCGGTCGATTGCCAAGCAGGCCGAGGCCGAGCGGCAGCGGCGCGCCAAGGTCATCCACGCCGAAGGCGAGCAGCAGGCCGCGCAGAAGCTGGTGGAAGCGGCCGAAAAGCTGGCCGAAAGCCCCAACGCCATCCAGTTGCGATACTTGCAGACCTTGTCAGATATTGCCGGCGAAAAGAATTCCACAATCGTGTTCCCGGTACCCATCGATACACTCAAATCGCTGATGAGCGGGAAAGACTGATCGATCGAGACGGGTGCTGGCGGTTTCACCAGCACCCGCTTGTCGAATCGTTCAGGGCCGGGGTCACTTCAGCAGATAAGTCTCCAGAAACAGGATCGTGGCTTCGCTGAACAGGTCGCGGTTTTCCTTCTTGCGATAGCCGTGCCCTTCATTCAGCGCATTCATGTACCACACCGGGCTACCCTGGCCCCTCAATGCTGCGACCATCTGGTCGGCCTCACTCACCGGCACGCGCGGATCATTCTGGCCCTGGACGACGAACATCGGAACCTCAATCTTCTCCACGCTGTTCAGCGGGCTGATGCTTTCCAGGTGGGCGCGCATTTCCGGATCGCGCTCATCGCCGTATTCCGGCCGCCGAAGATCGCGTCGGTAATCCTGGGTATTCTCGAGGAAGGTCACGAAGTTGCTGATGCCCACGATATCGACGGCGGCCTGGAGACGATCGCTATAGTGGACGCTGCTTGCAAGCACCATGTAGCCCCCGTAACTGCCACCATAGACCGCCACGCGATCTTCGTCGAGATCAGGCTGCTCGACGATCCAGTCCAGCAGCGCACCGATGTCGCGCACCGAATCCTCGCGCCGAAAACCATTGTCCAGCTGCAGGTAGCTCTTGCCGTAGCCTGAAGAGCCCCGGACATTCGGCACCACGACCGCAGCGCCCAGCCGATCGATCCAGAGCTGATAGGTGGAGCTGAAGGTCGGACGCGCCTGCCCCTCGGGACCGCCGTGAATGGAGATAATCACCGGATGCGGGCCCGACCCCTGCGGGCGGTAGACGAATGCCGGGATCTTCCGCTGCCCGTCACCGACCTTGTCGAACGTCGGGTACTCGATGAGTTCGGGCATGACGAAACCCGCCGGGTCCAGCCCGCCGACCTCGCTGAACGTCCAGCGCGTCAATTCGCCGGATGCCCAGTCCATCACGTGCACGTCGCTGGGCGACCTGGCATTGTTGACGACCAATCCCAGCCGTCGATCGTCAGGGCTGAATTCCGCGCCGCCGATCACGCCTTGCGGAAGCTGGTCGATGGCGCTGTAGCTGCGATCGGCCGGATCAAATCGATACATTCGCGTGATGCCCCCCTCGTTGGTGGCGAACACACCGGCCGAGCGCGCGTGATTCAGCGTCAGGCCCTGGACCGACCAGTCGATGTCGCCGCTGATGACCTCAGGCACCGATTCGCCTTCCAGCACCAGGTACGCCAGCTTGTTGAATTCACTGCCGGCGTCGGTGCCTAGATAGATTGCGCTGCCGTCGGCCGAAAACGCGTAGGCGAGGTTGCGCGCGGGGTCTTCTTCACTGCCGGCGATCCGGCTCGATTCGCCCGTGGCCAGATCGACCAGGTGAATTCGCGAGTCGTTGACGCTGATGTACTGCTGCACCAGCAGCCTGCTGTTGTCGGGCGCGAAATCGGCCGGGCCCCACCAGCTGCCGTCCGGCGCCTCCAGCACCAGTTCAGGCGCCAGGTCGTCGGCGAAGTCGAACATCCAGACGTCATTGGAGCGGCCGTTGCGCCGGGTGGACTGGAACGCCAGAAAGCGCCCGTCGTCGGACCACTGCAAGGCACCGTTGCGCGACTCGCCGTCGCTGATCATGCGGTGGCTGCCGTCGGCCGGGTCGAAGAGATAGATCTGCGAGAATTCGCTTCCGCCCTGATCCATCGTAAACGCCATGGTGCGGTGGCCGGGTCGACGCGCGACCTGACCCACCGGCTCGTCGAACCAGGTCAGCTGGCGGCGCATGCCGCCAGGTTCGTCGACGCGGTGGAGCTGCGCGACTTCGGCAAAGCGCGTCTCGATGAAGATCGATTCACCGTCGGCACTCCACCCCGCCAATCCGGCCGAGCGAACGTTCTGGTAGCGTCTGAGCGCCTCGCCGATGTCGGCGGGAATCTCGGGCACGTCCTCGAGCACGACATTGCCGGAGTTGGCGGTCCGGCGGTCGACTTCCTGAGCCATTGCCGACTGAACGGAAACCGACTGGAGGGCCGCCAGCGCCGCAATCGCGATCAAGGTCGTCGTCAACCAGTGACAGGCATTTTTCATGTCAGGTTCTCCATAATATTGTTTAGAATCCGGATTTCGACCCTTGCAATCTTGCACGCGGACGTCGCTTGATGCGTGAAGCGGCTCATGTCGCAATCACGATGCCGCCCAGCGATCTCCGCCCGAACAGCGCGGCGAATGCCTCACCCGCCTGCTCCAGCGAATGGACGCTGGTCGGGGTCGGGTCGACCTTGCCCGCCAGGGTCCATTCGACAAGCGTCCGGATCACTGGCGGCACGACCGATGGGTCGGCCATCACCGACCCACCCCAGTTGACGCCATGGATTGAACAGCGCTTGAGCAGGGGAAGGTTCAGCGGAATCTTGGCGATTCCGGTCACGAAGCCGACCACCAGGTAGCGCCCGCCGGGCGCAAGCAGCCTGAGCGCCGACTCGGCCAGCGATCCACCGACAGGGTCATAGACGGCGTCCACGCCCTTGCCTCCGGTCGCTTCCTTGACCTGGTCGCGCCAATCCTGAGACGTATAGTCGACCACGAGATCGGCGCCGTGGGCGCGACAGTGCTCGCGCTTGGCTTCGGTTGACGCCGCCGCAATAACCCGCGCGCCCAGCGCCTTCGCGCATTCGATTGCCGTTGTTCCCGTGCTGCCCGCCGCACCGAGCACCAGCACGGTTTCGCCCGGCTGGACAGATCCGATCTCGCGCAGCCCGTACAGGCTTGTGGCCCAGGAAATGAAGAAGTTGGCCGCGGCCTGCAGATCCAGTCCCGGCGGCAGCGGCGCGCAGGAAGCCGCAGGCAGTACGACCTGCTCGGCCATGCCGCCGTGCAATGCGAACGCCGCGACCGGCATGCCGGGCTCGAGATGTTCGACACCATTGCCCACCGATTCCACGGTGCCTGCCAGCGAACTCCCGGGGATGAACGGCAGGTCGGGCCGAATCTGGTAGTCGCCGCGAATCAGCAGGCCGTCGAAGTAGCCCACACCGATGCCGGCAACATCGAGACGCACCTGCCCCTTGCCGGGCGGTCCGGGATTTTCGACCTGGTGGACCTCGATGGCGGCGGGATCGCCGAATTCATGAATCTGGATGGCGCGCATCGCAACCTCGGTTGAATGAAAGGCAGCCCCGAATTATGCAGGATGTACAAGCGAATCAGCAGGGCACTAAGGAGATGTCTCCGGGGACGCGCATCCAGAGCATGGTCTCCATCCATGAAAAAGTATATTATATGCATCTTTAGTGGCACGAGTCCTCTGGCATGATTGCAACCAGCATGAAACCCCATCCCTCATCGACACTTCTGTACAGGGTGCTGGCGGTATCGGCGCTGGGCGCCGGTGCACTGGGCCTGCTGTTGCCGTTGCTGCCGACCACGCCGTTCATCCTGGTCGCGCTGTGGGCCTCGGCGCGGGGCGCACCGGAATGGCACGAGAGAATCAGGGCCCATCCACGGCTTGGCCCATCGGTACAGGCGTGGCAGGCAGAGCGCGCGGTCTCGGCCAGGTCCAAGTGGCTGGCCTGTTCCATGATGGGCGCCAGCTGGCTCGGGATGTGGTTCAGCGGAGTGCGACCGGCCATACTGATCGCGCTGGCGATCCTGTTCACCACGGTTTGTGCGTACCTGGTTTCCCGCCCCGAACCGTCGGAAATGGATCGATGAACTTCTTTCGCACCGTGTTCGCCGCCGGTTTCCGACCGTTCTTCACCTCGTGTGCGCTTTATGCCGTGGCTTTGATGACAGGCTGGATCGGCGTGTTCACCTTCGGCTGGCGCGTGGCGGGCTCGCAACCGGTCAATTGGCACGCCCACGAGATGATCCATGGCGTTGTTGCCGCCGCGATCGCCGGCTTCCTGCTCACTGCCGTGCCCAAGTGGACCGGCACGCGTACGGTCGACGGCGCCGGCCTCGTGACGCTGTGGCTGCTCTGGGTGGCGGGCCGAATCGGCTTCTGGGCTGCAGATACAGGCGACGGGAGCCTGACCGGCCGATTCGCCGAGGGGGTCGATCTGCTGTTTCTCCCCGCGCTGGCCTTTGCCGTGGCCTGGCCCATCCTGAAGACCGACAACCGCCGCAACCTGCTGATCGTACTCGTGCTGGCCGCGCTGTTCGCATCCAACCTCATGCAGGGATTCATGCCGGTTGCACAAAAGGCAAACATCCTGGCGCTGGACCTGGTGCTGTTGCTGATGGTCGTCATCGGCGGGCGGATCGGGCCGGCCTTCACCCGCAACTGGCTGGCCGGCAAGGGCCTGAATGCCGAAGCCGTCCAGGTACACCCGTGGCTCGACCGCCTGACGCTCGCGCTGGTCGTGTTGCTGGCACTTGCATCATTGCTTGCCTTGCCACCGAAGATTGTCGGCACCATCGCACTGGCCGCCGCCCTGGCCAACCTG
>DATGCS010000069.1:0-3168 GCA_035311685.1 Wenzhouxiangellaceae bacterium
CTCACGCTTGACCCTGCGCACGCGTGCGGCACGCTGATACTGGCTGGGCGTCACCCCGAGCGCTGCGGAGAATCGGCGCTGCAGCGCGTAACGACTCAGGCCGACTCGCCGGCCCAGCCGTTCCAGGGTAATCGGCTCATCGGCGTGGGCCTCGATCCAGTCGGCCAGGTGCGCCATTTCTCGATCAGTTGGACCGGAATCATTCATCGGCTGTTCCGTGATCATGTTTTCCTGCCCGAAAGCTTACGCCAATCGATCACTTGGTCTTCCCGGATATTGCAGCCCCGAGGAAAATTCTGATTGAATACCCGCCGAGCGCGGCGCCGGATACACTAGAGCACCCCGCCACTCATTCTGTAATGTTCAGCGCGTCGGAACGCCCGCAAAGCCCCGTCGCGCCCGTGGCTATTCAATCAGAGGTTCCCTAACGGCCGTGGAAAATCAACCGTCGCTCAGCATCGTCATTCCGGTCGGACCCGACGAGACCGAGCATCTGCAGCTTCTGCAGTGCCTGGCCAAGTTTCCAGTGACCGGGTTTCAAGTGACCTGCCAGATCATCCTCAGCGGCTGCGAGCCGCCACCGAAACCACCCCCCGGATCGATCGGAGGTATCGATTGCATTTACGTCACAGGTCCGGCCGGACGCGCCGCCCAGCTCAACCGGGGTGTTGGCGCGTCGTCCGGGCGCTGCCTTTGGCTGCTCCACGCCGACAGCCGTCCGGAATCCCGGACCATGGATTGTGCAGCAGCATTTGCCAGAACCTGTCACAAGCCCGGTTCGGCCCGGATGCTGGGCTGGTTTCCGCTGTCATTCGCCGCCGACGGACCGCGCCTTGCCGCACTGAATGCCGCAGGCGCCAACCTGCGCTCACGATTTTTTCGGCTACCGTTCGGCGATCAGGCCTGGCTGTTGCGCCGCGACACCTTCGAAGCGCTTGCTGGATTCGACGAGCATTTCGGCCTCGGCGAGGACCTGGATTTCATCCGGCGCGCCCGGCACGCCGGAATCCGACTCTGCCGGCAGAATGCCGTGATTTCCAGTTCGGCACGCAGGTACCGTGAGCACGGCTGGCTGCGCACGACGCTCGCACACCTTTGGCTTACGCTACGCTTGTGGCTGAGATCCGCACAGCGCTCCCGGAGGCCGTTGAATTGAATCCCGCCATCGCGATCTTTGTCAAGACACCCGGCCTGTCGCCGATCAAGACCCGCCTGGGCCGCCGCGTCGGCCGGCGTGTCGCCGAGCAATGGCATCGGCGCGCCGCCGCCTGTGTCGGCATCAGCGCCCGCGCCGCCGGCCTGCCCGTTTACTGGGCAGTGGCCGAGGTCGACGGCATGCAGGATCCCTTGTGGCAGGGAATGCCGTGCATCGGCCAGGGCGAAGGCGGCCTGGGCACCCGGATGGCCCGCGTGCATACCGGGATCGTGGAGCGCCACGGGGCCGGTATTCTGATCGGGGCCGATCTGCCCCAGATCGAGACCCGACATTTGCAGTCGGCCGCAAACTGGCTGGATGCTTCCGACGCCAGGCATGTCCTCGGGCCGGCCCGGGACGGCGGTTTCTGGCTGTTCGGTGCCAACCGTCCGCTACCGAAGGCCACCTGGGAATCGGTTGCATACAGTCAAGACGATACGGCGCAGCGCTTCATCGCGGCGGTCGATGCACCCTGCTGGGAATTGCTCGAGCCCATGACCGATCTCGACCGGGCGGACGACCTGCCGTCGGTGCGCGATGAGCTCGACTCGGTTACTAATCCGTCGCCCGAGCAGCGCGCACTGGCCCGCTGGATCGAGCTCCAGATCGAACGCGCCGCATGAACTTCCTGCTCGACAACGAAGCGGCCATCCAATCGGCGGTTTCGCCGCCGCACCAGCGCCAGTCCCGACTGGCGGGCTTATAAAAACTGCTCGTTTAGAATTCGCTCGTCCAGCGAGTGCTCGGGATCGAACAGCAACTTGTGCCGCACGCTTCTGGCCTGGCGGACGACCACCCGGGACACGTCGCGAACCTCGTCGTAGTCGGCCGTGGCACTGACCGGTCGGCGCTCGGCATTGATGATCTGAAATTCGACTTCGACAGCCTCGGGCAACACCGCACCATTCCAGCGCCTGGGACGAAACGGGCTGATCGGTGTCAGCACGACCGCCTCGGTACCCAGCGGCAGGATGGGGCCGTGCGCCGAAAGATTGTAGGCGGTCGAACCGGCCGCGGTCGCCAGCAACACGCCATCGGCCACAAGCCTTTCTACGCGCTCGGTGCCGTTGACCAGGATCCGGATATGCGCGGCCTGATTGGTCTGGCGCAGCAACGCCACCTCGTTGATGGCAAGTCCTTTGCGCGTCTCATCATGGATGGTTTCGGCGTGCATCCTGAGCGGCGCCAGGCTGAAGCTCGACGCTTCCGCGATGCGCTGCAGCAATTCGTCCTCACTGAAGCGATTCATGAGGAAACCCACTTCGCCCAGGTGCATGCCGAACACCGGCAGGTTGCGGTCGCTGTTCTCGTGCAACGTGTGCAGCATGAAGCCGTCACCGCCCAGAGGTACCAGCACATCTGCCTCGTTGCGCGATACGTCGCCGTATCGTTCGGTGAGCCGGGCCAGCGCTTCACGTGCCCGGGGATGCTGGCTTGCGGTAAAAGCGATGCGCGGCGACTCGGTCATCCGCCGCTATCCGGTGGCGCTCATCAACTGGCCAAGCCCGTGGATGGCCACCTGCATCGTGGCAAAGTCCACGGTGGAGGTCGCACGCATCTCCTCGAGCATTGCGCGGGTACGGGCAACGGCGTCGGCGTGCTCCCCGAACCAGGCCTCGATCGGATCTTCGCTGTCTCTATGCTCGGTGAGAATCCGGCGCACCAGAATTCGATGATGGCTGAACAGTTCATCACGCAAATTGCCCCTGGCGTGCGCGTGCCACTGTTTCTCCACCGACAGGCTTTCGACCGTCTCGCGTAGCCAGCGCAGGCAAAGCCGATCCAGGAGGCCGAAATAGACGCGGCCCACCTCGACCACGTCAAGATCCAGCCCGCGAGATTCGTCTACGATATCGAGCGCCGAGTACATCCAGCCCAGCGCAGCCAGACGCCTGGCAAAATCCGGAGCAAACCCGGCGGCCTCGAGTTCCCGGCGCCGTTCCTGCAACCCCTCGCGCTCGAGCTCGGTGAGG
>DATGCS010000070.1:0-14408 GCA_035311685.1 Wenzhouxiangellaceae bacterium
TGCAGCAGCAGCTTGAATTGCTCAATCCCGACTGGGCGCCGGAGGTATTCGGAATCAACCCCGACGGTGATGCCGAGCTGGATGATCGGGCCTATCCGGGTTTCCGCGTCGCCGACTGTGCCGGCTGCGGCGGCATCCTCAAGCCGGATGTGGTGTTCTTCGGCGAATCAGTCCCGCGCGCGCGGCTGGCCGCTGCAGATCAGCTGGTCGAAAACGCCGATGCGATGCTGATCGTCGGCACATCGCTGGTGGTCTGGTCCGGGTATCGCCTGGCGCTGCAGGCGTCCGAACGCGGCATCCCCGTCGCGGCGGTCAACAACGGCCTCACCCGGGCCGACGCGATGCTGGAATTCAAGCTGGACGGCGACTGCGGCGAGGTATTGGGACGGGCAGTTCGCGCGTTTCCGGCCTGATCAGGCGTCGTTTTCGAAGTCACTGAGTTCGGTTCTAAGCCAGGCACGGGCGCGCGTCAGGTCGCGGGTGACGGTCCGGCTCGAGATCTCCATGATCTCCGCGATCTCGTCGATCGAATAGCCGGCGAAGAAACGCGCGGTGATGACCTCGGCCATGCGCGGATTGCTCAGACGGATCTGATCCAGAATCTGCTCGATCGCCAGGATCAGGTCTGCGTCATGGCTTTCGGCCACCGGCACCTGGTGATCCTCGAGGCTGGCGTGCGGCATGCCGCCGCCGCGCTTGGCAGACTGCTGGCGACGCGCATAGTCAAAGATCAACTGACGCATGACCATCGCTGCAAGTCGTTTGAGATGAATCCGGTTTTCTACATCGCGCGCTGCATGGTCGCGCAATTTCAGGCATGCCTCATGCACGAGCGCGGTAGTCTGCATCGTCATTCCGGCACCGAGCTGACGGCGCTGGTTGTGGCCGATCCGCTTGAGATCGTCATAGACCAGCGGCAACACCTTGTCGAACAGTTCCGGGGTCTCGCGAACCTCGTTGAGCAGGCGCGTTACCTCGTGTTCCGGGACAGGTTCGAACACAGGCTCCGATGAATTTTGTTTTTCGCTGTCGCTCATGCTTTTGCTGCGGTCGGGCCTGTTTCGGCAAGACCATAAGGATAACCCCGCGCCTCCCGATACTTGCAGTGTCATCGTGACAATCGTGACGCATATCGCAGAAGAAATCAGGGGGAACTTGCTATGTTGCCGGCCGAGGTGCAATCAATACCCGCCGGGGGATGCGGCAGCGTGCTCGCGGCATCGAAAAACAGATCAATCACGCGCCGCTCCGCCCGAGCTGTGGGCGCCGCTGGTGTCTGAAATAATAATCGAAATTTCGCTGAATCGGCCTTCCGGCATGCTTGCCGTCATCGTCGCCTCGCCGGCACAGGCGGCAAGCCGCAAGAAAGCTGACCGGAAAGCGGCATTCCCCCGCTGCGCGATCGCAAAACCGCGCCGCCGCACGGGGTAGACTTGCCCCAATCATTCGCGAGATCGCTACCTTGGATCAACAACAATTCCCCCACCTGTTCCAGCCGCTGGAGCTGGGCTTCACGACCCTGCCGAACCGACTTCTCATGGGTTCGATGCATACCGGTCTCGAAGACCGGGTCTGGAACTATGACAAGCTGACCGCCTATTTTGTCGAACGCGCGCGCGGCCGGGTCGGGCTGATGGTGACCGGCGGCATCGCGCCCAACCGGCGGGGATCGCTGGCGCCGCTGGCCTCGAAGCTGACCAATCGCTGGGAAGTGTTGCGCCATCGCAAGCTCACATCGGCCGTCCACAAGGCCGATGGGCGAATCTGCATGCAGATCCTGCACGCCGGTCGCTATTCCTATCATCCGTTTTCGGTCGCGCCCAGCGCCATCCAGGCGCCGATCAATCCGTTCAAGCCCAAGGCGCTGTCGGCATCCGGGGTCGAGAAGCAGATCCGCGACTTCGTGCGCTGCGCAAGGCTGTCGCAAAAGGCCGGCTACGACGGCGTCGAAGTGATGGGCTCGGAAGGCTATTTCATCAACCAGTTCCTGGTGCCGCGCACCAATCACCGCAGCGACGAATGGGGCGACACATTCGAAAACCGTATGCGCCTGCCGGTGGAAATCGTCAGGCGCACGCGCGAAGCGGTCGGACGCGAGTTCATCATCATCTACCGGCTGTCGATGCTGGACATGCTGGCCGACGGCAACAGTTTCGAAGAAGTCGTACGGCTGGGCAAGGCAATCGAAAAGGCGGGCGCCACCATCATCAATACCGGCATCGGCTGGCACGAAACGCGCATCCCCACCATCGCCACGTCGGTGCCGCGGGCGGCGTTCACCTGGGTGACCCGGAAAATGCGCGACGAGGTCTCGATTCCGCTGGTCACCACCAACCGGATCAACATGCCGGAGACGGCCGAAAAGGTGCTGGCCGACGGCGACGCCGACATGATCTCGATGGCCAGACCCTTCCTGGCCGATCCCGACTGGGTGGTCAAGGCGCAGGCCGGCCGGGTCGATGAAATCAATACCTGCATCGCCTGCAACCAGGCCTGCCTGGACCACGTGTTCGAAAACAAGAAGGCCAGCTGCCTGGTCAACCCGCGCGCCGGTCGCGAAACCGAGCTCGTCGTCGAGCCGGCCAGCGAACCGAAGAAGATCGCGGTTGTCGGCGCCGGCCCGGCCGGCCTCGCCGCGGCCACCACGGCGGCGCAGCGCGGCCACAAGGTCACGCTGTTCGATTCGGACGATCGCATCGGCGGCCAGTTCAACATGGCCAAGCGCATCCCGGGCAAGGAGGAGTTCGTCGAAACGCTGCGGTATTTCAATCGCCTGATCGAGCTGCACGACGTGGATGTTCGTCTGGGCAATCGCGTCGACGAGGCCGATCTCGAGGCCGGGGCCTTCGACGAAATCATCTTCGCCACCGGCGTGCTGCCGCGCGATCCCCGGATCGAAGGCCAGGAAAATCCAATCGTGCTGAGCTATCTCGACGTGCTCAGGGGCAACAAGCCCGTCGGCCCGAGGGTCGCGGTCGTCGGCGCCGGCGGCATCGGCTTCGACGTATCCGAATTCCTGCTGCACGAAAACATCCCCGAAGAACCGGACCCGGAAGCCGTCGGCGTCCAGCACTTCTTCGACGAATGGGGCGTGGACATGGACTTCGAATCGCGCGGCGGCGTCGAAGGGGTCGAACCGGATCGCGAACCGCCGCCGCGCCGGATCTGGATGACCCAGCGCAGCAAGGGCAAACCCGGCGCCGGCCTGGGCAAGACCACCGGCTGGATTCACCGGACCACGCTCAAGAACCACGGCGTCGAAATGCTCTCCAACGTCTCCTACGACCGCATCGACGATAGCGGCCTGCACCTGACGATCAAGAAAAAGGACGGCAGCGAGGAAAAACGCCTGCTCGAGGTCGACAACGTGGTGCTTTGCACCGGGCAGGTGTCGGAAAACGCGCTATACGAAGCACTGAAGGCGAACGGCCGCCCGGTGCACCTGATCGGCGGCGCCAAGCTGGCCGCCGAGCTTGACGCCAAGCGGGCGATCGACGAGGGGACGCGGCTGGCGGCCGGACTTTAGGCACGGCGAGGCCGTGATGGCCGGCCGCCCGCCGTGCGGTGATGGGCACCAGTGCCGGGTGCGGCGGCTCTCAACTTCAACTTCGTTTCGCCCCGCGCTGCGCGCTTGCGGGCGACCTACTTTTGTCAGTCGCGACAAAAGTAGGCAAAAGCGCTCTTACAGGCGGCAGCTGTTCGAGGTGCTGGTCGGAGGGGTCCGGGGGTTGGATGTCAGGCATCGGGTTTCGATTGCGGAACTTTCTGTCCGTGCGGCGTGTTGTTCTTCGGCGCCCGGGTGATGAAGAGATTCCGGCTTCGATGCTTATCGGAGCGGGGTTGTCACGATCCTGCTCGCACTGATCGTCCGGGGATGCTGAAGTGGGTTCCAGATCCCGGCAATAGTGACAAATGCTGGCCAATCCCGCCCGGTGTTCTTTTCGGATGGCAAGGTTGACGAACTCGAAGACGCTGCCTTGCTCACTGATCAACCCGAACTGGAACCTTCTTCAGCATCCACCGATGGAATCAATGATCTCGATCGCCACGACCCCGCTCCAATAATGATCGAAGCCGGAATCAAGTCATCGCCCGGGTACCAAAGCGGGACATGACGAACGGACAAGAAGATCTTCAGCCAGCGCCATGATCAAACACCTGACCACCCGCCCCATCAGCCCGCACCGCAACCCTCTGCTGCCTGTAAAGCGCGCCCCCACCCGCGCACGGCGCCCATATCAACGCGGGCCGAAAAGCCACCTCAGCTGGCGGCGAAACGGCTTTTGAAGTTGAAGTCGAATTTGATTTAAAACCGCCGCACCCGGCACAGTGCCCTCGTCACGGTGAGCCGAACCGGCCCCGGGACCAGAAGTCGAATTTTTAAGCCGCCGCCCCCGGCCAGGGACCACTCCCGACTGCAAGACCGCCAGGAAACGAATAAGCTACACCTCATGAATCAACACAGCCACCACAGCCACGACCGTTCGGGCGGTCGGGCGCTCCGGCGGGCGCTGCTGCTCACGCTGAGCTTCGCCGCTGTCGAATTCGTGGTCGGCTGGTGGGGCGGTTCGCTGGCGCTGATGGCCGATGCCGGTCACATGCTGACCGATTCGACCGCGCTCGGCCTGGCGGCACTGGCGGCCTGGTTCGCCACCCGGCCGGCCGACCAGGATCATAGCTGGGGCCACGGGCGAGCCGAGATCATTGCCGCAATGATCAACGGTGCGGCCATGCTGGTGCTGGTCGGCGTGATCGTCTACAACGCGATCGATCGGTTCCAGAACCCGGTCGAGATTCGCGGCGCAGCCGTTCTCATCGTGGCGGCGATTGGCCTGGTCATCAACCTGGCGGTGCTCAAGGTGCTGCACGGCGGACAAGGCAATCTGAACGTCAAGGGCGCAATCCTTCACGTGATGGGCGACCTGCTGGGTTCGGTCGCGGCCCTGGCCTCGGGCGCGGTGATCTTACTGACAGGCTGGACCCCCATCGACCCGATACTTTCGCTGTTGATCTGCACGCTGATACTGATCGCCGCGCTGAGTCTGCTCAGGACCGCACTCGGCGTGGTCATGGAGCGCGTGCCGGCCCGGCTCGATCTGGAAGGCGTGCGCTCGGCCATGAACGAGGTGGACGGCGTGATCGAGATTCATGACTTGCACATCTGGCAGATCAGCAGCGACCGCATCGCCCTTTCGGCGCACGTGGTGATGGAGGATCTCGCTATTTGGCCGGAGCTGCTTGCTCGCATCGATACATTGTTGCTGGATCGCTTCGACATCGATCACCCGACCCTGCAGCCCGAGCTCGCGAAAGCTGGCGAGTGCTCGCACGCCAACCCGCAGTGTCATGGCTGACGCCTTCCCGGAAACCTGCAGACGATGAAATTGCTGGCCGTCGGCGACATGCATCTGGGCCGCGTGCCGGTCGCCCTCCCCCGCGGCCTGGCCGACGCGGCGCGATCGCTGGGGCCCGAGACCGCCTGGCAACGCTGCATCGATAAAGCCATCTCGCTGAAGGTTGAAGCGGTCTTGCTGGCCGGCGACGTGGTCGATCGCGAACGTGATTTCTTCACCGGCTATGCATCGCTGAAATCGGGTGTCGAAAGTCTGCTCGAAAACGATATCCGGGTTATTTCCGTCGCCGGCAATCACGACACCGAGGTGCTGCCGCGCCTGGCCGATGCGCTGGCGGGACTGGAACTCCTGGGACGCGGCGGAGAATGGGAAAGCGTCGAGCTGAGCGCGGGCAGCGTCATCGGCTGGTCCTTTCCGGGCCGCCGCGTGACCCGTTCGCCGCTGGAGACATTCCCCAGGCATCAGCCGATCCGGCCACGTCTAGGTCTGCTGCACTGCGACCGCGATCAGGCCGACAGTGCCTACGCGCCGGTGCAATCGGCCGAACTCGAAGCGGCCGAAGTCGATGCCTGGCTGCTGGGCCACGTGCACCAGCCCGACCTGATGCCGGATCGGCTTGACGGTCCCGACGGAAACGCCCCGGAAGACCGGCGTCATGTCGTCGATACGGGCGGCTACCTCGGTTCGGTCAGCGCGCTGCGGGCGAGCGAAACCGGCATTCGCGGGCCATGGTTGATAGAAGTAGAGCATCGGGTCGTGACCGCCCGCCAGATTGCGCTGGCCCCGCTGGCCTACGACGCGCTTGACCTGGATGTGAGCGCGCTCCAACAGCCCGGCGACCTCGACGGCGCCATGCTGGCCGCCGGCAAACAACGCATCGCCCGGCGAATCGATCGCGACGCCCTGCCCGACGCGCTGGGCCTGAGATTCCGGTTGACCGGCCGTCACCCTGCAGCGCCCGAGATCACGGAAGCTGCCCGAAAGACGCTCGAGCAGCAACCGGTTTTCGAAGAATCCGGCTGCCGGGTTTTCATCGACAAGATCGAAAGCATGGTCACTGTACCGCTGGATCTCGAGGCGCTTGCCGGGCAGCCCGACCCGGCCGGCGTGATCGCGCGCGACTTGCTGCTGCTGACCGGGCCGGACTGCGAAGCACGCCGGCGACTGGTCGGGGAAGCGCGCTCACGCATGCAGGCCGCCATCGAAATCACCGAACTGCAGCCGGTCGCGATCGACATTTCTGCCGAACAGGCCGCCGAACGGTTGCTTCGCGTCGGCCGCGCCGCTCTGGCGAGACTGCTGGAGACGCGAAGATGAAGCTTTCGCGCCTGGTCGTCGCCCGCCTGCCGGGAATCGAGGGTCGGCTCGAGCTCGCGCCGGCACGTGACCGGGTCAGCGTGGTCATAGGGCCGAACGCTTCCGGCAAGACCAGCCTGATCCGGGCGCTTTCGATCCTGCTACAGCGGCGCCCGGACGCACAGCCGGTGGACATCACGGCTGAATTCAGCGACGCCGCGCACACCATCAAGGGCAACGCGATCGGCCAGGCGAGGACCTGGCTAATCGACGGGGTCGAAGCCGAGCGCCCGCCCTGGCCCGACGCCGACGGACTCGCCGCCTATTTGATCCGGGCCGAGGAACTCGAAGGCGCCGGCGCGACCGAACAGCAGTTTTCGGACACGCTCAGGCAGGTCATGGCCGGAGGCTATGACCTCGATGCGCTGGCCCGCGCGACGCCCTTTGAAAAGCCCGCGCGCCCGCAAAAGCTCGCGCGCGAACACGAGCAGGCCGTGAGCCGGCTACAGGCGCTGGAAGCGCGCCACGCCGCGCTCGCCGGAGAAATCGACCAGCTCGAATCGCTGCGCGAACAGCGCCGTGAAAGCATCGAGGCGCAGCGCCGCCTGCAGGCCCAGCAGCGCGCCCTGGAACTGCTCGGGCTCGAGCATCGATTGGCGGCAATCCACAAGTCGCTGGCGCAATTCCCGGATGACATGGACCGGCTCGACGGCGGCGAAGCCGAGCGCCTGCAGCGGCTGGACGACGAACTGGTGCAACGCCGCCAGCGCCGGGAGCAAGCGCGCCGCAAGCGCACCGAGGCCTCACGATCGCTTGCCGACAGCGGCATCCGGGAAATCGGCGCACTGGAGGCCTTTGCCACCGATCTCGGCGAACAGCGCCAGCAGCTGCAAGCACATGAACGCGAGCTTGCCGATCTTCAGCAGCAGCGCCGGGACCTGGAGCGCGCCCGCGAGACCGCTGCGCGACGCGCCGGACATGTCGACCCCGGTGCCGAAAACACGCTTACCCGGGAGGCCCTGGACGGGCTGGAAAAACTCGCCGAGCGCGTTCGCGGCACGCGAGCCGAGGTCGATGCGCTGGAGCGGGAAGCGGGCTGGCGCGGCCGATACCAACCCGATCCCGACGAACTCGCCGACCTCGATGCCGGCATCGCCGCACTGCGCAACTGGCTGGCGTGCCCGCCGACTGGCTGGGTCGGCTGGACCGGCTGGGGTGTAATGTTCGCGGCCGCATCGGGCACCGCCGGCTGGGCCTGGCTGGAACTCGGTCGACCGTTCATCGCAGCGATAGCGGCTGTCGCGGCGCTGATGCCGTTGAGCCACCTTGCAGTGCTGACAGGCCGCTCATGGCGAATGACCCAGCAGCGCAAGCGGTTCGAAGCCGGCGCGCTCGAAGCGCCGGCGCAGTGGCAACGTACCGAAGTCACGCTGCGACTGCGCAAGCTCGAGGCCCGGCGGGCCGAAGGGCTGAGAGACCGGAGCGAAGCCGAGCGCACCGAGGAACTGGATGCGGAGCTCGAGCGCGCCCGCGCGAGGCTCACATCCGAACAGCGCCAGCTCGAGATGGCTGCCGATCGGCTGCAGGTCCGCACCGCAGACCTGCTGGACGCCAGGGGCCGCCTGAAGCTGAACGCCGTAATCGAGTTGAATGACGTCAGTGACCGCCTGGAGCGGTTGCGCGCCGCGAGTTCGGATCGCGAAGGCCGTCGCGGGATGCTCGTCGATCGGATACGAAATGCGTTCACGACGGCGTCCCGACCGGCGCCGGCTCCGCTGGACGCCGACGGGCTTGGCAGTCTTTTGAATCGACTCAATCGCGACATCATGCAGGCCCGCAGCGACCGCGAGGCCGTGCAGACAGCAGACGACCGGCTGGCCGAACTGGAAGACGAGATCGAATCGCTCTCGGCCGAACGCCGCGCGCTTTTCGAAGTCGCACGACTGGCCGACGACGACCGAGACGGATTGCGCGATCGTCTGCGCAAGCTCGACCAATGGCGCCGTCTTCGCGACGAGCTGCGCGGGCTCGAGCACGGCCGGCGGGCGGCGCTGGAAGCGCTCGGCAACGATCCGGACCTGCTCGAGATGGCGCGATCGCGCGACGAAGCCGCGCTGGTTCAGCTTGGAGAACGCCTGACGACTTCGGCCAGGCTGCGCGACGAACTGGCCGAACGAATCGCGACCATTGAGAATGAACGCAAATCGGCGCTGGCACAGCGCGAGCTCGAGCGGCTCAATGCCGAGCGCGAGCGGCTGCGCGGCGAACTCGAGTCGGTCATGGAAGCGCATCGCGACGCCGAGGCGGCACAGCTGCTTATCGAACGCGCCCGCGCCGGCTACAGCCAGGCGCACCAGCCGACGCTGTTCACCCGGGCCCGAAAGCTGTTCGGCCGGATGACCCGCACACGCTTCGAGCTGACCTTCGACGACGGGCGTTTTTCCGCATTCGACCAGTCCATGGGCGAGCAGCGCAGTATCGGCGAGCTTTCCACCGCCACGCGCATCCAGCTGTTGCTGGCGCTGCGCCTGGCCTGGATCGAGGAAACCGAGAGCGAGGGGCCCGGCCTGCCGGTATTTCTGGACGAAGTGCTGGCCACAACCGATCCGGAGCGCTATCGCGCGGTGGTGGAAGCCGTGCAGGAGGTCGTCGCGGCCGGACGCCAGGTGATCTATCTTTCATCTCAGCCCGCCGACGCCCAGGCCTGGCAACGCTTTGCCGGCCAGCCGACGCCCGAGATCATCGAGCTTGCGCCGGTGGCCGAGACGTCTTTCGGCTTCGAACTTCCGGCCTCGCCGCCCTGCCCGGACGCGACGCTGAACCCCGACGATTGGGCAATCCAGGCCGGCGTGGTCGCACTTGATCCATGGCGGGGTCCCGAGTCGATCCCGCTTTTCCATCTGTTGCGCGACCGGCTGGACGAGCTCAACGCGCTGAGGGGCTTCGGCATCGTCACGCTGGGCCAGTTCGAGCATGCCCGCGAACTGGCACTGGATTTGCCGATCGAAGATGCCGTCGCGAATGCCCTGGACCTGCGCGTCTCCGCCGCACGCGCCTGGCTGGAGCGCTGGAAGCGCGGACACGTTGTGCCGGTCAGTCCGGGCATCCTTGATGAATCGAGCGCGATTTCCGAGACATTTATCGAACCGGTCGCCCGGCTCAATCAGGCGCTGGGCGGCGACGCGCGTGCGTTGATCGACGCGCTGCGCGACGGCCGCGTTTCGCGGTTCAGGAGCGACAAGACCGATCAACTCGAATCGTTTCTCGCCGCCGGCGGCCACCTGGATGACAAACGCGCCCCCGCCGACGCCGAACTGATCGATACACTCGCGCGCGCAGGCGGTTTGGCCGCCGAAGACGCTGCCCGGCTGCACCGCTGGCTTCAGGCCGCGCTTGGAACGCCCAGCGATGAATAACCGAGCGACTCTCCGCCGGCTGCAAGCATCGTGTCGAGTTCGTCGGCCAGCTTCAACTCGAAGTCATCCGGGTGTATGCCCAGCCGCAGCGGGCGCCCGCCGGCTTGCGCCAGGCTGCGATTGAGTCGATTGAAGCTGCGCACCGTTACGGCGCGGAATGTCGTATCGGCCTCGAAACCGGCCAGCGGCAGCTTGAGGAAGCGCCGGCTGCGGGCATCGTAAACGCCGGCCAGAGTTTCAAACTGGTCGAACGGCAGGCGATCGAGCAGATTCCGCGGCACCGCGCCCATCGCCCAGGCCGGCGGCACGTAAAGCCCGGGCTCGGGCAGCCCGTGATCACCGAACCAGCGGTGGTTGCTGAGCATCAGGCGGAGGATTTCCTTTCGCGAAAGCGCCAGGTGTTCCGCGGCCCTGCGCGAAATCAGCGCGCTATGCAATATGTGCTTCAACCCCCGGACATGGCGCGCCTCGTGGCGCCAGCCGTGCCCGGCCGGCTGCGCGCCGGCGTCCAGCATTGCGCGCAGGCGATCCAGATCCTCGCGGCGCCAGCCGGCGCCCGGAACCACAAGCAGCATGACCGGCAGCAGCCGGGCGGCGACCAGGCGGTCGAAAATGCGCTCGACCCGATCCAGCGTCGTCGGCATCACGTCGTGAATGGAGACCAGCAGTTTCATGACTCGGGCTCGAGCAAGTGTCGCCATTGCGACAGGCTGTCGCGGTTTAGATCGCGGGCGGCTCGGCTGGCGCCTTCGGAAATCGCGATTCGGCGCTGATCCGGCCATTGGGCAATGTCGTCGAGCACTTTCCACAAAGGGGTGTCGAGCGCGAACACGACCAAATGCTCGACCAGGCTGGGCCAGTTGACGATGCCGCAGGTATCGGTCACCACCGCAATCCGTCCGCGCCCCATCGCCTCCAGCGCGACATTGCCGAACGATTCGAGCTCCGACGGCAGCACCAGCGCATCGGCGGCATCCATTTGCTGCAAAAGCGCCGGGCGCGTCAGCCAGCCGAGGTAATCGAGATTCTCAAGTCTGCCGGCAGCGGCCTCGACCTGCGTCCTCAGCGGCCCGTCGCCGGCAATCACGAACCGGATCGCCGGCAATCGCTCGGCCGCTTCCAGCACCGCATGCAGGCGCTTCTCCATCGCCAGGCGCCCGGCGAACAGCACCTGCCGGAAGGTTGCCCGCGGCGGCACCCGCCGGGTCTCGAGCACCGACCTGGGCAACAGCGTGCCGATCCGGCTGACCTTTCGCGCGCCCAGAGATTCAGCCTGCTCGATCATCTGCGCTGAATTGGCCAGCACGTGGTCTGCGTACCTGAACATCAGCCGGTCGACGATTCGGAAATAGCCGCGGCTGAATACGCGCAGCACCGAGCGCTGATACAGGTCGGTCACGCCGGCATAGTCGGTGTGGAAGCCGACGATCAGCCGGACGCCCAGCTTGCGTGCCCAGCGCACGCCGAGCATGCCGTACGGACCGGGCGTGGCAACCACGACGACCTGCGGTTTCAGCCGCTGCATGATTCGTTTGAATTCGCGCGGCGACGGCACGAACACCTGCTGGGTCGAGTCGCCCGGCAGCGGAAAATGGAATCCGCCGCTGGCGGCCCCGCCGGGACAGACGAAGGTCGGAGCGAATCCATTGCCGTCGAGCTGGTCGATCAGGTCGGCGTAGTAAGCGCCGACGCCGTTTCGCTCGGGCATCGAATCGGAAACGAACGCGACGCGTATCGGCTCGCCTGCGGGATGGCCGGCGGTTTCAGACATCAGTGGCGGCAACCCGGTTGCGGCCGAACGTCCGATTGCGATAGACGGCGTCGAAACGCTTCTCGATCGTTGACTCGGACAACCCGTATTCGGCCAGCGTATAGGCGTGCTTCGAGCTGAACCCGCGCGATCGCCGGCCAGCCTCGGCCAGCGCCCGGCCAAACTGCGGCGATATCTCCAGTCCCAGCGCGGCAAAGGACGCCCGGACGACGGCCTCCAGGTTGTCGCGCAACTCGTCGTTGTCGATGACCTCGATCCGGTCGGGCCGGGCTCGTGCGACGGCCTCCAGGTGCAGGTAATAGAACGCCAGTTGCTCGATGAAGCGGTCGCGCAGCGCCGGACTTATCCGATCGAAGCCCGCCGCGGTCAGACCCGGCCTGATCGAGCTGAGTTGCGACGGTACGGTCTTTTTCGGGTCACGGGTTGTGGACACGATGCGTGCGTCCGGAAAAACATCCAGCAGCGATTCGGCCATGCCCGAGAACGAGGCGTTCTTGGACAGAAACCGCTTGTCTTTTCCGAACACATACACGTGCCTTTGCACGCATGCCCGGTAGAACCGCATCAGGCGTCTTCGTTGTGCATCGGTGGCCTCGGTATCCAGGCGCGCGGTGCGCCAGAGCCAATCGGCTCGCGGGAAAACCACGACCAGGATGAAACACTGCATCACCGGCATCAGCGCAAGAAAATCCTCTTCCGGCGCATCCATGGCAAATGGATGCAGGTCATCCATGCCTGCAAGGAAATGCCTGCCCAGCCAGCCGCCGGCGCGTCCGAACGGGCGCCCCACCAGCCGGTCGAGACGCCCCAGGCCGAGCAACAGCATTCGACCGGTCACCGACAATCCGAACAGGCATTCCCAGGTGCGGAACGTCGTGGTTCGATCGTCCATCGATAGTACATGGTGCAGATGGGTCGTGCCCGAACGGGGCGGTCCGAGCACGAACAAGGGCCGGCGGACCTCGACCCTGCGCCAACCGCGGAAAAAGATCTCGTCCAGCGCGAACCCGATCCAGTGCAGCAGCTGCAGGACGCAGAAAAACGGCCAGACCAGGATGACCAGCAATGCCCCAAGCAGCGACCGGCCTTCGGTCCATGGCGAGACGAACGCCGCAAACCAGAGATAAACGGCACGAGCCAGGCTGGAGAAAAACAGCTTCACTTGCGTTTCAACGCTTCCGCTTGGTGGCGCCGGGAAGTATCGCACAGCGGACAAGGGACCTCTGATTGAATAGCGAGGGGCCCGGCGGTCGCTCTGGTTGTCACGCAAAATTCATGAACCAGGGGCTCGCATTCGTGCGCCAAAGCGCGTATAGTCGAAAGCGCTGCGTAGCAGGGCAGTGGACGTTTGGTAGCAAATCTTGAACAGTATGCCTCCAGAAAAAATCCTCGACCATGCATTAATCGGCTTATCGGCCGGACGTCAGCTTTTGATAACTCTTGTTTAAATTGAAAGGTAGTAAAGAAAATGGTTACAGGTACCGTGAAGTGGTTTAACGACGCCAAGGGCTTTGGCTTTATTTCTCAGGATGACGGCGGCTCGGATGTCTTCGTGCATTTCAGCGCCATCCAGGGTTCGGGTTTCAAGTCCCTTGCCGAAGGCCAGAAGGTTGAGTTCGAACTGCAGAATGGCCCCAAGGGTCCTCAGGCTGCGAACGTCACGCCGATCTGATCGGAACCGCTTTACAGCGGATCCGATCAAGAAAAAGCCCCGCTTATATGCGGGGCTTTTTCGTTTCCTCTACTGCGGTGAACCCAGGCACCGCGTCTGCGGCGTTTTGCTGATCGCGAATCCTCGACGTAAGACTGCTACGCCTGCGGTTCGCTCGGGCGCAAAACACCCCAGTCACGGCACCTGGATTCCCCTCGCTACGAGGAAATGGCGGGCCGAAGTTCGGGGCCCCGGGCCATCGAGAAACGGCGGTGAACCCAGGCACCGCGTCTGCGGCCTCAATCGGGCCTTTGCCAGCTGAAACTGCGTTCACCGGTGGTCTCGCCGTGGACGCCGAAGGTGCGCTCGGCCATGGTAATGGTGGGCCCCAGCAGCAGCGCGCTCGACGAGCGGGTGCCGTAACGGTCGCTGACGATGAACGGCGACGAGAGCATTGACTCGACCTCGCGCCCGACGCCGGTATCCGGCAGTTCGTGGTCGTCGGCCGGCTGGCGATCGTCGAGGAGGTCGAGCAGACCATCGATGTCTTCCGCCCCGACCTCCAGCCAGCGCTCCATGCGCCGCACGGCACGAATGGATTTCGGCCATGGGGTATCGAGCAGGTGATTCGAAAGCGCGTGTACGCCGGGCGTCACCGACACGGGTTCGGCATGGGTTCCGACCGCCCACAATTCGTGCATATCTCCGAAAACCAGATTGAACGGCCCGTATGGGGCCTTTTCCGCATGTAGCTTGTGCGCAAACTCGCCGATGGCGCCGTTCCATTCCAGCCAGGCCAGCGGGAGCTCACCGCGTGAGCGGGTGCCGGAGCTCGCCTCGGGATCGCGAAAATTGGTAATCGCGGCAAACCGGCCGCTGCGCCCGACCGCCATCCATGTGCCGCCGGCCTGCTCGTCGCG
>DATGCS010000071.1:0-3669 GCA_035311685.1 Wenzhouxiangellaceae bacterium
ACCGGGCTGGATCTGTTGCGGCAATTGCGGGCCTCCGGCGTCAGCGCGCCAGCCCTGTTGATCAGCGCCGATCACGCCGCCGAGTTGCGCAACGCCGCGCGTGAAGCCGGTTGCGAGCTGCTGCACAAGCCGATCCGGCCGCTGGCAATGCGGTCGGTGTTGAGACGGTTGTTGGTTTGATGTCGGCTTCTGGTTTCAATTTCAACTTCAAACCCATTTCGCCACGCGCTGCGCGCTTGCAGGCGACTTACTTTTGTCGATTGCAACAAAAGTAAGCAAAAGTGCGCTTTACAGGCGGCAGCTTTTGGCGGTGCTGGTCGGAGCGGGTAGGGGTTAGGTGGTTGGTATCGGGCATTGTTTTGAGATCATCTTGTACGAGCAGAACGTTCGTCTTTGGCTCCCGGGCGAGTCGAGAATCCCGGTTTTGATCGTTATCGGAGCGGGCTTGTGTCGATCCTGCCGGCACTGATCTGTTGGGATGCTGAAGCGGGTTACCGTACCGGGCCTTGAGGTAAGGCGGGCCAGGCGTCGGTCGATATTCTTGCCCGACAGCGGGCGAGACTGCATTGGGGAATGATCCTGTGGGAGCCGGCTCCGGCTCTGGCTCTGGTTGAGCCGCCACACCCACTCATGACCCCGATTTGGAACCCGCTTCAGCATCCACCGATGATCACAATGAGCACGATCGAGTCGACCCCGCTCCGATAAGCATCGAAGCCCGGATCTCTGCGTCACCCGGGCGCCGAAGCGGAACATAATGAACGAACAAAAAGATCTTCAACCGAGACTAAAATCAAACACCTAACCACCGGTCCCATCGATGCGCACCGCAACCCTCTGCCGCCTGTAAAAAGCGCTTTTGCCTACTTTTCAGGCGCTTGTGAAAAGTAGGTCGCCCGCAAGCGCGCGGCGCGGGGCGAAATGCTCTTGATTTTAAAGAGCTTGAACTTGAAGTTGAACTAGAAAAGTGCCGGCACGTCGCTCAAGCGTCCTCCTCAGCTGGCGGCAAATGCTTTTCGACATCGATGCTGAAATTGAAATCAAAAGTCATCGCCGCGTTAGAATGAAATCAATCCAAACAACGCATTCGCACATGCGACCGGGAGCGCCCATGATCCAGATCAGCAGCCAGTTCGACGCCGGCAACATCGAAGTCGTCAAGGCCGACGAGGCGGCCGATATCCGCCTGAAGATCAAACGCGATGTCGGTGACGAGCACGCTCAATGGTTTTATTTCCAGCTCTCCAACGTCGGCGGCCGGCAATGTCGGATGACGATCGAGAATGCCGGCGAGATGTCGTATCCAGACGGCTTTCGCGACTATCAAGCAGTTGCGTCTGTCGACGGAGAAAACTGGTTTCCTGTGCCGACGGCATTCGACGGCAATGAGTTGGTGATCTCGCACGAGGCGCCGACCGACCAGGTGTTTTACGCTTATTACGCACCCTATAGCTACGAGCGCCACCAGTGGCTGATCAATGATGCTGCTGAATCCGGGCGAGTGCGTACCGAGGTGTTGTGCGCCACACCGGACGGGCGTGCAGTGACGGTGCTGAAGATCGGCGACGAGACCGCCGGACACAAGCGAATCTGGATTACCGCGCGGCAGCATCCGGGCGAAAGCATGGCCGAGTGGTGGGTCGAGGGGTTCCTGGAAAGATTGCTCGACGCCGAAGACGGCGTTTCGCGCGCGCTGCTCGACCATGCCGTGATCTACCTGGTGCCGAACATGAATCCGGACGGGAGCGTTCGCGGGCACCTCCGGGTCAACGCCCATGGTGTCAACCTCAATCGCGCCTGGCGCGACCCGCACCCGGAAACCTCGCCCGAGGTTTATTACGTGCGCGAACGGATGCACGAAACCGGCGTCGACATCGCGCTGGACGTGCACGGCGACGAGAATCTGCCGTATAACTTCATCGCCGGCGGCGAAGGCGTTGCCCGCTGGAACGAGGCGATGGAAAACGATCTGCAGGCGTTCAAGGCACTGCTGGCCCGGATCAGCCCCGATTTCCAGACCGAGTTCGGCTACGAGCGCGACGCGCCGGGCTCGGCCGACCTGCGCAAGTGCACCGATTACGTCGCCGAAAAGTTCGGTTGCCTGGCGATGACGCTGGAAATGCCGTTCAAGGACGCCGCCAATCAGCCGATGCCCGACATCGGCTGGTCGTCGGGCCGCAGCCGCAAGCTGGGGGCGCAGTGCGTGGATGCTTTCTGGCAGACGATCTCGGGTGGCGGGGCGTAAGAAATCCGCCGGGGATCATCGGTCTCCAGCGGATAGAAGTCTCGGTGAGTCTAGATCAGTCGGCCGGACCGGTCTCCCGGACGTCGTCTTCTTCGGCCCGGTCCCGGTGCACCATCCGGGCGAACACGATGCCGATCTCGTACAGTGCCCAGACGGGCAGCGCCAGCAGGGTCTGCGAAATCATGTCCGGCGGGGTGATCAGCATGGCGATGAAGAACACGCCGACGACCACGTAGCCGCGCATCCGGGCCAGCCCGTCGGGCGTGACGACGCCGATGGCCACCAGCACGACGGTCACCACCGGCACCTCGAACGAAAACCCGAAGGCCAAAAACATCACCAGCACGAAATCGAGGTAGCGGTTGATGTCGGTCATCACCGCCACCCCCTCGGGCGCGATCTTGGTGATGAAGGTGAAGATCACCGGCAGCACGATGAAATAGGCGAACAGGCAGCCGAGGTAGAACAGGACTGTTGCGGCGGCCAGCAGCGGTTTGGCGATACGCTTTTCGTGCTGGTAAAGGCCGGGTGCGACGAACGACCAGGCCTGATAGATCACATAGGGCATGGCCACGAGGATGGCCAGGATCAGGATCAGCTTGAACGGCGCGAAAATCGGCGAGGCGACGTCGATGGCGATCATGCTCGTGCCTTCCGGCAGTCGGGATACCAGCGGCTCGGAAATGATGGTGTAGAGCTTGCGCGCAAAAGGTGCCATCGCCAGCATCGCCACTGCAATCACGACAACAGACCGGATCAGCCGGTTTCTGAGTTCCAGCAGGTGATCGATCAGCGAGAGTTCCTGGTCAGTTTCGATCGGCTGGCTCATCTTGCGTGCCGTTCTTGCCGGCTTTTGCGGCGGATGATTGCGCTTCCGATGAATCATCGGACGACTCTGGTGGATTTGCCCGGGTCTGCGTGGCCTCCATGATCTTGCGGTTGTGATCGGCGTCCAGTTCGGCCTGAAGCTCCGACTGCAGTCCTTGCCAGGCGTTACGTGCCTGGCGCGTCAGGCGCCCGGCTGTACGTGCAATCTTGGGCAGTCTATGCGGCCCAACCACGATCAGCGCGATGACTGCCAGGAGCAGCATCTCGGTAAAGCCGGCGCCGCCCATCGATCAGGATTTCGATTTGCCGGAATCGTCGTCTGATTCCGAAGAGGTCGATTTCTCGGAAGAATCGTCCTTGTCGTCGTGATGTTCGTCTTCGTTGTTGCTCATTCCCTTGCGGAAATCGCGTATTGCAGAACCGAGATCGCCGCCGACATTGCGCAGCTTCTTGGTACCGAAAATCAGCAGCACGATCAGGAAAATGATCAACAGCTGCATGGGACCGATATTGCCCAACATGGCGTTTCTCTCCGTTGGATCCGAGGATTCGGAGCGCTATTCTACCGCTGCCGAAGGTGAAGCGTCCACCAGGAC
>DATGCS010000072.1:0-16311 GCA_035311685.1 Wenzhouxiangellaceae bacterium
CATGAGGTGAAAGGTGAAGGATCAAAGGTCAAAAGCATCCTCGCGCAGAGCCGCAGAGAAAGTCAAAAGCTCAGGACAGCTCTCGCGAAGGCGCGAAGACGCTAAGGAAAATCAAGTCAAAAGCGATCCCAATTCAAAAGCGTTGCGGGTAACCTCTGAACAAGTGTGCGCGTAGCGCGCTTATACAGGGTACAAAATCGTTGTAGTAGATTTTGCCTTTCTCTGCGTGTCCGCGTCGCTGCGAGAGAATCAGCTTTCGTTGTTCGCCCTTCTTCGCGTCTTGGCGGCTTCGCGAGAGCTGTTTTAGAGTTTTTGGCCGATCAGCCGTCCTGCCGCAGCTGCTCGTAGGCTTCGCGCACCGCGTGCTCGAGCTGTTCGCGGTCGGCAAGGCCGGCGGGGACGGGCGCCAGGATCTTGAGCTGCACGCGGCTGAAGAAGCCGCGCTCGCGGCGCCGCCAGCGGCCCGGTGCGCGGCTGAAAACGCCGCCCCACAGGCCTTCGATGGCCATCGGGATGACCGGTACGGCGCGCCGCTGGAGTATTTCGGAGATGCCGGAGCGAAACGGCTGGACGTTGCCGTCGGGGCTCAGCCCGCCTTCCGGGAATATTCCGACCAGTTCGCCGCGGGCCAGCGCCTGGTCGACGCTGTCGAATGCGCGCTGCAGGCATTCCGGGTCGACTTTCAATGGGGCGACCGGAATGGCGCCGGCCAGCCGGAACAGCCATTTCAGCCCGCGGATGTTGTAGATCCTGTGGGTCATCACAAAGCGGATCGGGCGCTGCAAACTCCCTCCGACAATCAGTGGATCCATGAAGCTCAGATGGTTGCAGACCACCAGGGCGGGGCCGCTCTCGGGCAACCGCTCTGCACTGTGGCCGGTCACCCGGACGCGGTAGATCAGCCGGCTGAGCAGCCACATCAGGAATCTGATGGCGAATGCGGGCACCAACGTGAACACGTACGCGGCCACGATGAGATTCATCACCGCGACGATGCCGAACAATTGGGGGATGGAAAGGCCCAGCACGCTCAACAACACGATGGCCATGGCGCTGGCCAGTACCATGAACAGCGCGTTGAGGATATTCATGCCGGCGATCACCCGGGCCCGCTCGGCATTCTCCGAAAGGCTCTGGATCAGGGCATACAGAGGCACGATGAACAGGCCGCCGCTGACGCCGATGGCCAGCAGGTCGGCCACGATACGCCAGCTGCCGTCCATCGCAAGAAGATCGCCGATGCCGGCATCCAACAGGGGCCGGACGGGGCTGGCAAACATCAGGTCGAGCCCGAACAGCGTCATGCCGAGCGCGCCTATCGGCACCAGGCCTATTTCGACGTTGCCGCGCGAGAGCTTTTCACACAGCAGTGCGCCGATGGAAATGCCGATGATGAACAGCGCCAGCAGACCTGCCAGCGTAGATTCGTTGCCGCCCAGAACCCCCTGGGTCCAGGCCGGAATCTGGACCAGGAAGACGGTGCCGTAAAACCAGAACCACGAGATGCCCAGCACCCCGTGCAGCAGGTTTCGGTCTCGACCGATCAGCTTGATGTTGGCCCACGAGGCCGTGACCGGATTGAGGTTCAGGACCAGTTCGTCATCACCCACGGCCACGCGCGGTACGCCCAGTGCGGCCAGGTAGCCCGCGATCGCGACGGCCAGCGTGGCCGCGAGCACCGCCCAGGGCCAGCTCAGCGGCACCCCGGCCGCGATCGGGCCGATGATGGTGCCGCCCAGGATCGCAACATACGTGCCGGCTGCGACCAGGCCGTTGCCGCCGGTCAGTTGATGATTGTCGAGCAGCTGCGGGATGATCGAATACTTGATCGGCCCAAACAGCGTGGACTGAAATCCAAGCAGAAACACGACCGACATCAAAGCAACGATGTTGCCCAGATAGAGTGCGACGCCGGCGAACAGGCAAATGGCGACCTCGAACAGCTTGATCAACCGGATCATTCGCGATTTTTCGAATCGGTCGGCGAGCTGGCCGAATACGGCCGAAAACAGAAAATAGGGCAGGATGAACAGCAGTGCGGCCAGGTTGACCAATCCGCTGGCGTCCCAGCCGGCCTCGACCCCGATGCCGAACACGATCAGCGCGGCGAGCGCATTGCGGAAGATATTGTCGTTGAGCGCGCCCAGCGCCTGTACCGCGAAGAACGGGCCGAAGCGCCGGTTGGCCAGTAATCGAATCATGTGGTTTTCGCGGCGCATGCCGGCACAGTCGGGCAATCGCGCACTTTACCGCAACGTTGCCGCCCGGCAGGACCGGGCCACAAGCTCGCCGCCTCGAAGCCCGCCTCGGCGGGCGCCGCCCGGAGCCCGATTTGCCGGTAAACCTGTTATAACGAGCATTCGACTCAATCGGAAACGATCCAGTGCTGCTCGAGGCACCCGAGACCACCGGTTCAGAACGGTTTTCGAAGCGCCGTCTGGTTGTTCTGTCGCTGATCGCCACCTTGCTTCTGTTTGAAATATGGCTGCACTGGAGCGGTTTGCCGTATCTTGAGAATCCGCGCCTGCTCACGCTGGGAGGCGCAGCAGAAGTCGCCATATGGCTGCTGCTTGCAAGCGCTCTCGTCGTTGTCCAGACCCGGCGCCTGCCGGAACGGATTTACTGGATGTTCACTGCGGGACTCGCGATCTGGCTGGTATCCCAGACCGCGGATCTGATGGACGAGTTTCTCCGCCAGCCGCTGTGGCTCTCGATTTACGGTGAAGACAGCTCCAGAGTTGTCGGCATGTTCCTGGTCACCCTCGGGCTGATTTCGCTTATCCGCCACAGCGCTGCCATGCTGCAGGAGCTTGAATTTCTCAGTTTCCATGATTCCCTGACCGGGCTTTGCAACAGGCGGATGTTCCAGCAGTCGCTCGTGGCTAAGGGCGACCACAACTTCGCTCTGATGTTGATGGACCTGGATCACTTCAAGAAGATCAATGACCGTTTTGGCCACGAAATCGGTGATCGGGTTCTGCGCGGAATTGCCGATCTGCTGCAGCGGCATTGTCGAGAACGCGGTGAAATCTTCAGGCTGGGCGGCGAGGAGTTCGCGGTAATCCTGGCGGATGCGTCACAGTCCGAGCTCGAGCGATCCGCGGAATCATTCCGCAAGCGGGTCGAGTCGCTGAACGGCGATGACGAGACCCGCGTCACGATCAGCATCGGTACCGGCCTGCGGCGTCGAGGAGAATCAACGAGCGAACTGATGCGCCGGGTCGACCGCGCGCTTTACGGGGCCAAGGCGGCCGGGCGAAACCGCGTCGTGCCTTCAGGATAAACGTGCTGCGGGCAGGATTGTTCGCAAGCGCCCTCAGCGTGCAACCAGCGAACCTGCTTTTCCCTGCAATACCAGCTCGCCGGAGGTATCGAGGTCGAAATGTTCGACGCCCTCCAGAATCTCCAGGAATTGTGCCTCCTGGCTCATCAAGGCGTCCGGGCAGGCCATCATGGTGGTTGCCGCCGGATTGATCGCCAGCGTCTCTCCGGTCAGACGGTATTCGGCGGTGTAGCGATTGCATGAAGCGCGCCCAGCAACGCGCCCATCCGGATTGAATTCCAGGGTTATCCGCGATTTGTCGATGATGCCGCGATCGTCGAGACGCTCCACGACCCATTTGCGCCCGACAAGGAGGCTGGATGGTTTGCCGCCGCAGCCGGAATGCGCGTCGTCGCGGGTTTGCACGGTGACTGCATACGGGTGCGGCATGCCGGTGGCCGAGTCGCGACAGATCGTGGCGGTGGCTGATACCAGCGCCGCGTCGGCAGCCGACGCCGCCCTGAACAAAGTGGTGTCGCCTTCCGTGTCGCGGTCAAGAAGCTTCATGTCCCGGCTCGACTCACCGTAATCCGTCACCAGCTTCACTCGCCGGGTATCCAGCTCGACGTGCCAGCCCGGCTCGTTGCCGCCGGCGGAAAACGGCAGGGGCGCGGCCGTGCTCATGCTGCATTCGGGCAGTTCCTGGCCGCTGAAATGAACAATCAACGCTTCACCGTCGATCCGGACGGTCGTGGCCGGATCGTCGACCGCGACCAGCCGCTTGTTCGAAGCCGATGTATCGGCCCGCATCCGGAAGGTCCGCCCGTCGAGAACCAGCCGTGGTGCGTCGTCCCGGCGGCCCAGCCGGACCGGAATCTCGCCGCATCGGTAGGCGGTGCCGAAGGCGGTCCGGTCCAGCGGCCGAAGCTGCAGTGCACCGATGTTGACCTCTGCGGATGCGAGATCCAGCACTTTCGGTCCGGTCGCGCGCCGGGCAAAGCCGGCGGAGCTGACGATGCCCCGCAACTCGTGCAGGGCTTCCGAATCGATTGCTTGCCGGTCGACCGTCAGTTCGAAGTCAATCGGCACCTGACGCCCCGCCAGATCGATCTGCTGTTCGGCCACAACGCGAGCGCCGCTTGCTGTGTACTGCTGGATTTCTACCCGTGCCGTGGCATCGCGCGGCAGCGCAATGCGTTCGCGGTAGGTCAATTCGCCCTTGACGGTCACCGGAGGTTCTTTCGAAAGCTGCGCAGCGCAACCCGCCAGCAGCAGGGTCGTGCACAACAGGGACAGAGCTCGACGGGTCACGCGTTTTCCCGTCCATCGGCGGCAGCGGTTTCCGGCGCCTGCGGACCGTTATCCGAAGCGCCAGCGCCGGTCGACTCGGCATGGAACTCGCGGCCGAAGATCTGCCAGAAGGCAATGAACAAGACGGCGATCAACGGACCGACCACGAAGCCGTTGATGCCGAAAAGCGCCAGGCCGCCGAGTGTCGACAGCAGCACCATCCAGTCGGGCAGCTTGGTGTCCCGGCCGACCAGGATGGGGCGGAGGATATTGTCGGCCAGGCCGATGATGATCACGCCGTACAGGACCAGTACCGTGGCCGAAACCCATTCGCCCACGGCATAAAGATAGATCGCGGCCGGCAGCCAGATCAGTCCCGCGCCGACAGCGGGAATCAGCGACAGCACCGTCATGGCGACGCCCCACAGCAGCGGCGCGGGCAGGCCCAGAATCCAGAAGATCAGCCCGCCCAGGGCGCCCTGCACCATGGCCACGAGCAGGTTGCCCTTGACCGTGGCGCGCGCCACCTCGGCGAATTTCTGGAACAGCAGGCGTTCGCGCTCGTCGCCCAGCGGCAGCGCCGCGACCAGTTTTTCCACCAGCGCACGACCGTCGCGCAGAAGGAAATACGCAACGTAGAGCATCAGCGCCAGCTTGAGCACGAACGAAAACGTGCCCTGGCCGACCGCCAGCGCGTTTTGCGCGATGAATTGGCTTGCGGTCACCGCGGCGCTCGCCGCGCGTTCGCGCACTGCGCTCATGTCGATGTCGAGCCGGTCGAACAGCGCCTGTACGGCCGGAAACGCGTTTCGCACCTGGTCGATGTATTTGCCCGGCTGAATCTGCTGGGCCTCGATCTGCTGATAGATCATCACGCCCTGCTGCACGAACGAGGTCAGCAGCAACAGCACCGGAATCACCACCAGTACCACGCAGGCCGTCAGGGTGGTCAGGGCCGTAAGGTTCGGCCGCTTGCCCCACTTTTTCTCAAGCCACATCTGGACCGGATGGAAAAGTACCGCGATGATGCAGGCCCAGAGTATCGGCGCGAAGAACGGTTTGAGCAGGAACGCGAACGCGACGGTCACCAGGGCCAGCGCGATCAGGAACGTGCGTTGTTCGAGTTTTTCGATCATCTTGGTCGACCAGCCTGGGGAAATCCGGAATTGCTGCAACTATAGACACTGGGACGTCGACCGGCAACCGTTCGGGTTGGTGGCACACGGGTTCGGTATTCGAAAGTGCCGCCAGGTGGCAAGCGCTGCTGGAGCAAAAAAGTCCGCGATTCATGAGTGTTTCTTTCACCGGCAACGGCGGCTTCCAGAATGTCGGCAGCCATCGATTCCAGTAGCATAGGCTGCTGGAATCCTTCAGATCAAATCACTTGGCCGCCAAGCCCGTAATCATTCTTTCCGAACGGCCGCCGCCGGCGCCCGACGCGCCGGCAACGGGGCTTGCCGTTCGTCATGTCCGGATGGCCGAGGCGCTGGCCGCCCGCGGTATGCCGGTGACCTTCGCGTGGCCGGGTAACGCGGATTCTGCCGTCGACCGCCCGCGCGTCTCCGGCGCATTCGAATGTCTGCCCTTGCAATCCACGGAGTCGCTGGCCGTGTGGATTTCGCGTCATGCCAGCCCGGTCGTGATTCTGGGCTACTGGGAGCTTGCCGAATGGCTGCCGTCCCGCATCGGCGAGGTGCTGGTGCTCGACTACGTCGCGCCGCGCCTGCTCGAGCGGCAGTTCGAAGACCGCGAAGGGCTGGGCGAGCAAGCAAGCAGACTGGTCGCTTTGCTTTCGCGCTGCGACGAGGTATGGACAGGCAACAAAGGCCAGCGGGATTTGATGTTGCCCTGGATGCTGCTGGCCGGACACGATTGCCGCTACCGGGTGCCGGTGCGCGTTGTGCCGATAGCCGGAACGATAGCCGGAACGATAGCCGGAACGAGTGCCGGAACGAGTGCCGGAACGAGTGCCGGGGCCATTGAAGGAACGAGCGGCAATCAAGCCCCGCATCGCCAGCCGCATGGCGCCGCTGCCGGCGAATCGAGCGGTGAAACCCGGGTTACCGGTCAGCGCGCACCCCTGACGCTGTTCCATGGCGGGCGCGACTGGCCCTGGCGTGATTCCAGGGCGTGGCTGGACGTGCTGCGCGGCGACGGCCCCTGGCGGCTGATCGATTTCAGCGAAAGCGCAGGGCTGGCCGGGCACGCGCAATATCTGCAGCGCCTCGGCGCGGCCGACCTGGCACTCGACCTGGGTGACGACAACACCGAACGCCGCTATAGCCAGTCGTTCCGAATGGTCGACGCGCTGTGCGCCGGCGTACCGGTGATCTGCAATGATTTCCTGCCGCTGGCGGACCTGGTGCAACACCATGAATGCGGCTGGACGATCCGACGTCCCGAAGACTTGCCGCCGCTGCTCGCCGACATCGCCGAAGATCGCGGCGAACTTGCGCGTCGCGCCGGGAACGCGCTGTGCCTTGCCCGGACGCGATTCGACGCCGATGAGATATACGGCAGCCTGACCGGTCCGCTGGCGGCGCTAGCCGAACGCGGACCCGGTGAGACCCGAAGCCCGCTCATGGGGATTCGGCCTGCGGAAGATTCCGGCGCGCCTCCCGGCATGGCGAGGGCATTCCGAAAATATCTGTCGATGTGGGCCTATGATCGACTTCGTCGGCCCTGGCAAAAGCGGCTTTCAAGACGCCTGGCGGACCGGCCGATGCCGGACCACGAGCGCGCTTGCTGGGTCGTGCTCAGCCGGGCCGATGTATTTCCTGCCGATCACGGCGCGGCAGTGAAGATCGAGCGTACCGCCTGGGGATTATCGTTTCACGTCTCGGAAGTCGTCTTGCTGACCGACCGGCGAGACGGCTACTGGATTTACCGGCGCGGCGAGCGGGAATTTCGGCGTTTTCCGCTTTGGCCGCGTCTGGCCGGATGGCCGCGTGCGCTCAGCATGATCCGCGTCATGGCGCGCGGCGTGCCTTTTTCCAACGCCTTTCTGTACCTGCCCTGGGTCGACCGCGGCATGCAGTTCCGTCTGATGTGGCTTATGCGACGGCATCCCGTGGAGGTCGTGCAGGGCGAGTTTCCGGCCTACGCGCGACCGGCTGTGTGGGCCTCCAGGCTGTTCGGCACTCGCAGCCTGATGGTGGAGCACAACGTGGAGTTCCAGCGCATCTCCGAGCAGGTGCCGGCGCTTGGTGAATCGGCCCGGCAGAGACTCAAGCGGCTGGAAGTGGATCTGGCCAACGCCTGCGACCGGGTCATCACCGTCTCCAACCGCGACCGCCGCGAACTGGTTGCGGCCGGTGTTCGCGATGCGCTGGTGCATACCGTTCCGCATGGGGTCGACCTGGAGCGATTCGAAAATGCTCCACCGGTCGACCTGCGGGCGACTTACGACATCCCGGCCGAGCATGCGGTGCTCGTCTATCACGGCATCTATTCCTATCCGCCCAACCTCGAAGCCGTGGAGGAACTGGCCCACGGCCTGCTGCCGAAGCTGCGGCGAGCCGGGCATCCTGCCAGCGTGGTCGCATTCGGCCCGCAGCCGCCGGAAAAAAACTTGCCCGGCGTCGTATTCGCTGGTGCCGTAGACGATCTGGCCGGGCACTTGCAAGGGGGCGATATTGCAGTCATCCCGCTGCGGCAAGGGGGCGGCACCCGGATGAAGATTCTCGACGATTTTGCCGCGCGTGTGCCCGTCGTGACGACGCACAAGGGCATGGAGGGAATCGACGTCGAGCACGGAAAGCACCTGCTCATCGTCGACGATCCGGATGCCATGGCCCAAGCCGTGGCAGGACTGCTGGCCGATGGTCGGGCGCGGCAGGCCCTGGCCGAGGCCGCCGCGCAATGGGTGAGTCGCTTCGACTGGCGCGAGATCGCGCGCACCTACGTTGAACTGATGCGCGGCTCTGCATGAGAGCGCCTCTGAACCGCGCGCCGTTTCGCTCTGGACGTACACGAAACGCGCCGGTATCGACGGTATACTCGAATTCAATTCAAGCGTGATTGAGCCCGATCATGTCAGAACGCGAAATCATGGAATACGATGTCGTCGTCGTCGGTGCCGGCCCGGCCGGGCTTTCGTGCGCGATGCGGCTCAAGCAGCTCGACGAAGACCTCAGCGTCTGCGTCATCGAAAAGTCGGCTGAAATCGGCGGGCATATTCTTTCCGGCGCGGTCATCGAGCCCGAGCCGCTGGACAGGCTGGTCGAGGGCTGGCGCGACGATCCGCCGCCGATCTGCGTGCCGGCGACCAGCGACGATTTCGTGTTCCTGAGCAAGACCGGCTCGCGCAAGCTGCCGACCCCGCCGCAGCAGAAGAACCACGGCAATTTCATCGTCTCGCTGGGTGCGATGTGCGCCTGGCTGGCGCCCAAGGCCGAGGCGCTGGGCGTGGACCTGTTTCCCGGCTTTGCCGCGGCCGACCTGTCGTACGACGACGACGGTGCCGTGCAGGGCGTGATCATCGGTGACATGGGCGTCGACCGGAAGGGCAACGAGAAGGATACCTACGTTCAGGGGATCGAGATCCGGGCGCCGATCACGGTGCTGGGCGAGGGTGCTCGCGGACACTTGACCAAGCGTGCAATCAAGAAATACGATCTCGCCGCCGACTGCGACCCGCAGGCCTACGGCATCGGCATGAAGGAGCTCTGGAAGCTGCCCGAGGGCCGTGTCAGGCCCGGCCATATCCAGCATACGATCGGCTGGCCGCTGCCGAATCAGATCTACGGCGGCAGCTTCATCTATCACCTGGACAAGGACAGGGTGGCGGTCGGCTTCGTCTGCGCGCTGGACTACAAGGATCCGGATTTCACCCCGTTCGAGGCGTTCCAGCAGTTCAAGCACCATCCGAGCATGCGCGAGCTGCTCGAGGGCGGCGAGATCCTGTCGGCCGGAGCCCGGGCGATCGTCGAAGGCGGTTACCAGTCGCTGCCCAGGCTGGAAATGCCCGGCGCGATGCTGATCGGCGATTCCGCCGGCTTGCTCAACGTGCCCAAGATCAAGGGCACGCATCAGGCCATGAAGTCCGGCATGCTGGCGGCCGAGCATATCGTCGGGCAAAAGGCCGACAAGTCGAAAGCCAGCGAGGGTTTCGACGCCCGCCTGCGCGCTTCCGACATCATGGCCGAGCTGAAAAAAGTCAGAAACATCCGGCCCGGCTTTCACAAGGGCCTTTGGCGCGGCGTCATCACTGCCGGCATCGAGACCGTGACCGTCGGCAAGCTGCCGCGCACGCTGTCCAACCATGCCGATTACCAGCAGTACCGCAAGCGCAACGGGCACCGGTTCGACTACGATTTCGTCGACCGTGATCTGCCGCCGCGCGACCGCCTGGCCTCGGTCTATTTCGCCTCGACCGAGCACGACGAGGATCAGCCGGTACATCTCAAGATCATCGAGCCCGATGTCTGTTTCACGAAGTGTGAAACCGAATATGGCAATCCCTGCACGCGCTTCTGCCCGGCCAATGTCTACGAAAAGGTCGAGGACGAGGACGGCAAGCGCATCCAGATCAACGCCGCCAACTGCGTGCACTGCAAGACCTGCGACATCGCCGATCCCTATCAGGTGATCGAATGGGTCACGCCCGAGGGCGGGTCGGGACCGAACTACTCGAATCTATAGGCTTGACGGTTTCCGGTTTCCGGACGTCGGTGGTCGGACATGCCGGGAAGCTGACCTAACGGGTTTTTTGGGACGCGCCTCCCACTGCAAACGATGTTCGGGTTCGATCATCCGCCGCTCTGACCTTCGCGCTTCATCTCGCGCATCCGCCGCATCGGACGGCGTTCACCGTCGGTCTCGGCGGCACTTTGCAGTGTCTTGAATTTCTCGAGCTGGGCTTCGGTGAGAACCGCAGCCTGATCCAGATGCGCCGTCAGGTGCAGCGAGCGCAAATGGGCGCGCAGTTCGGCGATCTCCAGCAGCAGTGAGTCCATTTTTGCGGCATTGATGCTGCCCTCGGCGAACATCGCCTCGAGCCGCTTTTCGGCATCCACGATCTGATTGCCGAGTTCCGGCGCGCGGGTCTTGACCCGGGCCATGAGCTCGCCGCTGCGTTCGATCTGGCCTTCGGTAAGTTCCAGCGCTTCGGCATGTTCCAGCACGTGTCTGGGGCCCGGATAGCCGTTGACTCCGGCCACTCGTCCCATGCCCATGCCGCGCCCTTGCCGCAGGTTGCTGAATTCACGCGCCTGCATGGACTGGTGGCGATTGCCATGCTGGCCGGAATCGGCGGTTTCCTGGGCTAAGGCGTGGGGTGCGACGGTAGATGCGACGGTAAATACGATGGTCAATGCGACGGTCAATGCGGTCGACCATAAAGCCGCGCACGCGCTTGTGGCCCGTGCGGCTGCGAAGCGGTTCTCGAGTCTGTTCATCAATGCTCTCCTCGTGATTTATTGCGGTTGTCGCGCAGTGCGTGAATCAGCTTCACGGCATCCGCCGTTTCGGCCACGTCGTGCACGCGCAGGATATTGGCGCCGCGCTCGGCGGCCAGCACGCCGGCCGCCACCGAGGCGGCGACCCGGTCGGCGGCGGCTTCCCGCCCGGTGATCCTGCCGAGCATCGACTTGCGTGAAATACCGGCCAGCAGCGGCAGGCCGAATTCGCGAAACTCAGCGAAGCGGTCGAGCAGGTCGAGATTGTGATGCATCGATTTGCCGAAGCCGAAGCCCGGGTCCAGCACCATATTGTGCTCGTGCATGCCGTTGGCCAGGCAGGTGTCCACGCGCTCGCGGAAAAAAAGCCGCAGGTCTTCGACGACGTCATCGTATTCGGGTTGTCGCTGCATGCTGCGCGGCTCGCCCTGCATGTGCATGATGCACGTCGGTACGCCTGTTTCGACCGCCGCCAGGAGCGCCTCGGGGTCGCGCAGGCCGTTGACGTCGTTGATCATGTCGGCGCCGGCAGCGACCCCGGCACGCATGACTTCGGCCTTCATGGTGTCGACGGAGATCGGTAAGTCGATCTCGGCGCGAATCGCCTCGATGACCGGCACCACGCGTTCGATTTCGTTGCGGGCATCGACCGGCTCGGCGCCCGGCCGGGTGGATTCGCCGCCGATGTCGAGGATGTCGGCGCCTTCGGAGGCCAGTCTTTGCGCGTGCGCCAGCGCCTTTTCCACCGAATCGAAGCGCCCGCCGTCGGAAAAGGAATCGGGCGTCACGTTGACGATGCCCATGACCAGTATCCGGCCCGAGGCTGCGGACTGGCGGATGGTCTCGTTCAATGGCTGGTTCTGGCCCGGCAAGGCGGCTCCCGGAGCGTTCATGCGATATTGCTGATGATACATCCGTCGGTGGAAACCCGGAGCACCCAGACCGCAAGCAGCGTCGGGGATGCGACCCCGACCTACGACGACCCGGCGTATTCGATGCGTGCATTAGACGATTCGGCGTACTCGAGGCCTGCCGTAGGCCGGCGTTGCATCGCCGACGGAAAACTGCGACGCCTCGCGACGAACGAGTGGCGAATAAGGCGGGTTACAATAATATGTTTTCGCAACCCAAGAGCTGCACACGATGAAAATTCTGGTTCCGATCAAGCGCGTGGTCGATTACAACGTCCGGGTCCGCGTCAAGTCCGACGGTTCCGGCGTGGAGACCGAAGGCGTGAAGATGTCGATCAACCCGTTCGACGAAATTGCGCTGGAAGAAGCGCTGAGAATCAAGGAAGCCGGCAACGCCGAGGAAGTGATCGTCTGTTCCATCGGCGGCAAGGACTGCCAGCAGCAGCTTCGCACCGGCCTGGCCATGGGCGCCGACCGTGCCATCCACGTGACCACCGATTCGGCCGTCCAGCCGCTGGCCGCCGCCCGAGTCTTGCTCAAGCTGATCGACAAGGAAAGCCCGGAGCTGGTATTCCTGGGCAAGCAGGCGATCGACGACGACAACAGCCAGACCGGCCAGATGCTGGCCGCATTGTGGGATCGTCCGCAGGCCACGTTCGCCTCGAAGGTGGAGCTGGCCGACGGCAAAGCCACGGTCGTGCGCGAGGTCGACGCCGGACTGGAAACGCTGGAAGTGGATCTGCCGGCGGTGCTGACCGTGGATCTGAGGCTCAACGAGCCGCGCTTCGTCAAGCTGCCCGACATCATGAAGGCCAAGCGCAAGCCGCTCGACGAGATCGCACTGGACGACCTGGCCGTGGATGCCGGCGCCCAGCTGGAAGTCACCGCCTACGAGCCGCCGCCGACGCGTTCGGGCGGACGAATCCTGGAATCGGCCCAGGAACTGGTCGACGAACTGAAAAACAAGGGACTTCTGTAATGGCACGCGTACTCATCATCGCCCAACACGAAGACGGCGCGCTCAATCCGGCCACGGCCAAGACGCTTTCCGGGGCCAAGGGCCTGGGCATTGCCGACATCGATATCGCGGTATTCGCCGAAAGCGGCGCCGGCGTGGCCCAGCAGGCCTCCAGACTGGAAGGCGTGTCCCGGGTGCTCATGATCGAGCATGCCGATTTCGCCAACCTGACCGCAGCCCGCCTGGCGCCGGAAATCAAGGCGCTGGCCGGCGACTATACCCATATCCTCGGGCCCTCGACCACGTTCGGCCGCGACCTGTTGCCGCGCGCCGCCGCGCTGCTCGGCGTCGGCCAGGTATCCGACGTGCAGGAAGTGCTCGACAGCCATACCTTCAAGCGTCCGATCTACGCCGGCAATGCGATCGTCACGGTCAAGGCGCCGGAGGATCAGACGCTGGTCGCCACAATCCGCTCGGCCTCCTACTCGGCGGCCGCGGAAAGCGAGTCCGCCTGTGACGTCGAGACCCGCGAGGCCGCCGCATCGGATCCGGGCCACACCCGCTACATCAATCTCGAAACCGGCGGCGGCGACGGCCCGGATCTGCAGACCGCCGATCGGGTGGTTTCGGGCGGACGCGCCATGGGTTCGTCGGAAGGCTTCGACGTGATCTACAGTTTCGGCAAGAAGCTGGGCGCTGCCGTCGGCGCATCGCGCGCCGCGGTCGATGCCGGCTACGTGCCCAATGAACTGCAGGTGGGTCAGACCGGCAAGATCATCGCGCCGGAACTGTATTTTGCGATTGGGATTTCGGGCGCCATTCAGCACCTGACCGGCATCAAGGACGCCGGCACCATTGTCGCGATCAACAAGGACGCCGAAGCGCCGATCTTCGAGATCGCCGATTACGGTCTCGTGGGCGACCTGTTCGAGATCGTCCCGGAGCTCGAAAAGCTGATCTGACGACGGTCAGGACGATTTCGCTTTAGCGGTCGCAACCACTTTCGGTTGCGACCGCGCCTTCAACCGGGTTGCCGTCGGACTGCCCTGTATCCGGAATCGAACACCGCGTGCCGTAACCTCCTGATGCAAATACGCCGCTAGGTTGCGTGGATTGCTGCGCGACCGGGAATGGGCGCCGATGTTATCTTCAGCGTCTCTGGAAAGCGAATCCATCGGCCAATGCGCGGAATCGAACAAATCCCCTGGTTATACGACCTTTCCATGGCGCTGATGCCCGGCATGCAGCGCTGGCGTCGCTCGCTGGCCGGGTTTGCCCGCGGCCGGGTGCTGGAGGTGGGCTGCGGTACCGGGCAGATGCTGCCGCTGTATCCCGACTCGGTCGAGCTATTCGGCCTGGATCCCAATCGGGAATCGCTGGACCGGGCCCGCGGCCGCTCCCCGGAGGCGGGCCTGATGGTCGGCAGCGCCGAACACCTGCCTTTTCCCGAAGCCTTTTTCGATACCGTCGTTTCGGGCCTGGTGTTCTGCAGCGTCCCGGACGCTGCCCGCGGTCTGGCCGAAATTCGCCGTGTACTGAAGCCCGACGGCCGACTCCTGATGCTGGAACACGTGCATGCCAGAAACGGCGCCGGACGCTGGCTGCTCGACACGCTGCAGCCGCTGTGGACGTGGATCACCGGCGGCTGTCATCCCAACCGCGACACAGAAAGAATCGTCGAAGAGGCGGGCTTCTGCATCGAACCCGCGCACTACAAGGCGCAAGGCGTGATGCGGCACTTTGTCGCGAGGAAGGCTTCTGATTAGCTGGTCGGCGGGAGCGACGGTCTACGGTTGGACGGTTTACGCTTTACGCGATCGGAAAACGGCGTTGCAGGATCCTCGGCGTAGGGCGGATAAGCGGAGCGCATCCGCCGGACCGAACGGATTCACGCCAACTGCTATCTACGGGTGTGTGGGAGCCGGCCCTGCCGGCGATGAATCTGCCCCGGAGTCGACCGATGTTTCCCACGGGACACATCAGAATTCGAAGAGCGTCCACTGACTTTCCGCACGCTCCATCAATTCTTCTTCGTCACCATGCTCGTTCCAGCGCTCCAGTCCGTCCATTTCTTCCGAGCGATGAAACATCAACAGGGTGTCGCCGGCGATCTTGAAGTTGGTCGGATCGATGCTCGCCCGTCGCCCAAGCGCCAGGTTAAAGGGGCAATGGTTGGGGAATATGGGTGCGTAGGCTTCGGGGTCTGCCTCGAACAAGGCCTTTTGGCTGGCATCGGTCAGCCAATACGTGCGATCGTTGTACCTCGCTGCGTATTCCTTCGAGCCTTTCTCCGGACGTCCCTCTGTGAAGTAGGAGACCGGGCTGTAGCCCTCGATGGCCGGCGCATCGGATGGCGTTTGCGCCAGGGCCAGGCCTGAAAGCAGGATGCCTGCAATTGCCGGAAGCAGTGCCGCTGCAAAATTGCGGGAGAAGATCATGGCAAGTTCCTTGTAGATCGGTTCGTCGATTCGACCGGCACGACGCGCCCATGCTTGCAGCGGACAACCCGGTTCGGCGCATGGTCGATCCCGCGCGCGCCGAACATTGACGCTACGGCGGGCAGCGATCCCGTACACTTGAACGATGAATCAGCTTGCCCAGATTCCGCCAACAAGCCTGATCGTCACCTTCCTGGCGCTGACGGCCATCATCGCGTTGCGCTACGTGATGATCTCGGGGCTTTTCTACTGGCTGCTGTGGGGCAGGGCGCCGGAGAAGGTGCGGGCGATAAAGCTGATGAAAGGCCGGCCCAAGCCAGGCGCTGTCCGACGCGAAATCGGCTGGTCGCTGCTGTCGTCGTTCATCTACGCCGCGCCCGCGGCCGTGGTCATCGAACTCTGGAAGCTGGGCGGCACCGCGGTGTATACGGATGTCGATGCTTACCCGTTGTGGTGGATTCCGGTCAGCGTGTTCGTCTACCTGTTTTTGCAGGACACCTGGTTTTACTGGACGCACCGGGCCATGCATCACCCGAAGCTGTTTCGGGCCATGCATCGCGTGCATCACGAATCGCGTCCACCCACACCCTGGTCGGCGTTTTCATTCCATCCCTGGGAATCGCTGGTCGGCGCCGTGTTTCCGCCGCTGCTGGCGCTTTTCATCCCGATACACATCGGCGCGGTGCTGTTCATCCTGACCTTGATGACCATAGCGGCGGTGTTCAATCATTGCGGCTGGGAGATCTTCCCGAAATGGTGGCTGCGGGGCCTGCCGGGTCGACACCTGATCACCGCCGCACACCACGACCTGCACCACAAGAACCCCAACGTCAACTACGGGCTGCATTTCCGCTTCTGGGACAAGCTCATGGGCACCGACGTGATGGAAAGCGAGTACGAATTCCTGCAGCCGCGCCCGGTCGAATCCACCCGAATTTCGTAGGAGCGGTCTCCCGGCCGCGATTGACGTTTGATGGGTCGGCGCCTAGAGACGCCTCCTACGAAAACCACGCCCTCTGGCAGGAGCGGTCTCCCGGCCGCGATGGTCTTCGCG
>DATGCS010000073.1:0-8439 GCA_035311685.1 Wenzhouxiangellaceae bacterium
GCAATGATCGCGAGTGCGGCCAGTACCGTGGTTTTGTCCGGAGAAAGCGGATTGAGCGCCTTGAGCATGCGCTGGGCCAGCACTGCATCGTCGTCGGAATGCTGCTCCACGAGGGCGGTCATCGCGACGATTTGAGGATCGTCGGCGATCTTGGCGGGATAGTGGCCGACCAGTCGGCTCAGCGGAGATTGAGACTTTCGAACCATTTTGGAAACGGTGTCATTCGTCCAGCAGGCCGGCCTCGCCCAGGCGCTCCCGATAGCGGCGCTTGTTGGTTTCCATATCCCGGCCCAGGCGGTAGAGAAAGTCCCAGGAATAGATCCCGGTATTGTGGCCATCGTCGAAACGCAGCGAAACGGCGTAGCTGCCGATCGGCTCGATGGATTCGATATCGACATTCTGCTTGCCGGTCAGCAGCTTCGGCTCGGACAGACCGTGTCCGCGGACCTCGGCCGAAGGCGAATGGGTGCGCAGATACTCGCAGTCGAGCTCGAAAGCCTGGCCGTCGGAAAATTCGCACACCAGCACGCGGCGGGCGCGCTCCAGTCTGAGCTCGGTCAAAACGGGGGCGTTCATTGTCCGCTAGTGTAATACGTGGGTGACCCGGGCCCGACAGGCAGATCCAAGCCAAAAGTCCAGAGCAGGAACAGCAGCGCCCAGCCGGTCATGAAGAATATCGAGTACGGCAGCATGGTAGCCACCATTGTGCCTATGCCGAAGTTCTTGTTGTAGCGGGTCGCCCACGCCAGGATCAGACCGAAATAACTCATCATGGGCGTGATGATATTGGTAGAGGAATCGCCGATGCGATAGGCGGTCTGTATGACTTCGGGCGAATACCCGATCAGCATCAGCATCGGCACGAATATGGGCGCGGTGACGGCCCACTGGGCCGAGGCCGAGCCCAGGCTGAGGTTGATCAGGCCGCACACCATGATGAAGAACACGAACACCAGCGGCCCCGTCAGGCCTATGCCCTGCAGGAAGTTCGCGCCGGTGACCGCGGTAATCGCGCCGATATTGGTCCAGCCGAAGTAGGCGACGAACTGGGCGGCGAAGAATACCAGCACGATATACAGACCCAGCGTCGCGATCGCCGAGGACATGCCGTTGATCACGTCGCGGTCGTTCTTCATCGTGCCGACGGTTTTTCCGTAGGCGAAACCGGTGACCAGGAAGAACACGAAGATCCAGGCGACGATGCCGCGAAAGAACGGCGAGCGGATCATCTCGCCGGTCTCCGGATTTCGCAGGGGACCCCACTCGGGTACCAGCGTGATGGCCATCAAAGCGAATACGCCGGCGGCCGCAAGCCCTGCCGCCAGCAGACCTTTCTTTTCATCGGACGACAGCGGCTGCATTGATCGGCCGTCCAGGATTTCCTCGTCGGCTTCGGAGTCGTCGTACCGGCCGAGCTTGGGTTCGACGATGAAGATCGTGACCAGCGAGCCGACGATCGTGATCATGAAGGTGGAGATGACCATGAAGAAATAGCTGGCTGTGGCGTCGACGGTGTAGTCGGGATCGATCAACTGCGCGGCTTCCTCGGTGATGCCGGCCAGCAGTGGATCGATGGTGCCGATCAGCAAATTGGCACTGTAGCCGCCCGATACGCCGGCAAATGCCGCCGCCATCCCGGCCAGTGGATGCCGGCCCAGCGAATAGAAAACCGCCGCGGCCAGCGGCACCAGCACCACGTAGCCCATTTCCGAAGCGGTATTTGACAATACGCCGGCGAAGACAATCGCGACTGTGACCACGTGCTTTGGCGCGTTGAGCACGATGCCGCGCACCAGCGCCGACAGCATGCCCGATTTTTCGGCCACGCCGACGCCCAGCATGGCGACGAGCACCACGCCTAGCGGCGCAAAGCCGGTGAAATTGGAAACCAGGTTGGTCACGACCATGCGCAGCCCGTCGGCGTTCAGCAGGCTTACCGCGCGGATCATGCCGTCGTCGGCGCGGCCTCGCATGCCCTCCGGTCGCGGATCGGCGACGGCCAGATCCAGCCAGCCGAACAGACCTGAAAGCAGCACCATCGCGAGGGCCAGCAGGGCAAACAGAGTGACGGGATGCGGTAGCAGGTTGCCAAGCCACTCGACGGCGTCCAGGAAACGCGTAAACCAGTTCCTGGATTCGCCGGTTTCGGTGTTGGAAGCGTTATTGTCGGTCACGGGGAGGCGTCCTGGCTGTTTTCGAATCGCGCATCATAGCAACATCGCGGCGCGACCTCCGGACAACGCCGGTCGGCCCCGCGGTCGTGTCATCGCTGGCCGCAGGCGCAGATCATTCGTTGCGCGCCAAGTCGGCAACGATCCGGAAGCGTATCCGCATGCGATCGGAAACGCGCAATGCGCCCCCGGCGGTCGAGAATGGTTGGATGCCAAAGTCGGACTGCAGAAGGTCGATCGCACCGCTGGCAATCAGCCGCCGCTCCGTTCGCTCGACCGCAATCGGCACCACAACCTCGCGTATCTCCCCGCGAAGACGGATGCGTGCCGTCACATCGGGTAACCAGGCAGGTCCGTCGACGCTCAGCGATCGAATCGAGATCTCGGGGTGGTTTGCCACATCCAGAACGCGCTCGCCGCGCATGTTGGCCCGGGTGCCGGAAATCGCCGCGTCGTCAAGCTCTGTCTCCAGTCCCTCGGCGGCGCGCCATTCCGGCCTGTCGACGTCCAGCGCCGATGCGTCGATACTGAGATCCAGGCGCGTACTCTCGTGCTTGCCGTTGAGCACCACTGTACCGCTGATGGCGTTTCCACCAATGACGTGGCTGTGGCCCAGGCGCGCCATGGGCCCCTCGGGGTCGACGCGGATTCTGAGCCTAGAGGCAGCCGGATCGACGCGGTATGTCGTCTCGCCCGGCTTCGGAGGCGCAAAGCCGGGCCAGGGCACGGACGCCGATTCCCCGTCAGGTCGCTCCGGCACACCCGCGCAGCCGACGAGCAGGGCGAATGTCGCGACGACGAACACTCGCAAGATCCGCGGGCCCGACGATTGGCCTGCCGATTGGCGAGACAATTGGCGAGACAATTGGCGAGACAATTGGCGTACCGACGGGCCCAACAATTGCAACAGCATGTTCATGGCCGATACCGTATGGTTTAAACAGGAAATGAATAGTAGCGTGCCTCAATGAAAATGCCGCTTGAAAATACACCGAAGGCCTACGGTCTGGTCGCCCAGGCGTTGCACTGGCTCGTGGTCTTCGGGATTACCGCCCAATTTGTCTGGGCCTGGCGCATAGACGAGGCCGACTCGATTCGTACCCAGTTCACGCTGGTCAATCAGCACAAGTCCATAGGCATGACGGTCCTGGCGCTGGTGGTCATTCGTCTGCTCTGGCGGGCGTTCAATCCGCCGCCGCCGTTTCCGTCGAGCATGTCGGCCAAGGAGAAATTCGCCGCGTCCACGGCCCATTGGTTGTTGTACGCGTTGATTCTCGCAATGCCCTTGAGTGGTTGGATTTACACATCTGCGGCGGGTTTTGGCGCAGAATTCTTCGGCCTTGTCGATATTCCGGGGCTGGTCGATCAGAGCGAACGCCTCGAAGAGGTTTTTGGAGAAGTGCACGAATGGCTTGCGATCTGCATCCTGGCGCTTGTTTCGGTGCATGTGCTCGCAGCGCTGCGCCACCAGTTCGTGCTCAAGGATGGATTGCTGAAAAGGATGCTGCCGCTATGGAAATGAGGTTTTAGATGATGAATGTCTTCACGCCAGTCGCTATAGTCATGCTGGCCGCGTCATCCAGCATCGCAGCCGAGCAGACATGCTTCGTCGGAAGCCACGAGACCGGTGAGTTGGCGTTCTCCGGCGCTGTGGAAGGGACGGGCTTCACCGGTCGCTTCGGCGAGTTCTCGGTGAAATATTGCATGCCCGAAAGCGGTCCGGCAGATGGCCGGATCGATGTGCAAGTGAATCTCTCCTCGGCCGATACCGAAAACCGCGAGCGCGATGAAACGCTCAAGGGCGAAGAATTCTTTGCCGTCGGGCAATACCCGGAAGCCGTGTGGACAAGCCACTCGATTTCAGCTGACGCCGACGAATATGTTGCAGACGGCGACCTCGAGCTCAAGGGTATCAAGGCCTCGCAGCCGATACGGTTCACATTGACGCCGGACGGCGACGACCTGTTTGTCAGTGGGAAATTCAGCATGGCCGGGGATGCCGAGGTAGAGCGCTTGCGCTTCGACGTGGGCACCGGAGATTTCGCCGACCCGGAGTTCGTTCGAAACCGAGTGGATGTCACGTTCGAGATCAGGCTGCAGGCACAGGACTGAATCTGAACGCCCCGCATACTTCGCCGCGCGCTCGCGCCGTGGAGGTTGCATCATACGAGCCGTCAGGCGTTAGAATCGATCGGTTGAAGCCACTGAACCTATCGGAGATTGCCTGTGAAGCTTGCTCAAATTCCCCTTTTCCCGGCCCTGGCGCTATTCGCCGGGTTTTTTGCCATCAGCGGTTGCGACCGCCCGGAGCCTGCCGCACCCGAACCCGACCCCGAGGCCGTCACCCAGGCGCCGGCCGCTGAGGAATCGGCGGGCTACGACATCCCGCCGTTGCCGACGCCGGGATTCGATATCGAACGTTATTCAAAGGATCTCCAGACGATGGCCTCGGATGATTTCGAGGGCCGCGCCCCGGGCTCGCGCGGCGAGTGGTTGACGGTCAACTACCTGGTCGAGCAGCTTGCCGATGCGGGTTTGCAGCCCGGTTTCGGCGACAGCTACCTGCAGCCCGTTCCGATGGTGGAGCTGACCAACCAGGAGCGTTCGTCGATTTCGGTAGAGCAGGGCGATGACGCCTTCGAACTGACCTATCCCGATCAGATGATCATTGGTTCGCGTCGACTGGGCACCGATTTCCACGGCGTCGAGGATTCGGAGCTGGTGTTCGTCGGCTACGGCGTCGTGGCGCCGGAGTACGATTGGAATGACTACGCCGGGCTGGACGTGGAAGGCAAGACGGTCGTGATCCTGGTCAACGATCCGGGCTTCGCCGCGCCGGATTCCGGTCTGTTCAACGGACGGGCGATGACCTACTACGGTCGCTGGACCTACAAGTACGAAGAGGCTGCCCGCCAGGGCGCCGCCGCGGCGCTGATCGTGCACGAAACCGAGCCGGCATCGTATCCCTGGGAGGTGGTCACCAACTCCTGGTCGGGCGCCCAGTTCGAGCTCGCTGCGCGCGGCGACGAGCCGGTCATGGCACTGGAAGGCTGGATCACCGTGGATACCGCGCGCGACCTGTTCGCCCGGGCCGGGCTGAACTACGCGACACAGAAGGAGCGCGCGGCCGATCCGGAATTCGAGGCGGTCGGGCTGGGTGCCCGAGTGACTGCGCGCGTTCGCAACAGCGTTCGGGAGGGCATGTCGTACAACGTCGCCGGCCGCCTGCCGGGGACCGAGCGACCTGACGAGGCCGTGGTCTACATGGCGCACTGGGATCACCTCGGGCGCAACATGGCATTGCCGGGCACCGCGGGTATCTTCAACGGGGCCATCGACAACGCTTCGGGCACGGCCGCGGTGCTGGAACTGGCAAGAATGCACGCGGCCGCCGGCCCCGCCAAACGCACCGGCATGTTCCTCCTGGTCACGCTGGAAGAATACGGGTTGCTCGGGTCGCGTCATTACGTGAACGAGCCGGCATTCGCGCCGGCCGACACGGTTGCGGCGATCAACCTGGACGCGTTCAGCTTCATGGCCGGCCCGACCGAGGACATGGTCGTGGTCGGCTTCGGATCCTCCGAACTTGATGAGATCCTGGCCGCGGTGCTCGAGCCTTCCGACCGCTATATCGTGGAAGAACCCACGCCCGAGGCCGGCTACTATTACCGCTCGGATCACTTCAATTTCGCCCGCGGCGGCATCCCGGCGCTATACGCCAAGAGTGGTGTGGAGCACGTCGAGCTCGGCGCCGAGCACGTGCTCGCGATCGAGCGCGAGTACCGCGACAACCGTTATCACAAGCCCGGCGACGTCTTCGATCCCGAGTGGGATCTGCGCGGGATCGCCGAGGATGCGTCAGCGCTCTATCAGGTGGGACGCTACCTCGCAGAGTCGGATTCATGGCCTAACTGGTACGAAGGTAACGAATTTCGCGCAATTCGCGAACGTCAAAGGCCGTAATTCAGTCCAGGGACTGCGGTCGGCTTCAAATTTTCGGAGACTTGTCTGCACATCGGGCGAGTCTCCATAAATTGGCATGCTGATTGCATGATAGTGGCATGACCAAAGTCTGCCATCATATTTCACCTGCATCTGAATCCAACGGTGACATGACTGAAAGCGAGATTCGTCGGCTTGCGCGCGCGTTCGAGCATTCGGCGGCCGGCATCGCTCTGCAGTCGCCGGATGGCCTCTGGCTGGAAGTGAATCCGGCATTCTGCGCGCTGGTGGGATATTCGCGCGACGAACTGATCGGCAATTGCTTCACCGAAATCACCCATGCCGAGGACGTCAAGCGAAGCCTGGAACAACTCGAGCGTCTAAATACCAAAGAAATCAGCAGCTTCCGGTTCGACAAGCGGTACCGGCACGCTAGCGGTCGTGAGGTCTGGGTTCGGCTGGATGTTTCCATGGTCCTGGATGCCGAGGGCCGGCCCGAGCTCATCATCACCCACGCCAACGACATTACCGCGAGCCGGCAGATTCGAGAACAGTTGGCGGAGAATGAAGCCCGATTGAGTTCCATCATCAAGTCGATGGCCGAGGGCGTGGTTGCCATAGAGAGGGATGGAAGCATTTCGGTCGCCAACCAGCGTGCCGCCGAGATTCTGGGTGCCGTTCCTTACGCACTGAAATCGTTGTCGCTGTCGGATTTCGAATCTGATTGCCGGCGCCTGGATGGGACACCGATGACCCTGGACGAGTTTCCTGCGTCTGTGACGCTGGCGACCGGCAGGCCACAGCGCGAAGTCGTCATGGGTCTGGAGCGCCCGGATGGACAGGAGGTCTGGATCGAGATCAGCACCGAGCCGGTGCGCGCCGAAGGCACCGACGACCTTCTTGCAGTTGTCGCTACGTTTTCCGACATCACGGCGCGGACTCGCACCGAGCGGGCGTTGCGCGAGAGCGAGGAGCGACTGACGCTGGCAGTGGACGGCGCGAAGCTCGGCATGTGGGACTGGCATCTGGATACGCGCAAGCTGAGCTTCAACGCTATTGCCGAACGCCTGCTTGGTTACCAGGAAAAAGAGGTGGCCTCGAACGTGAGATCGGTACGGGCACTGGCCCATCCGGACGACGAGGCTACGCTGGTCGAGGAAATGGAAGCGCACCTGGCCGGCACGTCTTCATTTTTCGAAACCGATGTCCGGATGCGTCGAAAGTCGGGCGCCTACGTCTGGACCAACATTCGCGGACGCGTCACCGAACGGGACAAGAACGATGCCCCCGTTCGAGTGACCGGAATGCTGATCGACATCAGCGAGCGCAAGGCGCTGGAAGCGCGGCTCAACGAACTGGCCACGACGGACGAGTTGACCGGGCTGTTCAACCGAAGACACGGTACCGAAGTGCTTCGGCGGCAAATCGACAGGGCGAAACGAACGGGTGGCTCGTTCGGGCTGATTCTTCTCGACATCGATCATTTCAAGCAGGTCAACGACCGCTTCGGACACGATGCAGGAGACAAGATGCTGGCAGATGTCGCGGAGCTGTTGCGTTCGAGACTACGAAAAACGGATGTTGCCTCGCGTTGGGGTGGTGAGGAGTTCGCAATAATCCTGCCGTCTACAGATCGGGAAGGCGGCCGGACTTTTGCCTCCGAGCTGTTGGAAAAAATGCAGAACATCCGAACACCGGACGGTAACGCGATCTCGGCCAGTTTCGGGGTCGTGGACTACTGCGGAGACGAATCGGCATCCGAACTGGTCAAGCGCGCCGATCGGTTGATGTACAGGGCCAAGCACGAAGGCCGCAGCCGGGTGGAGGTCGAGAGCGAGAGCTGACTTTGACTGGACCGGCGTTCAGGCCCGGCCAGCGTCACGGTCGTTGGGCGAGTGCAAGTATTCGCTGTCGATGGCCGATTCGCGTAGCAGGCCGACAAGCGCGTCGATGCGCGCCGAGGCCGTCATCATTCCTTCCATTTCCTCTTCATCGGCCTGATCGTCCGGCTGATGCGCGTACAGCCAGAAGTGTACGGCCCCTGCAATCAGGCCGTCGGCCACTGCCCAGAGGTCGCCTTCGGGATTGGCATCCGCAATCTGGTTGCCGAGATCGACCGCCTGATCGGCCGCATCGTCGAACAATATGTCGTTGTCATTCATCGGTTTGATCCCGGAGTCGGTCAAGAGCCTTGATTGTACGCCGGTAGCCAAGATCGATCAGTTCGTCTGCGCGGTGGAATTCGTGGATCATGCAGGCATCCTTGGGAACTTCAACCACCAGGTTCGGCCGGAACACGGCCAGGTGCTGACGGGTAATGACTTCC
>DATGCS010000074.1:0-2549 GCA_035311685.1 Wenzhouxiangellaceae bacterium
CGAAAGCCTTCTCGGCATACTGATCATCGGCGGACTGGCCGGCTGGATTGCCGGCCTTCTGGTAAAAGGTCGCGGTCAGGGCATCGTGATGAACATCGTCGTGGGCATCGTCGGTGCCTTCATCGGCACCTGGGTGTTCGATTTCTTCGGCATTACCGCCGGCGGCACCATCGGGAATCTTGTTGTCGCAATTGTCGGCGCGGCCATTCTCCTGGGACTGCTGCAGCTCGTGCGGCGAGCGTAGATCCCCTGTCAACGGCCGGTCCGCCACCGCTGGCCGGGCCGAGCGCGGCATAATCCGGCCTTGGCCATCAAGGCAGGGCAGCAGCATGATCGACAATACACCGTATTTTGTGGGCTGGGGCACATTGACTCTGATCAACGCAGGCCTGGCCCAGGGCAAGGGCCGGAGCGGCCTGGCCTGGTGGTTCTTTTCGCTGCTCCTGGGGCCGATCGCCACGTTTCTGATCGTGATTCTGGAACCCGTCGAGACACGACCGCTTCCCTGAAACCGGCTCCGCCCATCGACACTGGACGTCGGGCGGGGTTGCGTCAGTAGCGCCAGTTGAACTGCAGACCTAGGATGTCGACCGTGTTGTCGAACTCACCGATAACGCGGTTCCCCTGTTCTGTCGAATCGATTTTCGAATCGTCGACGAACAGGTGCGCGTATCCAACGTCCATGCTGGCGTTGGGGCCGAACTCGTAATTGAAACCTGCCGAGAGCCAGAATCGATCGGCATCCGGTATACGCGGCGTGACGAACTGCGGGTCGTCTTGCGGTGCTTCGTCGAATGCGATACCGAAACGCCATTGAAGATATTGCGACGCCTGGAAGGTCGCGCCCGCCGCTGCGCGGAACGTGTCGTCGTAGTTCAGTTCCAGTAAACTGATCTCGCGGTCGTTGTTTCGGTTCACGATCTCGACCCGCTGCAGCGAACTCCACTCGGTCCAGGCCAGATCGCCGTGCACGGTCCAGCGATCGCGAATTTCATGGGACAGGCTTGCCGTCAGCGTGTCGGGCAGCTCTGCATCGGCCCGGATCGGACCCTGCAGGGATTGCAGCGCTCCGCTGCAGAAGGAATCGGCAACACAGCTTTCCGATACCGAGAACGACGCATCTCCGCCGAGCTCGAATTCGGCGCCCTGCCTCCAAACGACCCCCACCGCAGTGCGCTCGGTGGGCTGCCAGTGCAGGCTCAGATCGGCGACCAGCGCTTCGTCGTCGCCGTCGATGTTGCTCTGGCTGTCGGCCGCTGCGTTGGCCGGACCGTCATGCGCCGCAGCGCAGGCCGGGACCGTCCCGCCCGCGCCGACGCAGACCGAAAAGGAATCCACCGAATTGTTCAATTTGACGTCGGCGCGCTGGTAGTTCAGCCCGAAGCCCAGCGATAACTGGTCATTCACCTCGAAGGCCACGCTCGGATTGAGATTGACCACCGTCAGTTCGCTCTTGGTGGCGTGATAACGCACCTGCGCATCGTCGTCGTAATCGCTGAGCAGGCCGAACGGCACGCTCACGCCCAGACCGAATGTCCAGCGGTCCGCGATCGGCTGCACGATGAACAGGCCGCCGGCAATGCCGGGATCGTCGGTGGCCCCCGGCGCGCCGGGAATCGGCTGCTGCAACGGCGTTCCCGCCGCCGCCAGCGAACCCCGGTCGTCGAACTCGGAGTCGATCACCAGCAAGTGTCCGGCCACCGCTGCCTCGGCCTTGTCGAGCCGCGCCATGCCGGCTGGATTGAAGAACGCCGTGGTGGCGTCGTCGGCAATCGATGCGGTACCGGCATAAGCCGTGCCGAGCCGGGACGTGCTCTGCTCGAGAATCTGGAAACCCGAGGCCAGGCACAGGGGCGAAGCCAGCGTCAAGATGCAGGCACCGAATGCACCGATTTCATTTGATCGAGATGAAATCATGAATGCTCCTTTATCGCGAGTCCGTTCTAGGCCGATCAAGGCTAACATCGCGCCCAGGGTGCTGACAAAGCCCGGGAGTCGCGCGCCGGACCCAATAATCCCACGCGCTGTGCAATGCTATTACGCGTTCTTCCAGGAAATCTTCGCCCAATGACTGCCGCCGAAATGCACTCAAGCCTGTCCGAGGTCATCGACCTGCTGACGCTGGAACGACTGGAAGACAACTTCTTTCGCGGCGAGAGCCGGGATATCGGTTCGCCGCAGGTGTTCGGCGGACAGATTCTCGGCCAGGCCCTGTCGGCCGCGCACCGGACGGTCGAGAACCGGATTCCGCATTCGCTGCACGCGTATTTCCTGCGCCCCGGCGACTTCAACCTGCCCGTGATCTACCAGGTGGAGCGCTCGCGCGACGGCGGGAGCTATTCCAACCGGCGCGTCGTGGCCATCCAGCACGGCCGCCCCATCCTGAATCTGGCGGCATCGTTCAAGACACCGGAAGACGGGCTGGAGCACCAGGTCGAAATGCCCGAGGTGCCCGGCCCCGAGGGCTTGACCAGCCTGGCCGACATCAACCAGGCGATGCTCGACAAGGTCCCGGAAAAGATGCGCCGGTTCCTGGCCCACAAGCCGCC
>DATGCS010000075.1:0-9282 GCA_035311685.1 Wenzhouxiangellaceae bacterium
CCCAACGTCGTCGATCAGAGCTTCGCGCTCCCGGGTCTGAGCGACTCGGCCAACCTTGTGCTGTTCTATGAAACCGAACGCTTCTCCGGCCGGATTGCTTACAACTGGCGCGACGAGTTCCTGAGCGGTTTCGATCAATTCGGCGCTCCGGTGTTCACCGAGTCGTTCGCACCGATCGATATCAACCTGACCTACAACGTCAACGAAAGCCTCTCGGTCTTCATCGAAGGGTTGAACATCAACGAGGAAACGCAGCGATCGTTCAGTCGATACTCCGAGCAATTGCTCCGGGCCAACCAGTACGGCGCCCGATACAACTTCGGGGTCCGATACCGGTTCTAGGCTGAAAACGCCGTAAGCCAACCACTTGACGCCGCTGCCCTGCAGCGGCATCATTTTTTTATGGATGCCGACATGCCAATCCGCAAAATCGTTGTCGTCGGTGGCGGCAGCGCCGGCTGGATTACCGCCGGTCTGATCGCCGCAAGCCATGCCCGGATCCCCGATTCCCCGATCGAAGTCACGCTCGTGGAATCTCCGCAGGTCGGCACGATCGGCGTCGGCGAAGGGACCTGGCCGACGATGCGATCCACGCTCACCCAGCTCGGCATCCCGGAGTCGACGTTCGTCAAGGTGTGCTCGGCCGCATTCAAGCAGGGCACGCGGTTCAACAGCTGGGTCGACGGCGGCAAGCACGACGTCTATTACCACCCGTTCACCGCACCGGCCGGTTACCCCGAGAGCGGGCCCGCAGCCTGCTGGCAGCAAGGCCGCGGCGATCTGTCGTTTACCGACTCGGTCAGCCCGCAGGGCATGGTCTGCGACCGGAATCTCGGCCCGAAGCAGGCCGGAACTCCCGAATATGCCGGCATCCTCAACTACGGCTACCACCTGGACGCCGGGAAGTTCGCGGATCTGCTGACCAGCCACTGCACGCGGACGCTGGGCGTTCGACACATTCAGGATCACATTACCGACATCCACACGGCCGAAAACGGCGACATCGAATCGGTGCAGACCCCGTCGCACGGGCGCATTGCCGGCGACCTGTTCATCGACTGCTCGGGCATGCGTTCGATGCTGCTGGGCGACCACCTGGGCATCCCGTTCGTCGACCAATCCAGGGTGCTGTTCAACGACACCGCGCTGGCCGTGCAGGTTCCCTATGCCGACGACGGCACGCCGATAGCGTCGCAAACGATTTCATCCGCACGCGAGGCCGGCTGGATCTGGGATATCGGACTGTCGAGCCGGCGCGGCGTCGGCTACGTCTACTCGAGCAGGCACGGCTCCGAGGATCAGGCACGCGAGGCCCTGCATGCGTATCTCGAGGCGACCGGCGCGCCGCCGGGCGCCGGAGATTCACCGCGAAAGATTTCGTTTTCGCCCGGTTTCCGCGAGAAATTCTGGCACCGCAATTGCGTGGCGGTCGGCATGGCATCGGGATTCATCGAGCCGCTGGAAGCCAGCGCGCTGGTCATGGTCGAGCTTTCGGCGCGCATGATCGTCGAGGAAATGCCGGCCAACCGGTCGGTGATGGAGATCGTCGCGCGGCGGTTCAACGACAGGTTTCGCTATCGCTGGGCGCGAATCATCGATTTCCTCAAGCTACACTACGTGCTCAGCCAGCGCGACGACACCGCCTACTGGCGCGATAACCGGTCGAAGGAGTCGATACCGGACAGCCTGCAGGAACTGCTCGAGCTGTGGCGCTTCCGTCCGCCCAGCCAGACCGACTTCCCGCACGTCGAAGAGATCTTTTCGGCGGCGAGCTACCAATACGTCCTTTACGGCATGAACCCCGACTCGGCCCGGGGACCGTACCAACCGGTCGAGGCCCAGCGGATAAAGGCCCGGCAGCTGTTCGAACAAAACATCCGCGCAGCCAACCGGTGCCTGGCCACACTACCGCCGCACAGGGTCTTGCTGGAGCAGATCGCCCGGCATGGCCTGCCGGCGGCCGGCTGAACAAACATCGCTGCGCGACGCGCCTGGAGAACACGATGACGAATCACGCATTGCTCGACAATGTCACGCACAAGGATCTCCGGATACATCGGAACTTCCGGCCGGGTCACGGCTACGACGTCAACCTTGCCCGGATCTTTCCAGGCGAACTGCTGGTGCTGCAGAACGAATATCCGCTGTTTTTCATCAAGAACCGCGAATCCGGAAATTTCGAGCCCATCGCGCTGTTCGGTTTCACCGAGCACGAGAACCTGTACCTGCAAGACGGTCGGTGGGATGCCGCCTGTCTGCCGCACACGGTGGAACGTCAGCCTTTGCTGATCGGGTTCCAGGAGCAGGAACTGGACGGCAGTCCGACGCCGATACCGGTGGTTCACATCGATCTCGATCATCCCAGCGTCAGCGAGTCGGAAGGATTCCCGCTCTTCCTGCCCCACGGCGGCGAGAGCGAATGGCTGGAGCGCATGACCGCGATACTGAAGGCGATCAACGAAGGTCACAAGCAAATACAACCGCTCTCCCAGACCCTGGTAGGCATGGAGCTGATCGAATCGGTGTCGCTGAACATCGAATTCAAGGACGGTTCCAAACAGGTGGTCAAAGGGCTTTACACGATCGACGAAGCACGACTGGCCGCGCTGGCAGATTCGGCGCTCGGCGCGCTCCAGGCCAAAGGTTATCTGCATCACATCTACATGATGCTGGCATCGCAGCCGAATCTCGACAAACTGATCGAGCGCAAGAATCGAGCCGTTCTCGCCGAGACCTCATGAGCCGGCCCGGCCGAAATATCGCGGAATCTGAAGGGGCCGATCCCGCGCGGATTCTTAACGCGATCAACGGCCACCCGGAGCCGATCGTGTTCCGCGGGCTTTGCTCGCACTGGCCGATAGTTCGCGCCGCGGCCGGCGGATTCGACGAGGCCGAGCAATACCTCGTGTCGCACTACGCCGGCGCGCCGGTGACGGCGTTCTTCAAGGAAGCCGGGCCGGACGATCGCATCTTCTACAACCAGGATTACTCGGGCCTCAATTTCCGCCAGTTCAAGACCCGACTGGACGAGGTCCTGACACAGATCCGACAGGCCTCGGGCCAATCGTCGCCACCGACGGTTTATATGGGTTCGATGGCGCTGGATCATTGCCTGCCCGGCATCAAGACCGGCAACAGCCTGCCGACGCATGACTATTCGGCCACGGTGCGCATCTGGATCGGAAATCGCTCCAGGGTCGCCGCCCACCACGACGTCATGGACAACATTGCCTGCGTGTGCGCCGGTACACGTCGGTTCATGCTGTTCCCGCCCGAGCAGCTTGCCAACCTGTATCTCGGCCCGCTCGACGTGACGCCGGCCGGCCAGCAGATCAGCGTGGTGGATCCGGACCAGCCGGACCCGGCGCGATTCCCGCGATATGCAGACGCGCTGGAACATTCGCAGTGGGCCGAACTGGAGCCCGGTGACGCCATCTACATTCCCAGCATGTGGTGGCACCAGGTCACTGCGCTATCGGACTTCAACATCCTGATCAATCACTGGTGGCGCGATTCTCCCGAATACATGGGCGCACCAGGCGACGTGCTGGTGCATGCATTGCTGAACATGCGCAATCTTCCCCAGCGGCAACGCAATGCGTGGCGGGCGATGCTGGATCACTACGTCTTCGATCCGCCGCGGGACGCGTTGAATCATATCCCGGAGAACCGCCGGGGAATTCTGGGCGGCGCCGACGAGACCAGCGCCCGACAATGGCGCATGCTTCTGAGAAACAAGTTGAACCGTTAAGCCCCGCTTGTTCAAGCCGGGCCGAGCCGGTTCATCCACGCAAAGGACAGATACGTGAGCAATCTACGCAAAGTGGTCATCGTCGGCGGCGGCACGGCCGGATGGATGGCGGCGGCCGCCATGGCCAAGACCTTCGGCCGCGAACTGGATATCGACCTTATCGAGTCCGACGCCATCGGGACCGTGGGTGTCGGCGAAGCCACCATTCCGCCGATCAAGAACTTCAATCTGCTGCTCGAACTCGACGAGGCCGAGTTTCTGCGCGAGGTCAGCGGCACCTACAAGCTGGGCATCGATTTCGAGAACTGGGGCGATCTCGGCGAACGGTATTTCCATCCATTCGCCCCGCAGGGGATCGACAGCTGGGCCGCGCAATTCCATCACTACTGGCGGCGCGCGCGTTCGCTCGGCGAGTCCGCGCCGCTCGACGACTTCAGTCTCGAAGCCCGCATGGGCCGGGCCGGCCACTTCGGGTCCAGGACCGGACGTGCGCCCAACTACGCGTACCATTTCGATGCCGCCGGCTACGCCAGGCTTCTGCGCCGCCTCAGTGAAGCAATGGGCGTGACCCGGATCGAGGGCAAGGTGGTCGATGTTGCCCAAAACGGCGAGACCGGGTTTATCGAGTCGGTCACGCTGGCCGACGGCAGAACCGTATCGGGCGAGCTGTTTATCGACTGCAGCGGGTTCCGGGGGCTGCTCATCGAACAGACCCTGGAGACCGGCTGGGAAGACTGGTCGCACTGGCTCAGAAGCGACCGTGCGCTGGCGGTACAGACCGAATCCGCCGCGCCACCCCTGCCCTACACTCGCGCCACAGCCCGCAGCTGCGGCTGGCAGTGGAAGATTCCGCTGCAACACCGCGTCGGCAACGGACTGGTCTATTGCAGCGATTACATGAGCGACGAGGCGGCCGCCAGGACACTGCTGGACAACCTGGACGGCCAGCCGATCACCGACCCGCGGCCGATCCGGTTCACCACCGGCCGGCGTCGCATGCAGTGGAACCGAAACTGCATTTCACTCGGCCTGGCGAGCGGGTTTCTGGAACCGCTGGAATCGACCAGCATTCATCTCATCCAGAACAGCATCATTCGCCTGATCAAGATGTTTCCTCGTGCAATGATCGAGCAGGCCAGCATCGACCAGTTCAACCGTGAGGTGAAAAGCGAGTTCGAATACATCCGCGACTTCATCATCGCGCATTACCACATCAATCGCCGCGTCGATTCGCCCTACTGGGAAGATTGCCGCGAGATGTCGGTGCCCGATTCGCTCAGCCACAGAATCGAATTGTTCTCGCGCAACGGCGTGGTATTCCGAGAATATGGAGAACTGTTTTCCGAAGTCTCCTGGACCGCTGTGCTGGTCGGACAAGGCATCGTGCCGGACGATTATCATCCGGTCGTCGACACGCTCGACGACGCTGGAATCAAATCACTGATCGGGCGCGTCAAGTCCGACATCGCCAACGCAGTTCGTGACGGCATCGGCCACGAAGAAGCCATTCGAAAGCGCGGCGGATCGCTGAACGTTTCAAAATGAGTGGTGCGATGCACCAGGGGAACTTTTGACCGAATACCCGCCGGCGCCGGCGGGCGTTACCTCCCGACCTGAACCGCGTCGAACGCGGGCTGTATCTCAGGCGTCCGGATCCGCCGGCGGCGGGTCGCCCCAGAGTCTTTCAAGACGCTGGTCGCGGCCGCAGCGCCAGCGATAGTACGTGTAGCTGACCGAACTCTTCTGGTAATAATCCTGGTGGTAATCCTCGGCCGGCCAGAATGCCTTGGCGTCCTCGATCGGCACGATCACCGGCTGGTCGAAACGGCCTGAATCGACGACGGCCTGCCTGGACGCCTCGGCCAGGTCGCGCTGACGATCGGAATGGGCGAAGATCACCGGGCGATAGCTTTCCCCCGAATCGCAGAACTGCCGGTTGTCGGTCAGCGGATCGACGTTCACCCAGTAGGTATCCAGCAGCTGCTCGAAGCCGACCACGTCGGGATCGTATTCAACCTGCACCACTTCGACATGGCCGGTGCCGCCGCGCGTGACCTGCTCGTAGGTCGGATTGTCGACGTCGCCGCCCATGTAGCCCGAAGTGGTCGAAATCACACCGTCGAGCTTGTCATAGGGCGGTTCCATGCACCAGAAGCAACCGCCGCCAAAAGTCGCAACCCTTGTATCACCCGCCGCTGCGCTCGAACCCGAAGATTCGGTCTGATCAGCGCAGGCGATCGCCGCCAACCCTGCAAACGTCGAGAACAAAGCGGCGGCAAGAAAGCGTCGGGCCCCGCACCTCATGCGCGAAGCTCCGGCAGTTCCTCGCCGTCGACCACGAACTCGAGCGCCAGGCCATTGTTGCACCAGCGCTGACCGGTAGGCTGCGGTCCGTCGTCGAACACATGGCCCTGGTGGCCGCTGCAGTTCGAGCAGTGATACTCGGTGCGCGGCCAGATCAGCTTGAAATCCTTCTTGGTGTCGATGGCCTCGTCGTTGATCGGCCGGGTAAAGCTCGGCCATCCGGTGCCCGAATCGAATTTGTCGTCGCTGGAAAACAGCGGCTGGTAGCAGGCCGCGCAGATATAGGTGCCGGCGCGCTTTTCGTCGTTCAGCGGGCTGGTCCAGGCGGGTTCGGTCTTTTCCCTGAACAGGATATCGAATCGCTCTTTGGGAAGGATCTGCTTCCACTCTTCGATGGTCTTGCCAGTCATGGCGTCCTCGTTTTCGGGTGCGGGAGAATCGGCTGCATCCTGCGCGCCAGCACTCAGCACGATGCTGCCGCCGACCACGCTCAAGCCGATTCCGGTTAGGAGATTTCTGCGTTTCATGCCTTGTTTCCTCTCATTTTGCCGCTACATGGTGACGCGACAGGTGTTCAGAACCCGTGAGTGACCCGAATGTTCCGGAATCAGAGAGAAACAGCATAAAAAAGCGCCCGGGCGGGGATACCGCCCGGGCGCATGGAGCATTCAACTGTCGTCTCGGCCTGGCACACTTGCGTGTGGCGGGAGCAGGCCGGCGACGAAGCCAGCGGCTACTCCATGGTACTGGCGCGCGTACCGCCCCTCAGGGGATCGCCGGTCCAGCCGAGTTCGTCCCATTCGACGTATTCGTTGCCCGGATCGTGGCAGTCCATGCATCCATCGATGATGCCACCGTAACCCAGCGCGGCTTTGGCCGGCGCAATCTCGTGGTTGACGGTCAGGTACATCGTCGTCTCGACGAAATCGATCTCGCCGCTGAAGGGCTGGCCGGTGTACAGCGCACCATCCTGAACCGCGAGATTCCAATCGAACTTGCCCCAGTAGGGGTTCGGACCGGTCTTGGTACCGAACAGGTGCGGAACCATAATGGTCTTGTTGACCGGATCGACGACCTGGTCGCCGACCATGAGCTTGAACGGACGGATCATCGCATTCGGATCCTCATGGCTGCCCAGCGGCGTTGCGAGCGGAATCGGCACTTCATCGTAGGTGTCATCCACGCCGACGACCTTGCGGTCCCATTTGCCGTTGTACCAGCGCAATACGGGCCGGACGTTGAATTCCCAATTGAAGGTGCCTTTCTTCTTGTCGTAGGCCGGGCGACCGGTATCGGGGTCGATCGGAATCGGGCTGATGTTCTGCCCTGCATCGGACCAGTACCATTCGGTCTTGGTCGACACCGCCTGGGCGAATTTCGGCAGATGGCAGCTCTGGCAGTCGAGCCGCTCGTGCCAGTTGTCGAAAAACAGCGTGTGTTCGACCGAGGTTCCCCGGTGCACGACTTCCTGGCTGCCGTGGCAGTCGGTGCATTGCTGCATTTCGCCCTCGTGCACCGAGTGAAGCTCCTGTCCGGCGATGCCGTGATTGACGGCGCCGGTCTTGGGGTCGTGATTGGCCGCATGGCAATCAACGCAAGCGAAGTTCGCGCCGTCAGTGCCCATGTGCACATCGATTTCCTTGCTGGTCGAGGCAAGTGCACTGGAAATGTCGCCGTGCTTGACGTTGTCGCCGCCACCGGCAAAGGCGTGGCAGGCAATGCAGTTTTCGCGATTCGGTTTCGAATCACTGGTGTTGATGCTCATTGCGACCCGGTTCAGGTCGACACTGGGATCGGGTCGTCCGGCCGTGGTCTTGCCTTTCTTGTAAGTACCGGACTGGTCGTGACAGACCAGGCAGTCGACGTTTTCGGGGTTGTTGAAATCGTAGGTATTGTCTTCCCAGCCATATCCGACATGGCATTGTGTGCAGCGGGCCTCGTTGGTATCGACGGCAACACAGAAATTGTTGATCAGGTCACGCTTGCCCAGATCCATGCCTTCCAGCCCGGCGATGCGCTCGACCTTGCCGGTCCATTTGAAATGGCCGGTGTCGAGCATCTCCGTGCCCTCCGATTCGTGGCACTGGAGACAGTCTGCAGTGCCTTCGTAGGGCTCATCGCTGAAGACCTGCTCGTGGATATCGACGCCGTTTTCTTCGGCTTGGGCGGCGATTTGTTCGATCTCGGCCTGCGGCAACATGTATCCGCCGCTCTCGGCGTTACTGGCCAGGGCCAGGGCCGGAAGCAACAGAACTGCCGTCATGATGAGGATGGGGACAAGCGCGGGCGCCTTGGGGCGCGGCGCGAGAAAGAAAGTTTCGTTGATGGCATCGCTCATGACCGCTCCTTTGCATGCGATGTTTAGGGAGGAAATGTCTTTTCAGACGGAACACATTATTCAAGACATCCCTAATTTAGTATTTGACATAAATCAGTTAAGCCTACATTAGTTAATATGCACTTTGATTGCATCTTATGGCATCTGATTCCGGTTGATCTCGGCTTCGGAATGTTATAACATTACTTTTTTTAAGAAAACAGGATCGCTTCCACGTGATGAATCGCACTGCACTGTCAAAATCCATTTCGCTGGCGCTCGCCGGCGCCTGGCTGTTTTCCACCACCGGCACCGCGCAGCAAGCCGAACCCGAAGTGGTCGAACTCGAAACAATGGAGGTCAAGGTACTTCCGCAGGGCGGCACCACGCTGGATTCGACCCGGCCGGTGCAACTGCTGAGCGGCGAATACCTGGACGACCGCAAGGAAGCCACGCTCGGCGAGACGCTGCAGGCAGAGCCGGGCATCCACAGCACCTACTTCGGACCCGGCGCCGGCCGGCCGATCATTCGCGGCCTGGGCGGCTCGCGAGTGCGAATCACCGAAGACGGCCTCAACTCGCTCGACGCCTCTGCGCTCAGCCCGGACCATGCGGTCTCGGCCGAGCCCTTGCTGATCGACCGGATCGAGATTCTGCGCGGACCCTCCAACCTGCTCTATGGATCTACCGCCAGCGGCGGCGTCGTGAATCTGGTCGACAATCGCATCCCGGAACAACGCCAGACCTTCAGCGGCGCGCTGGAACTTCGCGGCGGCACGGCGGCCGACGAGCGGGCCGGCGTGGCGCGCATCGACGGCGGATTCGACGCCTTCCAGTTCCATTTCGACGGTTTCAAGCGCGATACCAACGATTATGAAATTCCCGGCTTTGCACTCAGTCCGGAACTGCT